>CAJLLB010000001.1 GCA_905207425.1 uncultured Collinsella sp.
CGAGCCGGAGAGCACTTAATGTGCTCTCCGTGCGAGCAGGACTGTCCGAGCAGGCGACTTCGCATGCCGCCGGGCAGCCGGGGCCGACGCGAGGTTCAAGATTGTCAAAAAAGCGGTCGGCGCGCAGTGCGCCGACCGCCGATATATGGGGTCTGATATTTTTTACCAGCTAGGGCATCTTACTCGTCTAGGAGATCTTCTGGCATGTCGTTGCCGTCGCCTAGATCGACAGGGGTTTCTTCGGGGGCAGAGCCGTCCTCTGCACCTTCGCCTTCGGGCTTCTCCTTGGCGGCCGTCATGCGGGCTACGGCGCAGATGCGGTCGTTGTCGTCGACGGCCATCATCTTGACGCCCTGGGTAGCGCGGCCAGTCTGGCTGATCTCGTCGGTCTTGACGCGAATGACCGTCGCGCCCTCCGTCACGATGAACAGCTCGTGCTGCGGGCCCACCGTCTTCATGGCCGCAAGGTTACCCTTACGCTCAGTCATTTGGATGGTGTAGACGCCCTGACCGCCGCGATTCTGCTCCGGGTAGTCCGCGACCGGCGTGCGCTTACCGTAGCCGCGCTCAGTGATGACGAACAGATCGCCGTTGCCGTTAGTGACTTCCATGCCCAGAACGCTCACGCCGTCCTTCATACCGATACCGCGAACGCCGCTGGTATCGCGGCCGGTGGCGCGCACCTGTTCCTCGGAGAACATGATCGCCTTACCCGCGGTGGTGGCCAGGATAATCTTGTCGCCCTCGCGCACGCGGCGCACGTTCAGCAGCGCGTCGTCGTCACGCAGGTTGATAGCGATCAGGCCGTCGCGACGACTGCGGTCATATGCGCTCATCACGGTCTTTTTGACCATGCCGCTCTTGGTGGCAAACATCAGATACTCGTCGGCAGGGAACTCGCGGCAGCTGATGACGCTCGCGATCTTCTCGCCCTCCTCGAAGGGCAGCAGGTTGACGATCGCGGTACCGCGCGCCTGGCGCGTACCCACCGGCAGCTCGTGCACCTTCAGGCGATAGACCTTACCCTTGCTCGAGAAGAACAGCACGTACTCGTGCGTGGACGCGATGAACATCTCGTCGATAACGTCGTCCTCTTTGAGGTTGACGCCCGACACGCCCTTGCCGCCGCGCTTCTGGGCGCGGTAGGCGGCCACCGGGATGCGCTTGACATAGCCGGTGTGGGTGATGGTCACGACCATGTCCTCGTCGGCAATGAGGTCCTCGACGTCCAGGTCCTTCTCGACATGGCTGATCTCGGTGCGGCGCTTATCGCCAAACTTCTTGGAGATCTCACGCATCTCTTCCTTAATGACGCCCAGGATCTTCTCCTCGTGCGCCAAAAGGTCCTCGTAGTAGGCGATGGCGCGGCGCAGGCCGTCCAGCTCTTCCTGAATCTTGTCGCGCTCCAGGCCGGTCAGGCGGCGCAGCTTCATCTCGAGGATGGCCGTGGTCTGCTCGGGCGTAAAGCCAAAGCGCTCGATCAGGCGGCTGCTGGCCTCGGAGTCGGTCTGCGAGGAACGGATGATGCTGATGACCTCGTCGATATGGTCAAGGGCCATCAGGTAGCCCTCGAGGATATGCGCGCGGGCCTGGGCCTTCTTAAGGTCGAAGCGGGTGCGGCGGGTGACGACGTCGACCTGGTGGTCGATGTAGTGCTGCAGCATCTCGCGCAGGCTCAGGCATTTGGGAACGCCGTTGACAAGCGCCAGGTTGTTGGCGCCAAAGGTCGTCTGCAGCGAGGTGTACTTATACAGGTTGTTAAGCACGACCTGCGGAATGACGCCCTTCTTGAGTTCGATGACCAGACGGATACCCTTCTGGTTGGACTCATCGCGCATATCCGAGATGCCCTCGATGCGCTTGTCGTTGACGAGCTGGGCGATCTTCTCCTGCAGGGTGCCTTTGTTGACCATGTAGGGAATCTCGGTAAAGACCAGGCGGCTGCGGCCGGTCTTGGTGGACTCCACGTGAGCCTTGGCGCGCACGGTAATGGAGCCGCGGCCGGTCTCGTAGCTCTGCTTAATACCGGCACTGCCCATGATGATGGCGCCGGTGGGGAAGTCCGGACCGGGCATGATCTGCATGAGCTCGTCGACAGTGGCGTCGGGATTATCGATCAGGTAGCAGGTTGCCTCGATCGCCTCGGTGAGGTTATGCGGGGCGATATTGGTGGCCATGCCGACGGCGATGCCCTGGCTACCGTTGACCAGCAGGTTGGGGAAGCGCGCAGGCAGTGCCACGGGCTCGGCGAGCGATTCGTCGTAGTTGGGCTGCCAGTCGACGGTATCCTTCTGCAGGTCACGCAGCAGTTCCATGGCGGGCTTGGCCAGGCGGCTCTCGGTATAACGCATGGCGGCCGCCCCGTCGCCGTCGATGTTGCCGAAGTTGCCGTGACCGTCGATGAGCGGCGTGCGCATGGAGAACCACTGCGCCAGGCGGACCATGGCCTCATAGACCGCGAAGTCGCCATGCGGGTGGTACTTACCGATAACTTCGCCGACCGTCCAGGCCGACTTCTTGTGCGGGCGGTTGGGGTAGATGCCGCTCTCGTTCATCGCGTACAGGATGCGGCGGTGCACCGGCTTTAAGCCATCGCGCACGTCCGGCAGGGCGCGCGCCGTGATGACCGACATCGAATACTCGATAAACGACTGCTTCATCTCGCGGCCAAACTCCGAAATCTGGAGCTGGCCGCCGTTGATATCCTCGCCGGCCGAGGCGCCACGATCGACTTCGCCAAAGCTCTCCTCGAGCTCACCGTCGTCGTCCTCTTCCTCGTCATCATCGGCATCGGGGTTATAGGCGTCAGGATCACCGTCCTCGCCCTGCTCAGCGCGGGCAAGCAGGCGCTTCAGATCGTCGGGCATGCCGGCATCGCCGGCCTCGCCCATACCCTCGTTATTGTTGATATCGTCTGCCACGTTACCTCCTCTTAAGCGTCAAGGAATCGTGCATCATGTGCATGCTTCTCGATGTACTCGCGGCGATAGCCGACCTCGGAACCCATCAGCTCGCGCACGGCGCGGTCCGCCACCACGGCGTCCTCGATCGACACACGCTGCAGGATGCGGGTCTTGGGATCCATCGTCGTCGAGGCAAGCTGCTTGGGGTCCATCTCGCCCAGGCCCTTGTAGCGCTGGACGGTATAGCCCTTGCGCTTCTTGGTGATCTTGCCGTCCTTGGCCTTGCCGTCCTCGTCGTTGTCGTCGGGGTTCAGGCCCAGACTCTGGATGGTGTCGCGCAGGATCTCGTCTTCGGGCTGGCGGCCGTTGGGATACACGTAGTGGATCTTGTTGCGCACCTTAATGCCAAAGATGGGCGGGCAGGCAACATAGACGTAGCCGGCATCGATCAGCGGACGCATGTACTTGTAGAAGAACGTCAGCAGCAGGATGCGGATATGCGCACCGTCGACGTCTGCATCGGTCATGATGATGATCTTGTGGTAGCGCGCCTTGGTGATATCGAAGTCGCCGCCGTCGCCGGCACTCGTCGTGACGCCGCAGCCGATCGCGGTAATCAGCGACTGGATGGTGTCACTCGAGAACGCGCGATGGTCACCAACGCGTTCGACGTTCAGAATCTTGCCGCGCAGGGGCAGAATCGCCTGGATGTCTCGGCGACGGCCGTCCTTGGCCGAACCGCCTGCCGAGTCGCCCTCTACGATGAAGAGCTCGGTCAGCTCGGCATCGCGCACTGAGCAGTCAGCGAGCTTACCGGGCAGGGACGCCGTCTCGAGCAGGCTCTTGCGGCGGGTCGCCTCGCGCGCCTTGCGGGCGGCGTTGCGCGCCTTGCAGGCCTGTTGCGCCTTCTTGACGATCTCGCGGGCGGGCTTGGGATGCTCCTCCAAGTAATCGGCGAGGCCGTCGGTCACGATCTTGAGCGTGAGCGCGCGCATATAGGAGCTACCGAGCTTGGCCTTGGTCTGCCCCTCAAACTGCGGATCGGGCAGCTTGACCGAGATAACGGCCGAAAGGCCCTCGCGCACATCGTCGCCGGTCAGGTTGGCGTCTTTTTCCTTGAGCAGGTTCTGTTTGCGCGCGTAGTCGTTGATCACGCGGGTGAGGGCGGTGCGGAAGCCCTCAAGGTGCATGCCGCCCTCGGGAGTGTAGATGTCGTTGGCAAACGACATGACGTTCTCGCCGTAGCCGCTATTCCACTGCAGGGAAACCTCGACCTCGCCCATCTTGGCCACGGGAGCATCCGGGTCCGATTTGCCCTCGATGTAGATGGGCTCCTTAAAGGCCTCGGGGACGTCCTTGCCCTCGTTGAGGAACTTGACGAAGTCGATGATGCCGCCCTCGTAGCAAAACTCCTCCACGTGGGGAGTCGCCTCGCGCTCGTCGGTCAGCACGATCTTGAGGTTCTTATTGAGGAACGCTGTCTCCTGCAGACGGTTGTGCAGCGTATCGAAATCGTAGATGCAGGTCTCGAAGATCTCGTCGTCGGGCCAGAAGGTGACGGTGGTGCCCGTCGAATCCGAGGTGCCCACGACCTCCATCTTCTTGACGGTCTTGCCGCGCGAGAACTCCATCTCGTAGGTGTTGCCATCGCGACGAACCTGAACGACCACGCGCTTGGACAGTGCGTTGACGACGGAGATGCCTACGCCGTGCAGGCCGCCCGAGACCTTATAGGCCGAGTTATCGAACTTACCGCCGGCGTGCAAGATCGTCATAACGACCTCGAGCGTCGGGATCTTTTTAACAGGGTGCTCGTCGACGGGGATGCCGCGCCCGTTGTCGACGACCGTGATGGAGTTGTCGGCGTGGACCGTCACCTGGATCTCGGTGCAGAAACCGGCCATGGCCTCGTCGACGGAGTTGTCAACGATCTCCCACACCAGGTGATGCAGACCGCTGGCGCTCGTCGAGCCGATATACATGCCCGGGCGCTTACGAACGGCCTCGAGACCTTCGAGAATCTTAATCTCGCCGCCATCGTAATCGTTTTCGTTTGCCACACGTCCTCCTTCAGTCAAGAAAATGTGTACAGCCTTACTAGTTTATCGTAAAAAAATACCCTCGGGACCGAGGGTATTTGGCTCTACAAGGCCACCAGATGCGATTTAAGGCTCTTTTTTGCTTTGCACGCCCTTGGCCCACTCGGCACTGGCTCTCATGGCATTCTCGAGGGCCTCGCGCAGTTTTTGGTCTTCGATGGGCGCCACCTGGCGCTCGATCTCGGTGCACTCGGCCTCACTTAGGTCGGCGTGCGGGGCCGGCGGGCGCTCGGTCGTCGCCGGGCGCAGGCGCTCCTTGGCGGCGGGCGGCGTGTGACCGGGCGCGGTGGTTTTGAACACCAGGCCGTCCACATGCGCACCGGCGCGCTCCATGCGCGCGCGGATGATCTCGCGCAACAACGTCATTTCCTGCGTCCACGAGGGCGAGTCGAGATACACCAGCAGCTCATTGGACTCGGGCAGGTAGCGCAGTCCCGTCACATGCCGCCCCTCGCGCGTGCCCGAGCACACCGCGTTCCATGCGCGATAGACCGTGCGCGACTCCTCGGCGGCCTCCATCTGCGCACGGCGCTTAGGCGTTGCAGCCGCCAGGATGCGCTGGCGCTCTGCGTTCAAAAACCCGCTGAAGGCGACTGTCTCGCTCTCGCGCTCGTAATTAGCACGTCTCACCCATGCTCACCACCTTGGCTCGATCAAGCAGGTCATCGGTAAAGTACCCCAGGTTGGTCGTAGTTATAACCGTCTGGATATCATCGCCAATCAGCCGCAGGAAAGCGCCGCGACGCTCGCCGTCGAGCTCGCTCATCACGTCGTCCAAAAGCAGCAGTGGGGCGGTGCCCAGGACATCGCGAGCCACGGCAACCTCGGCCACCTTCCAGGACAGCACCAGCGTGCGCTGCTGTCCTTGGCTGGCAAATGAACGGGCGGAGCGACCCGCCACGGTAAACTCAATCTCGTCGCGATGCGGTCCCACCAACGTCACGCCGCGGCGAATTTCCTCGTCGGCATGCTCGTCAAGGGCGGCCAGCATGCGCTCGTACGCCCAACCCTTCAGCTCTTCGCGATCCTCGACCTGGGGCAAAGCCCCCAGCGTGGACGCATAGGTCACGTTGGCGGCCTCACCTGACGCTACTTGCCCGTAGGCAGTGTGCACATGGCCCGCCAGCCGGTCGAGCAGAGCCAACCGGTGCACGAGCAGGGCCGAGCCCGCGCGGGCAATCGAATCGTTCCACGCGCCGAGCATCTCGCGGCAGCACCAGGTCTCCTTGAGCAAGGCGTTACGCTGGGTCACGCAGCGCCCATAGGTGCTCGCAAGATCGGCATAGCGTGCGCTCAGCTGCATGCCAAAGTCATCGAGGGCGGCTCGGCGCACACTGGCGCCTCGCTTAACCATGTCCAGATGGTCGGGGCAAAACAGCACGCTCGGCAGAACCCCGCGCACACCAGCGGCAGAGCATCTCTTGCCGTTGCGGCTAAACGAGCGCTTACCGTCCTCCGCGCTCAATCCCATATCAAGCACGCGGCCGTCGCCCTCGAGCCTCAGCTCGATCTTGCACGAGCCCACGCCGTCATGGACGAGCTCGGCTGCGGTCGGATGCCTAAACGAGGCGCCGCTCGTCAGCAGCTGCAGCGCCTCTATGAGATTGGTCTTTCCCGCCGCGTTGGGTCCCGCAAGTATCGTCACGCCCTCGTCCAGGGCAAGGCGATAGCTATCGAAGCTGCGGTAGTGCGCGACGGAAAGATCGCGGGCGAACATGGTCATGGCGCAGCGCTAGATGCGGACCGGCATGACCAGGTACAGGTAGTTGATCTTGTCGTAGGACTTAAAGATGCCCGCCTGCGAGTAGCTCTTGAGCTCCAGCGTGATCTCCTTCTCCTTGGACAGGGCATTGAGGCAGCCGAAGATGTAATGGTAGTTGAAGGCGATGGTACCCGACTCGCCCTCGGCCTCGACATCGATCGTCTCCTGCGCAAGGTCCTGGTCATTGGAAATGGAGGACAGGCCCATCTGCCCGTTCTCGACATCGATCTCGAACTTGACGGCGGGGTTGGCGCTCGCGATAACGGCCACGCGCTTGAGGGCGGCGTTAAAGGCGGCGACGTCGATCTTGACGCTCGTCACGCACGAATCGGGGATGAGCTGCTTGTAGTTGGGGTACACGCCCTCGATACGGCGCGACACGTAGGTGGTGTTGCCGGCCTCGAAGACGACCTGGGTGTCGGTAGCCCCGATCATGATGGTCGCCTGGCTGGCCATGATGTTCAGCGCGTCGTTAAAGGCGTCAGCCGGAACGTTGAGCTCAAAGGAGCCCTCGAGGGTCGAGGTCTCGACCTGCGTATCGCACACGGCCAAGCGAAAGGAATCGGTCGCTACCAGGCGTACGGTGTTGTTCTCGACCTTCATGTGCACGCCGCCCAGGATGGGGCGAGCCTTGTCGGTCGAGGTGACGCGCCACACGCGGCCGACCATTTCGGACAAGACATCGGTCGGCAGCTCCACGGCACTCTCGATGGCATAGGCCGGAAACTCGGGGAAGTCATTGGCATCGAGCGTGTTCAGGCGGAAAGAGCTCTTCTCGCAACCAATCAGCACCTGGCGCTCGGACAGCTCAAAGGTGACCGGGGCATCGGGGAGGGTCTTGGTGATATTGGAGAGCATCTTACAGGGAATAACCATCTCGCCCTCTTCTTCGACATGCGCCGCGATGCGATGACGGATCGAGATGGTGTAGTTAGAGGTCTGGAATTCCAAGATGCCGTCTTGGGCCTTAACGAGCACGCCCGACAGGATGGGGAGGGTGGATGCCGAAGCGACACCCTTCATAACGACGCCGATGGCTTGTGTAAGCGAGCTCTGGCTGACGGTGAACTTCATCTTTTAATACCTTTCTATAGATATAAATATCTTAATAATAGTAATAGCACTGACGAAACTGTTGATTACTCCCAAAGACGCAGGTCAGACCCAGAAAGAGAATCGACAGCAACCTGTGTGCAACAGGGGTGGTTTTCCACGTTCAAAACCTGCGCAAAACTTTTCATCACCGCGGGTTGGGTTTTAGACACCTTATGCCCGTGGTTTCGACAAGTTTTCAACAGGTGTCTCTATTTCCCTACGAGCGCAGTGTAATTTTATCGCGCAGCGACTTGAGGTCTTCGGTGACAGTGCGGTCTTCCTGGATCATCTTCTGGACCTTTTTGTAGCTCGTGCTGACGGTCGAGTGGTTGCGGTTGCCAAATTCGGCGCCCACCGCCGTGGTCGTCATCTCGCACATCTCGATGGCTAGGTAGATAGCGATATGGCGTGCTTTGGCGATATTGGCGTTGCGACGCGGGCCGATGAGCTCCTCGTGCGTCACGCCGTACTGCTCTTCGATGACGGACTGAACCGTCTGGACGTTGATCTTTTTGGCCGATGTGTCGAAGTACTGGCTGGCGATGGCGTCGATATCGTCAAAGGTGAGCTCCCCGCCCTCGCGCTCGCGGTCGCCCGCCTCGCCGGCGCAGCGCTCGCAGAAGCTCTCGAGTTCGCGGATGTTGGTGCCCGAGACCTCGGCCATGTGTTTAAAGTGCTCGTCGGTCAGGTGCCCGCCGTCGCCCCCATAGGCCGCCAGCAGCGAGTCGTCGCCTGCCTCGGGAGCGGCGACGATGGTGTTCTCGTAATAGCGCTGCAAGATCTTGTATTTCATCTCGTAGCTGGGCTCTGCGACCAAGCAGAGCATGCCGGCGTTGAAGCGGCTGGTCAGACGCTCGTCCATGCTCAGGTCCTTGGGGGCGCGGTCTGCCGCGATGACGACCTTCTTGTTGTTGCGGATGAACTCGTCCATGAGCTGGAAAAAGTAGTCCACGCTCGCGCGCTTGCCGATGATGTTTTGGATGTCATCGATGATGAGCACGTCCACGCCGTGGTATGCCTGCATGATAGGGGCGTTGCTCTTCTTTTGGCGGTCGAACTCGGTCATCAGGTCGTCCAGATATGCCTGGGAGTTGGCATACTTGACCTTGATCTCGGGCGACTTCTCGGCGAGCTCGTTTTTGATGGCAAGCAGCAGGTGCGTCTTGCCCAGGCCCGATTTGCCGTAGATGAACAGTGATGTGCACGTGCCACGCTCGTCCGCGAGGGCGGCAAACTTGAGTGCCGAGCGATAGGCATGGCTGTTCTCGGGGCCGTAGACAAAGTTCTCAAAGGTAAATTTTGAGTTCGCGGCGAGCGGGGCTCCATCCGCATTCTGCTCGGCCGGTACGGTCGGTGCCGGCATGGGTGAAGCGGGGGTCGCAGCTTGCGTGGACTTAGTCGGCGCTCCGCCCTTCATCTGGTTCATCATGCGACGAAAATCATCGGCCGAGAGCGTGTTCTTGATTGCAATGCCCGAATCCGCGCCCGCCGCTGCGTCGTGAGCGATAGGCATGTGCGTGACGGGTGCGTTCGTTGACGTCGCCGCCGCGGTCGGCAACGGTGCCATGGTTTCACGGGAAACATCGCCGTGCTGGTGCTCGATTGTCGGCACGTCGCCTGCGGAGGCCGGCACCGCCGGGGAGGCAGCGGGAGCCGCGGCGGGCGCCGTCGCAGCAGCGGATTCCGCCACGGCTCCTTGCGGTGCCACGATGTCGAGCGCAATCGGTGCAAAGGCGATTTCTTCCAGATAGGCCTCAATAGTCGGCTGATGCTTTTTGAGCTGCGCGATGGCAAAGCGCGAGGGGGCCTCGATCGTGAGCGTATCTTCGGTCAGGCTTATGGCGCGCGATTGCCCCAGCATGTTGATGAGGCGTGCATCTTGGCCGTCGCGCTGGCAAAAGGCGATGGCATCCCCCAGGATGATGCTTGCTTCCTCGTCCACTGTCTCTCCCGTTCTTTAGCTCTGAGCTCGCACGCGAGCGGCGCCGAGTTCGGTCAGATGGTATTTCTGGCCATGCTTGATGACCAAGCCGGCCTGCGCCAAGTCATTGAGCGTGCGTGACCAAGTGGGGGCCGAGTTTCCAAACGCCCTCGCCAGATCGGTAGCACCGCACGCTTGATTTTGCGCCAGATAGCCCAGCGCGGCGTTGCCGCGATCGCTTACGAACACGTCCGGTTGTGGCTGCGCATACTGATTTGCTGCATTAGGATACATCATTTGAGCTGCTGGTTGTTGAGAACTCTGCATCGGCGGCATTTGCTGTTGAAAACTTTGAGGCCACTGTTGGTAAGGCTGCGGAGTCATCTGCTGGGCCCAGGGGTTGTACTGCTGCTGCGGCATCTGCTGGTACGGCTGCTGATATCCCTGCTGGTACTGCTGCGGGAACTGCTGGCCATACCCCAGTGGCGGCATCTGCTGATATGGATATCCCTGTTGGTACGGCTGATAGCCCATTTGCTGGCCACCCGGTGCCCCCGTCGCCTGCTGCATTGCTGTTGCATCCTGATCCGCCAGCGGCATGGCCTCTGGCGCGTTTGGCGGCATCGACATCGATGCCGCCTGGGGCTCTTGTGTAGGAAGCATTCCGGGCTGCTGCATCTGTCCCACGGGGGGCTGCATCTGTTGCGTTGCCATGGGCTGCTGCGCAAAAGCTCCCGGCAGGGGATATGTGGGCTGCTCCGTCTCGGGCCGCACGGCAGCACCGCGTCCGCCGGCACGCTCTATTTCCTGCACGCGTTTAGGGTCCAGGCTTACCGTAACCACGGTGCCGTTGCCCATGTTGTCCTCGATGGACACGGCCCCGCCGGCGTTTTCCAAATACTCCTGCACCATGGGAAACCCTGCTCCGGTTCCACGGATGTAGCGCTTCATCTTGCTGTTTGCGCTGGTAACGCCAAAGTCGAAAGCACGCTCCTTATCGTCGATGCCGGGTCCTTGATCAGCGAAGCGGATGGTGTCTCCGCCGTCCAGAATCGAGATGATGGGCTCGGCAAAGTGCGCGTGGATAAAGTTTTCGACAATCTCGCGGATGACCATGAGCGAGATATGGCCACCTTGTTCTTTCATGCACTGGTAGACGGTGTTGGTCGTCTCTTCCAAATACGTGCGGACATCTTGCGGATCAATGACGATCACACGCGGTGTCGACAGCATATCGTCATAGACGGCGATGCGCGCGGCGTACATGGCTTTTGGCGCCTGCGTGGTCGTCTGCTCGCCTTCCTCACGCTCTTCGCGCACGCCGGTGATGTGCTCGTTGTCGGGTGCCGGGTCTCCGGAATCGACCATGGTGTAAAAGTCGTCAGACATGCCGCTCGCAATCTTTCAAAAGGTTTCGAACAAATAGTAGCTCACCGTGCAATGTTTCTCATCTTTCGACAACTTTTCAAAACCTGTTGAAAACTTTGGAAAACGGACGAAAAGTTCTCAACATTGCCAACATGACCTGTTGAAAACTCGATGAAATATCGTGAAAAGTTGCCATGCACCGCTAAATCGAGCTCGGCTTATGGGGGAACCGTGTGAACTGCGCAACCTTTTACCTTTGATTTCTTGACATTTGAACATTGATTTCCCTACAATCTTCAAGCTCACGTGTCTATATCTGCGTCCGCGCCCCCGCGGACACTCGAAATGCAGCAGGAGGAACTTAAGATGAAGCGTACGTATCAGCCTAATAAGCGTAAGCGTGCCAAGACCCATGGCTTCCGTGCCCGTATGGCCACTAAGGGTGGTCGTGCCGTGCTCGCCCGTCGTCGCGCCAAGGGCCGCAAGCGTCTCACTGTCTAGCAGCGATACACACATCTCGCATGAAGACTATTAAGTCTCGGCAAGATTTCGAGCATGTGTTCAGTCAGGGGCGTCGTTTCAATCACCCTCTGATTCGAATGACCATATGTGAATCGGTTGGCGAAGGCGACTCCGGAAGGGTCGCCTTCGTTGGTGCTAAACGGCTCGGTTGTGCTGTCGTGCGCAACCGTTCTAAGCGTGTGATGCGCGAGGCCGCCCGCAGCTGTGGATTTCCCGTTGCGGGTTATGACATCATCTTGTTCGCAACTCCCAAGACGAGGGTTTCTTCGCCTCAGGAGATGGACAATGCATTGCGTTCGCTTATGAAACGCGCCGGCGTTGCCGGGGAGGAGCGATGAGCAATCACGTTTTGCGACGTGTTGCCATCGCTCCTATTCGCATATATCAACAGGTTATTTCGCCCTTATTGCCTGACGCCTGCATTTATTACCCAACGTGCTCGCAATACGCCGTCCAGGCGATTGAGAAGTACGGTGTTTTGAGAGGCTGCTGGCTTGCCGTGAGGCGCATCGCTCGCTGCAATCCCCTGCACGTCGGCGGTTATGACCCTGTGCCCTAGCGGGCACTCGCTATCGGAGGAAAACTTACATGTGGGATTGGATCGTTAACATCCTTTTCGAGCTGCTCAAGCTCATCCAGACCTTTGCGGTCGACTGGGGCCTGTCCATCATCATCCTGGTGGTCATCATCCGTCTGCTACTGACGCCGCTTATGCTCAAGTCGACTAAGTCGACGGCACGCATGCAGGTGCTGCAGCCCAAGATGCTCGAGATCCAGGAGCGCTATGCCGACGATCCCCAGCGTCAGGCCGAGGAAATGCAGAAGTTCTACAGCGAGAACAAGTTCAACCCGATGGCTGGTTGTCTGCCGCTGTTGATTCAGATGCCTGTCCTGTTCGCCCTATTTACGCTGCTGCGTAACCTGCCGGACTACTTTAACGACGGCGCGTTCTCGTTCTTTAATATTCTGCCCGACCTGACCACCACGCCGAGTGCCTCCTTTGCCGATGGCTTTATGGTCGCGCTGCCTGCGCTGGTCTGCCTGATCCTGTTCGCTGTCCTGACCCTGATTCCGCAGCTCTATATGTCGCGCAACCAGACCGGCCAGCAGGCTCAGAGCATGCGTATGATGGCCGTTGTCATGACGGTCATGATGCTTTGGATGGGCTGGAGCCTTCCCGTTGGTGTTCTGCTGTACTACGACGTCTCGTCTGCTTGGCAGGTTATCCAGCAGATTTTTGTGACGCAGAAGGTCATCGACAAGGCGAAGGCCGATGAGGAGGAGCGCCTTAAGAACGCGCCGCTGCAGGTTGAGGTCACTCGTCGCGAGAAGAAGCCGCGCCCGCACAAGAAGAAGTAGTGGGATATCAATCTTATTTAGGTACCTAACTTTTGGAGTACGTTATGTCTGAAGAGATCATCGAGGATATGCTTGAGGAGGTTGCCCCGCAGGTCGCGGGCGATTATCCCGAGATTGCACAGCGCTACAAGGCTGGTGAAGAGCTGACCGACGAGGAGCTCGACACCATTGCCGATGTCGCGATTTCCATCCTGCGTTCCATCCTTTCGCACTTCGATGCCGCCAACTCTCCTATCGATGAGTATGAGGGCGACGAGGGTGAGCTGATTCTGGATGTAACGGCTCCCGACCTTGCTGTTCTCATTGGCCGTCATGGTCGCACCCTTGATGCCCTTCAGGTTATGTTCTCATTGCTGGTGAGCCGCAAGCTCGGCTTTAGGTATCCGGTTGTAGTGGACGTCGAGGGATACAAGAGCCGCCGTCAGGACAAGGTTGCCTCCATGGCTCAGTCTGCTGCCGAGCGTGCCATCCGCACTCATAAGAGTGTTTCGCTTCCGCCCATGAATGCCTACGAGCGCCGACTGGTTCACATTGCACTTCGTGGCAATGACGCCGTCGATACTCATTCTGAGGGTTCTGACCCCGATCGCCATGTGGTGATTGTTGCTCGATAATCTACTCGAGCTTATGCTAAGGGGACGTGGTTTCCACGTCCCCTTTTTTTGTCAAAAGTTCTCGATACACTGATTTTTGTCAGAAAGGAGCTTTCGTTGTTAGTACTTACTGATCAGCAGGCTGACGAGATGTTGAGTCGTCTAACTTCCTATTGCAAAGAGTATTCCTTGAGCGTAACTGATACTGAGCTGAGGAAATGTATTCAACATTTGGATTTGGTTCTGGAAACAAATAAGACAACCAATCTCACCCGTATTCTTAACATAGAAGATGCTGCGGTACTTCATATCCTCGACTCACTTGTTTTGCTCCCCTATATCAATAAGGCTCCTGAGGGAGCTTTGCTCGATATGGGAACAGGTGCGGGCTTCCCTGGTATTCCGTTAACCATAACCACGCATCGTAAAGCTACTTATATTGACTCTGTTGGTAAGAAGGTTGATGCTGTCAATTCTTTTGTTGATGTTCTTGGATTGAAACATGCTCATGCGGTTCATGATCGCCTTGAAGAATATGCTCAAAGCCATAAGAAGCAGTTTTCTGTCGTAACCGCCCGCGCACTTGCCCCTCTACCGATTCTTGTTGAGTATGCTGCTCCGTTCCTCAAAGACGGAGGGCTATTTGTTATCACCAAGGGTAATCCTTCGGATGAGGAGCTTGCTTCCGGCATGTCAGCAGCTAAGATTTGCGGCTTCACTTTGCTTCTGAATGACGCAATCGATTTGCCTGAGGGCTTGGGCCACAGGGAGTTCATTGTTCTTAAAAAGAGTCATCCGGCATCCGTTTCATTGCCTCGTGCAAATGGCATGGCAAAGAAGAATCCGCTTGCCTAGATGTTTCACGTGAAACATAATGGATACTAACAACTTGCAGTGTTTCACGTGAAACATGGCGGTTGATATCGAATCGGAATGTTTCACGTGAAACATCCTCCGTTTGACAGCTTTAATACACACCAGGAGGGACCGTGGGATTTCGCGACGTTAAGCGTTCTAAGAGCGCAAAAGACACGCGTATCATTGCAATCATCAATCAAAAAGGCGGCGTCGGTAAGTCAACGACGGCTGTGAACCTTGCAGCAGCACTGGGTGAGCAGGGTCATAAGACACTGATTGTCGATTTTGATCCGCAGGGAAACAGCACCAGTGGATTTGGAATTGAAAAAGAAGACCTTGATCGCTGCATCTATGATGCATTGTTGAATGATGTGCCGGCAGAATCGCTTGTTCTTGATACAAATTGCAAAAAGGTATTCGTAATTCCAGCTACGATTCAGCTAGCAGGTGCCGAAATTGAGCTCGTAAGCGCAATTGCTCGTGAAACCCGCCTCAAAGATTTGCTTGAGCCGATTCAGGACGAGTTCGATTTTATTTTCATTGACTGTCCTCCTTCGCTCGGCCTGCTTACTATCAATGCCTTGACCGCAGCAGACAGCGTTTTGATTCCAATCCAGTGTGAGTATTACGCGCTTGAGGGCGTTACGAAGCTGCTTGAGTCAATGAAGATGGTCAAATCGCGTCTGAACAAGGGCTTAGACACCTATGGCGTGCTTATGACCATGTATGACTCACGTACTTCTTTATCGAATCAGGTTGTTGAGGAAGTTCAATCGTACTTTGGTGATAAGGCGTTTAAGACGCTGATTCCCCGTACGGTTAAAATCTCTGAAGCTCCGTCTTTTGGAGAACCGGTAATTACCTATGCACCTCAAAATAAGGGTGCAAAAGCGTATATGAACCTTGCAAAAGAGGTGATCAAGCGTGCCTAGTGCAAAGAAACGTGGTGGATTGGGACGCGGGCTCAATGCTTTGGTCTCAGAGGCTGAGTATGAGACCGGTGGTTCTGCTGCATCTGCTTCAAATGCCGTATCTGAAACAAAACTACCTATTGAGGATATCGTTCCCAACCCTAATCAACCGCGAATTCACTTTAATGAAACTGAACTTCGCGAGTTGAGCGAGTCAATCCAAGAACATGGCGTTTTGCAGCCGCTCTTGGTTCGCAAGCATGGAAATGGTTATGAGATCATCGCTGGTGAGCGTCGTTACCAGGCGTCAAAGCTTGCTGGTCTTGAGGAACTGCCTGTCATCATTAAAGATGTTAATGATGAAGAGATGCTGGCTCTTGCTCTTATCGAAAATCTTCAGCGTTCTGATCTGAATCCCGTCGAAGAGGCTAAGGGCTATCGCCAGCTCATCGATGCTAGCGGTATGACCCAGGAGGCGTTGTCGAAGGCCGTAAGCAAGTCACGCTCTGCAATTACAAACTCGCTGCGCCTTCTCGATCTCCCCGAAGTAGTTCAGCAGATGATTTTTGAGGGTAAACTTACTGCTGGTCACGCACGTGCGATTCTTGCAGTTCCCTATGAGGATGCTCGAATTCGACTTGCAGAGAAGGTTGTTGCGGAGGGCCTTTCCGTAAGAGCGACAGAAAATCTTGCTCCATTGTTTTCTGCCGGAGAGACACCTAAGACGCCGCGGCCTGCAACGCCTCAGTCTTTTAAAAAGGCTGCGCGTGTACTTCGTCAGGTATTTAATACCAACGTGCGTGTGAAGAGCTCGCGTGGAAAGAATAAGATTGAGATTGAGTTTAAAGACGAGGAAGAGCTCTCTCGTATTCTTGGTGAAATGATTCAGTTTGATCAAGGAGGCCAAGATGAGGAATAAGATTTTTACTGCGATTGCATTGGCGACGACTGTCGCGGCTGGTGCCTTTGCTGGCTATAGGATCGCTACAGACGATGAACTTCGAGGTCGTTTGCTTCGTGGCGCGCAGGATATTGTCGATACTTCCAAGAAGAAAATGGATGTTATGACTGAAGATGTTGCCATGCGCACTGCTCAGGTAACGAAAAATCCTAAGATTAATCAAGGTTGGGTTAGCAACCAATGGGAAAATGTAGGCTATTAGGTACCTAACAATTACCCTGCATATTTTGAGGGCCCTTGTCTGATTCATGAGACAAGGGCCCCTTATTTTGTCCGTAAAAAATGGGAAAGCTAGCAGCGGTCCAAAATTGAGGTCAATAAATGAAACGGCCCCTGTTGCATATCCTGCAACAGGGGCCGTTCGATGTTTCACATGAAACGTTTTGGAGTGCGACTCCCCTATGCGTTCTTCTGAACTTTGAAACGCTGTTTCAGCTGTCCGCAAGCGGCGTCAATATCGTTACCACGGGAGTTACGAATCGTGGTATCGATGCCACGGGACTCAAGACGACGCTGAAGATCCTCAACCTTATGAATCGGCGACGGCTTGAGCGGGCTGCCCTCGATGTCGTTAAGTTGAATCAGGTTAACGTGGCACAGCGTTCCCTCGCAGAAGTCGCAGAGTGCCTGCATCTCGGGATTCGTATCGTTGACGCCTTCGATCATGGCATACTCATAGGTCGGGCGGCGGCCAGTCTTCTCGGTGTAGAGCTGAAGCGCTTCGTGAAGGCGAAGCAGCGTGTACTTCTTAACACCGGGCATGAGCTTATTGCGCGTCGACTGGATGGCGGAATGCAGGGAAACGGCAAGCGTGAACTGCTCGGGGATGTCGGCAAATTTGCGAATACCGGGAATAACGCCGCTGGTAGAGACGGTGAGGTGACGAGCGCCGATACCGATACCATCGGGGTCGTTGAGGATACGCAATGCCTTGAGAACCTCGTCGTAGTTGGCAAACGGCTCGCCCTGGCCCATGAAGACAACGCTTGTGGCACGCTCGCCAAAGTCGTTGGATACATGAAGCACCTGGTCGACGATCTCTTGAGCGGTCAGAGAGCGCTTGAGGCCGTTGAGACCGGTAGCGCAAAAGGCGCAGCCCATGCCGCAGCCTGCCTGGGTGGAAACGCAGACGGAAAGCTTGTTACGACGGGGCATGCCGACAGTCTCGACGGAAATGCCATCGTGGTACTCGAGCAGATACTTGCGCGAGCCATCTTTGGAAACCTGCTTGGTGAGTTTAGTCGGCGTATCAAAGGCAAAAGCCTCTTTAAGCTGCTCACGGAAAGCCTTGGGGAGGTTGGTCATATCGTCAAACGAACAAACGTTCTTCTCAAAGACCCATTCGATGAGCTGCTTCGCGCGGAAGGCGGGCTGGCCAAGTTCGGCCACGAGCTCGCGAATATCGTTTTGGCTCAAGTCGCGAATGTCCTGAGATTTAGTCCTGGGATTCATGGAAGCCTTTCGATTTTGGGGAAACGTAGAGGGTATCGCTACAATATGGTATCAGCTGCAGAAATTATAGAGGAGGAGTCTGCCCATGCCGGGTAAAAGCCTAGAGAACATGCACGTAGCGGTCTTGGCGGGCGGTCATTCCGCCGAGCGCGAGATCTCGCTCGATTCGGGAAAGAACGTTGTGGTGGCACTGAAGGAAGCCGGCTACACCTCGGTGGAGCTGCTTGACACGGCCGCTGATGACTTTATGGTAACCATGGCGACCGGCGGATTCGATGTGGCATTTATCGCCATGCACGGCGCCGGCGGTGAGGATGGCGCCATGCAGGGTGCCATGGAGACCCTGGGTATCCCCTACACGGCCTCGGGCGTACTTGCCAGCGCCTGCGGTGCCGACAAGGAGGTCTCTAAGCTCCTATACGCCAAGGCGGGCATTCCCATTGCCCCCGGCCTTGCGCTCGAGGTGGGCGATGAAGTCGATATCGATCATATCGTCGAGGTTTGTGGCGAGCGCTGCTTTGTGAAGCCGGCCGTCAACGGTTCCAGCTATGGCATTTCCCTAGTCCATGAGCCCTCCGAGCTGCCCGCGGCAATCGCCAAGGCGTTTGAGTACGGCGACAAAGTGCTGGTCGAGAAGTGCATCGAGGGTACCGAGATCACCGTCGGCGTATACGGCGAAGATGACGTACGCGCCCTGCCGATTGTCGAGATTCGTAAGCCCGAGGACTGCGAGTTCTACGATCTGGACGTGAAGTATGTCGACCCTACGGATATCCATCGCATTCCGGCGCAGATTTCACCCGAGAATTACGCTCGCGCTCAGGAACTTGCCTGTGCCGCTCACAAGGCCCTCGGTTGCCTGGGTATCTCGCGCAGCGACTTTATTGTGAGCGAGGACGGCCCCGTTATCCTCGAGACCAATACCATTCCCGGCATGACCGATACGTCGCTGTATCCGGATGAGATCCGCCACACCGACGACATGACGTTCCCGCAGGTCTGTGACAGCCTGATCCGTATGGGCCTTCGTCGAGCGGGCATTGCATGCTAATCGAGGACGCGGTTTCGTCAGGAACGCCGCAGTTTGTCATCGACTCCTATGCCACGCTTGCTGACCGCGCCAAAACGCAGTCCTTCGGCCTTATCGAGGAAGATGTGATTGTCCTCGATACCGAGACCACGGGTCTTTCGGTGCAGGACAACGAGCTGATCGAGATCTCGGCGGCCCGTCTTTCGGGCCGCGAGGTCATCGACCGCTTCGATACCTTCGTGCATCCCAAACAGCTGATTCCCGCCGAGATTACCGAGCTCACGAGCATTACAAATGCCGATGTGGCAGATGCCCCGTCGGCGGTTGAGGCCGTCGCCGCTCTCGCCGATTTTGTCGGTGGCTGCCCGGTGATCGCACACAACGCCACGTTCGACCGCTCGTTTATCGAGTCGGTCAAAGGCGGCGTCAACGTGAGCGATATTTGGATCGATTCGCTGGCGCTGTCGCGCATCGCGCTTCCGCGCCTGGCCTCGCACAAGCTGTCTTTTATGGCCGATCTGTTTGGCTGCGACTCGGTATCACACCGTGCCAATGCCGACGTCGACGCCCTGTGTGGCGTATGGCGCGTGTTGCTCGTGGCGCTCACCGACTTGCCCCAGGGCCTCATGGCGCGCCTAGCCGACATGCATCCGGACGTGCCTTGGTCCTATCGTCCTATCTTCTCATTCTTGGCAGGGCAGAACCCTGGTTCCATCTTCTCTCTCAGCGCCGCTCGTGCTGACGTTCTCAAGGCCGATCGCGCCGACGATCGGGTGGACGCCGATGAGCTGCCGGTTCTCAAGATGCCGAGTCGTGAGGAGATCGAGGCAGACTATGCACCAGGTGGCCTGGTCAATCGCATGTATCCCACCTACGAGCCGCGTGATGAGCAGATCGCGATGGCGCTCGAGGTCCGCGATGCGCTGGTCACGGGCACTCATCGAGTAATTGAGGCAGGCACAGGCGTCGGCAAATCGATGGCCTATCTGGTGCCTTTTGCCGAGGCAGCACGCCGTAACAACATCACGGTTGGTATTGCGACCAAATCGAACAATCTTGCCGACCAGCTCATGTACCATGAGCTGCCAAAACTTGCGGAGCAACTGGACGGTGGTCTGTCATTTTGCGCTCTCAAGGGGTATGACCACTATCCGTGCCTGCGCAAGCTCGAGCGCATGAGCCGCGGCCAGGTCGAGATTACCACCAAGCGCGATCCGGCGGACACGCTCACGGCGGTCGCGGTCATTATGGCGTACGTCTGCCAATCAGCCGATGGCGACCTTGACTCGCTCGGCATTCGGTGGCGCAGCGTCAACCGTCCCGACTTTACGACGGCCTCGCGCGAGTGTGCTCGTCGCCTCTGCCCGTTTTTCCCTGATAAATGTTTGGTCCACGGCGCTCGCCGTCGTGCGGCGCATGCCGATGTGGTGGTCACCAACCATTCCCTGCTGTTCCGCAACGTCGCGGCCGAGGGCAGGATTTTGCCGCCGATTCGTCATTGGGTAATCGACGAGGCCCATTCCATCGAGCGCGAGGCGCGCCGTCAGTGGGCGCGTGTGGTGTCGGCGGACGAATCACGCGTCCTGTTCGAGCGTCTGGGTGGCTCGAGCACCGGCGCGCTAAGCCAGGTTTCCCGTGATTTG
Organism: uncultured Collinsella sp.; assembly: GCA_905207425.1. GTDB lineage: Bacteria > Actinomycetota > Coriobacteriia > Coriobacteriales > Coriobacteriaceae > Collinsella. Next base: position 20,478 of record CAJLLB010000001.1, read on the forward strand.
GCAACCTCCGAGGGCTCTACGCTCTATCTGGGCCTTACCGCCAAGGCGACGTCGACGGTTGCGCGCGCGAGCATGGCGATCGCCGGCGTGTTCGATGGCGTTCGCGAGCTCGGTCGCCGTGCCCGTGGGGGCTATGACAATGCCAATCTATGGATTGGCCCCGAGCTGCGCGAATCTGACGACTGGCATGATTTCTTACAGTCGGCCTACACTGGCATCGACGCATTGGAACAAGCTGACAAGAGCGTCGACGCGCTGGTGCAAGCCGTCGCCGCCGACAAGCCAGAGGTTGTTGTCGACCTGGGTGATATCTCGCGCCGCCTGCATGAGCTGGCCGAGAACCTAAAACTCATCATTGATGGTACCGATGAACACTACGTGTATTCGCTGCAGGTCAATCGCAGGCTGCGTGCCGGCGGAGAGTCAATGACCGCAGAGCGCATCGACATTGGCGAGGCCTTGGCAACCGAGTGGCTGCCCGAGGTTCACACGGCTATCTTTGCCTCGGCGACCATGACGGTGTCCAAAAGCTTTGAACACTTTAACCATGCGGTCGGCCTCGATCGCATCGGTGCTTCAACATCCTCATCGCTGCACTTGGACTCGAGCTACGACTTCGATTCGAACATGGCTGTAGTCGTTGCGGGCGATATCCCCGATCCGCGCGATCGTGAGAGCTATCTTACGGCGCTCGAGCGCGTGCTGGTCGACGCCCATCTTGCCATGGGCGGATCGGTGCTCACGTTGTTCACCAATCGGCGCGACATGGAGGACCTATACGCCCGCGTTGAGCCCAAGATGGCCCGTGCGGGTCTGGAGCTCAACTGCCAGCAGCGCAACTCATCTCCTCGTCGCCTGCGCGACCGGTTTATCAACGAACCGACCTCGTCGCTTTTTGCGCTCAAGGCCTTCTGGGAGGGGTTTGATGCCAGCGGCGAGACGCTGCGCTGCGTCATCATTCCCAAGTTGCCGTTCTCAAGCCCCACGGACCCGCTCTCGTGCGAGCGCAACCTGCGCGAAGACCGCGCATGGGCGCGCTATTCGCTGCCCGAGGCGGTGCTCGAGGTTAAGCAGGCCGCGGGGCGTTTGATTCGCTCGTCGACCGATAGCGGTGTGCTGATCTTGGCGGATCCTCGCCTGGTGACGAAGGGCTATGGCAAGAAGTTCTTAACGTCGCTGCCCACGAGCTCCTACCAGCGCATCGAATCGGCGCAGATCGGGCACTATCTACAGCTGTGGCGTGCACGCCACGAGCGGCGGCGCTAAAGCGGACAGACGAGGGTTTTTGCCATATCGCACAGACGCTTTGACAGGGCGGGGTCATCCAAGATGCGGATGGCTCCGCCCGCTGCGATTATCTGGCTCAGCAGCCAACGCTCGGAGCCGTAATGTACGGTTACCGTTGCCATGTCTGTCCCGCTGCGCTCGATGAGGGTGATGCCGGCCCAGTCCAGATGCTCCGCCATATCGAATGGTATCAAGAGCTTTGCGCTACGCTGCGTCCGGGCAAGGGAATCGTGGAGGGATACAACGTCCGGTACGTGAGGCACGACGGAGTCTTCCGTCAAGGCGAGTCCCTCGATTTTATCCATGCGATAGGTGCGCTGCTCATCGACCGCGATGTCCCAGGCAATCAGATATGTTTGGTCGCCGTTTGCTGTAATGCGCAAGGGGTCGACCAGACGCTCGCGTGGCCGCGCATCGTCCATCGAGCGATACGAGATACGACAGCGAACGCCGTCCTGAATGGCGCAGCTCAGCTGCTGCCAGTGCGACCCGTGGTTGACGGTGTCAGAGACGTGCTGGTTATAGCCGAGCTCTTCGGGTAGAAGAGCATGTCGAATTCGAGCCGCCGCCTGGGGCTCGATCCCCAACGATTCAAGTTCGTGGTTGAGCACAGCGCCCTCGGCGTCACTCAGGCGCAGCGGTAGTACACGCCCGGCGTCACCGGTGAGGACCACGCGCTCGCCGTGGCATTCGCAGATGATACGCGCACCCGATTCTCGGTCCGCGAGCGTCGAGACGATCTCGAGAATCTCGTCGAGCGACGCCCCCGTGATGTCAAAGCGACTGCAAATCTCGGTTCGTGTCATGCCGCTCTCGCCGGCGGCGTAGAGGGCCTCCATGATGTCGATGGCGCGCGAGAGCCTCTGCTCGCTGGTGAGTTTACGCACGGGCATGCTCGTGCACCGTCCTTTCAATGAGGTGGTTCCACGCCTGCTTGAGCGATTTGGGGGCCATGGGCCTCATGCCGTCCATGGCGTGGGCCATGCAAAATGAGGCGGCGGCTTCAAGATCGCGCACGTCAACGGTCCAAGTCCATCCCGAATCGGTGTGTGCGAGCTCACCTCGCCCGCGCGTGAGGCCGTTGATCATATCGATCTGCGTCTGCGGGGCGAACGAGAACGTAGCCGCAACGGGCGGGCGGTCGGCAAAATCGAATTCAAAGAACAGGTAGTCGCTGAGGTTGAAGTCCGCAGGGATAGCGTAGGCCTTTGAGGGGCGCCAAGCGCGAACGATACGGTCGCAGCGGAATGTCCTGATGTCGTCGGTGGCATTGTCGAGGCCGCAGAAGTACGCAACGCCCTCGCGCTCGAACATGCCGTAGACGCAGACGGTACGCTCTTTCTGCTCACCGCGTCCGTTCTGATATAAAAATCGCAGCGCGCATCGCTCGGCAAAGGCGCTCCATACCGCATCGACGGTGGGAGAGCGGCGGATCGGTGCTTCGTCCGCCGTCGTCCTGCCGGTGAGGTAGGCAATCTTGGAACGAATATCGGCAAGCGGCGCGGCAAAAGTGGATGAGCCGGCCGCTATTGTCTGGTCGATAGCGTTGAGCAGGATATCGGCGTCGTCTGCGGTGATGAGGCCGCCTGCCGCAAACGTGTGCTCGCGGTCGATTGTCCACGAGCTTTCCTCGGTCTCCTGCGCACCGGCGGGGCGAACCTCCTTGATTAAGATGCCACGCTCGAGCAGTTTGTCACGATCGCGCCGAAACTTGCGCTTATCCGAGTCGATGTTGCCCGAGCCATATCCCAGGTCAGAATCCAAGACGATCTGCTCGGTCGTCAGCGGTTCGGGGGAGCTGTTGAGCACAAAGAAAAGATTGAGGATGCGCTGGGCCGTTTTATCGAAACTGGGCTCCGAATTCCCCTTTTTAATTGTCGCGGTCGCGTCGCTTGCCGTCATAGAGTCCTCGCATGAGAAGGTGGTTTGCTGCCATGATTTTAGTCCGATATGGAGATTAGGCTATATCCTTGTCCGCTCGGGGCGTTAAGATGGCCCGAATTCGGTCGTTTGCGCTCGCTCGGGGTATACTTTCGACTATATACGGTTCTAATGTGCATGCATTGGGCCTATTTGTCGGATTATGGATGTGGAGCGCACATGGCGAACACCCAGAACTATATTAACCACCTGCTGCAGAACACCGGCATCACGCCGGCATGCAGCGAAGAAGAGCGCTTGGCTGCCGAGGATATCGCTCAGATCTTCCGCAACCACGGCTTTGATCCCGAAGTTCAGGAGTTCAATGCCCCGGCGCCCAGCAGGTTGGCATTTGCCGTTACCGGTATTCTTGCGTTTGCCGGCGCCCTGCTGATGGGCATCGGCGGCGGCATCGGCTTGGTCGGCACCTTGCTGGCCATTGTCGGCGCCGTTCTTTACGTGCTCGAGCGCACGGGCCACCCCGTGGTTTCACACCTGGGCAAGACGGGCGTGAGCCAAAATGTCATCGCCTACCACAAGGCCTCGGGCCCGCTCGCGTCTCCGCGCAACCGCCCGGTGGTCGTTGTCGCACACTACGACTCTCCCCGTGCTGAGCTGCTCGCCCGCGAGCCCTATGCTTCGTATCGTGCGCTCATCGCCAAGCTGTTGCCCGTTGCCACGGTTGCCCCTGCTGCCGTTGCCATCTTGCGTATCCTGCCGCTCCCCGGCGCGCTCAAGGTTTTGCTGTGGATTGTCGCGATCCTCGCTTCCCTCGTTGCGCTCGCCAACGCGGCAAACATCATTTCTAACCGCTACATTCTTCCCTATACGTCCGGCGCGGTGTGCAACAAGTCTTCTGTCGCCGCTATGCTCGGCGTTATGGACAACGTTGCTCCCTTCCAGGGCGAAAACGAGTTTCCCGACGATGTTCCGTTCGATACCTATTTTGGGGAGCAGAAGCGTCGTGCCGAGGAGATGGCGCGCGCAGCAGCGGAGTATGCCGCGGCCCAACAGCAAAACGACTACGGCAACACCATCGAGTATGAAGAGCCTACCTACGCCGAGGATGAGTTCGGTCAGCCGATTGCTCCCGACGCTCAGGCCGAGCCCGAACAGGGTGAGGATTTCGACGAGCAGATCGAGGGCTTTGAGGGTGCGTCTGCCGACGAGACGCTGATTGGCGCCATTGTGCCCGAGGATCAGAATCAGGCTGTCCAGGCCGAAGAGTTCAATGACGAGGTTTCCGCTGCCGAGCCGGCGGAGGAGCCTGTCGCGGCCGAGCCCGAGCCCAAGCTCTATCGCAATGCCGCCGGCAACATCCGCTTTGGTTCGGATGCCATCCGTGCGCTCGGGATGCTTCCCGAGTCCTGCACGCTCGATTACGAGGAGGGCGAGGAGCCGACGTTTGAGCCCGAGCCTGCCCCCGTCGTGACTGCATCTGCGCCCGTTGTCGCCGTGGATGATGAGTCTGCCGCGGTTGCCGCTGCCGAGCCCGAGGCGGTGTCCGCGATCGATCCCGCGGCAGGACTGGACATTTTGGCCCCCGCCGCGCCGGCGCAAGACGTTGCGGACGAGTCTGACGACGATTACGTTGAACAGCCGAGGCGCGTGTCTTACGAGAGCGATACTGATTTCTCGGCCGAGATTCCCGCGGCAACGCCCCATGCCGATATTGCATCCGCGTTCTCTTCGATTGGCGCCAGTGCTTCCAGCTTCTTTAAGGGTGCGCTTGCAAAGGGCAAGAAATTTGTCGACGATTTCGAGGAGAAGCGCGCTGCCGCACGCGTGACTGCCGAGCAGGAGGCTATCGCTCAGCAGCAGGCAGCCGAGGCGGCACGTGAGCGCGCGGCGCAAGAGTTCGAGCAGAACGAGGCTGTGCAGTCCGTGCCCGTCGACGCTGCCGAAGCTACGACGTCCTTTGAGGCTCAGCAGCACGTCGATAGCACCATGTCGTTTGATGCCGCGCAGTTCGATTCCACGATAACGTTTGAAAAGCAAGGCACCGCGATTGCCGAGCCCCTTCCTGTTTCCGATGAGCAGGGCGACGCGGCAGACGATGACGAGCCTATTGATGCTGCCGAAATCCAAGATGTCGCCGAGGACGAGCCCGTCGAGGCCAACTGTGACGAAGAGCAATACGCGGCAGCCGATCAAGGTGATTCGACCGAGGTCGAGCAGGAGGAAGTGCCTGCGGTTTCCGAGGCTCCCGAGACAGATGAGTCGAGGCCTTACTCCACGCAGATTTTCACCATGCCGGCCCCGAGTGGTTCCGGTGCCACGGTTGCCGATGTTGCTCCCACTCAGGACGAAACGGTCGATTCCCTTATGGCCCAGATTTCCTCCCAAGCATCGCCGCGTCCGCAGATGAATGTTCCCGATCCGGCGTCGGCACCGTCGCCTGCACCCTCCTCGTCTCCGCTGGCTTCGGTCCCCGATCCGTCGCTGCCGTCGATGAAGCAGACAAACGTTGCGTCTCGCGCGTCGCTGTTCGACCTTCCCGATCCCTCCGCACAGGTCAACGACCCCTTTGCTACCGCTCAGGGTCCCGAACCCACATCGGCACCCGTTGCGCCTCCTATGCCCGTTGCGTCGGGCGCACAGCCGATCGAGACCATTTCGGCTCCCGCCCCTGCGGCACCTAAGTCTCGCAAGCGCGGCCTGGGCGGCCTGTTCGGTCGTAAAAAGAAAAACGAACAGGACAGCATGAGTGACTGGCTGGGCGTCGAAGACGATTACGATGCCAAGAAGTCCGGTCGCGGCATCGGTTCGTGGGATAATTTCGAGGACGATAACGATGGCTGGAAGGGCGGCGCTACGTCTTCCGACGGCGCTTCTTCCGAAGATATGCTCTCGGCTGTCGCTTCTATGGGCGACGATGAGCTGCTCGGTCACGATATCTGGTTTGTGGCAACGGGCGCCTCGGATTGTGATGGCTCCGGTATGAAGGCCTTCTTGGCTTCGCATCGCGATAAACTCCGCGGCGTCTTCTTCATCAATCTTGAATCCGTCGGCGCCGGTAGGCTTTCGGTGGTGACGGTTGAGGGCGAACAGCAGCTGCTCAAGGGCGATCGCCGCATCATGAACCTGGTCAGCAAGGTGTGCAAGTCGTTCCATGTCGATTGTGGCGCGCTCGAGATGCCCTATGCCAAGACCGATGCCTACGCCGCGCTCGAGGCGAGCCGCCGAGCCCTCACCATCGCCGGCGTGGACGGCACGCGTCTGGCTTGCGCTCGTACCGAGGACGACCTGCCCCACAATGTCAACCCGACGAACATTGCCACGGTATCCGAGGTCGTGACCGAGGTTATCCGCCGTTCGTAGACGGAGCTCTAAGGAGTCAACGTGTTTTCGTATATTAAGCGCCATTGGCCTGTCTACGTGATTTTGACCTTGATTGCCATTGCGTTAGGGTTTGGAGCTGCCTACATCGTGGGCGCGAAGGGCTCGACCCCCGCCTCCGCAATCAGCGAAGAGGTGGAGCAAGAACAGAGCACGGGTGCCGATGGGATTCCTGAGTCCGAGCAAGCAATCGTTGATGGTGGATCTTCGTCTGCAGAGTAGATGCGGCGATTTAAATGATTGAAAGCGGGCGAGCCGGGGGACTGGCTCGCCCGCTTTTTCATCGCGCTAGCGCTTCTTTGGGATTGACCTAAGGCGAGCGAACCATAGGGCTGCGGCACCCGAGGTCAGGAGCGCGGTGATGCAAGCGGCGATGGGAGCTGATCCTGTTGCCGGTAGGTCCTGCGGTAGGGTACAGCGTTGAATGACACTGTCCTCGTCATGTGACTCAAGTTTATCGCCGCCGCCGTTGCGGCAAAGATCGACGCGTGCGCTGTTGGTGAGTGCAGTTTGGGGTGTGTAAGCCGACGTTGCCTGCATGTGCACGACTGCGCCCCGAGCATCTGTGCCAAGGATTGCTTTGGCATCGTCAAGGTCGTCGTGCTCATCTTTGAGATCATCACGGGTCCAAGAATCCGTATCGCTTCGAGTCGTAAAGTCGGCGGCTACCGCACCGTATTCAATGCGAATGCCCGTCACGACGGTATTGGATGCAAGGTCGAGTTCTTTCGCCTCGAGTGTGGCGGATTCCGTGGTCGAGACATCCGCCTTCCAGAGGTGCCAGTCGTCGTAATCGACGAGGCGGCAATCTTCACCCAGACTCTCTTTTACTTCGTCGGACTCAAGCCAAGGATTTTCGTGCCCATCGTCAAGCGTCGCGTTTGCCGGCTCATCGACGTCTGTCGAGTCCAACGGCGTCGTGCGATACCACACGTTGCACAGACCGTTGAGGTCGCCGATGGCGACGGGGGTTTCGATTGAGACGAATCTCGCCGTGCCGTCTTTGGCGCACTCAAGATCATCGGTAATCGTAAACTCATCAACCCAAGTAGCGGAATCGTTTCGAGCATCGATGGTATAGGAGAAAAGCCCATCCGTATTGGTTTGCATCGCGGCGCGGTTTTTTCCATCGCCGTTAGCCAACAGACCCTTCCCGATAGGTTGGACAAGTTCCTGACGCTTGTCGACCTGTCCTTTGATCTCGATGGGCGCATCCTTCATCGCGACGGACTGGACTTCTCCCGTATCCTTTATTTCAAACGTTATCTCCTCGGCAAGGTCATAGGTCCGCGGAGACATCGTTTCGCGCAACGAGTAGGTGCCGGGTGCAAGATGTTCGATGCGGTGCGGCTTGTCGGATGAGGTCCAGGAGTCTATTTCGGTTTTACCGGGACCATATAAGGTGAGCTGTGCGCCTTTCACTTCCTGCTCTCCGCTTGCATCGACCTTGGAGATATCAACCTTGGTGTAATCGTCGGATACGTTAAGCCGTGCTTCCACAACGGGTGTTTTCTGGTCGGCATAGGTAAGGTCGACGATATGATGCGTCCGGTCGAGCAAGAAGCCTGCCGGCGCTTGAGTCTCGACAACCTCGTAGTGCGCGGTGCCAGATCCCAGCGGGAGGTCATCCGCACGTGCTTCTCCAGTTTCATCCGTCGTGACGGTAGCGACAGCCTCGCCGTCGAGCGCGGCAATGCTACCGTCGGGGCGCACGATATCACCCGAGGCACGGATCTCAAAGACGGCGCCCGCGAGGCTGCTGCCGTCTACGGCATCGGTTTTAACGATCCTGATGTTTCCGATCGCGGCGTGGTCATAATACGAGGCGATTGCAACGGGCGTTAGGTTCATGTCGGCGCGTATGTTTACCTCGATCTCTCCGCCGACAAGATAGGGCTCTTTGGCCGAGGTTTCGCGTACATAATAGGTGCCCGGCACGAGCGATTCGGGCAGTGTGACGGTCCCGGTCGCGTCAGTCGTAAAGGTGTCCATTACGTTATGTGCTGGATACCAGCAAGTTTGTGAGACAGGTTTGTGATTGCTGTCGAGGAGTTGGAAGGTGAATCCGGCTAGTGGAACAGAAGCGCCTGTTTGGGCATCGCGTTTTACAATTTGGAGATGCGTCGACAGAGCGTGGTTGTCCACGATATATTGAAGCTCGGCGCCGTCGGAAATCTGATTGGCCCCGACGGTCCATTCTCCTGCACGTTTAAAACCCTCGGGGACGGATTCCGGAACCTCGCGAACCGTGTAGCCGGCACGGTCGTATGGGACGGCTCCGTGGACACCGGCGGGTCGCTTGCCTGCGCCGAGCCATGCTTCGGGCTGGTCTTTGGTGGAGGCAAAGCCATAGATGTTTGTAGTCAGTGTGCCAACAACCTGCTGAGAGCTGTTACTGACAACCTCAAAGACAACATCTCCTGCCGGCTGCTCCAGGCCGGATTGATCGCTATTGCCGTAGTCCTTGAATTTGGAAATCTCAAGGTCAAACGCAATGGGGATATTGGAAACGCGAGATTCGATCTCGACCACGCCTGAATCGCCGAGTTGGTCGGCTCCAACGGTGTAAGACCAACTGTCACCGGAGGGCAAATAGCCCTCGGGCGCCTTCGATTCATAGATGGTAAAGGTTCCCAGGGGGATATCGATGAGGGTAGCTCGACCGCTTTCATCGGTCCTGAGAGTTTGTGTCCATCCAGGGGTTGATTGCGATACGCACACGAATTCTGCTCCTGCGAGCGAAGCTCCAACTTGGGGGCCTGCATTCGTTGCGGCGTCGAGCTTTACAATGCGCAAGGTAATGGTGCCGGGTTGTTCATCAATGGTGACGTATCCGCCGTTATTCGTCGTGGTAAAGGCAATGCGATCGTGCAGGGGGATATAACCAGCTGGCGCTGTTGTCTCAACTAGGTAGTATGCCGTGTTGGGTAGGAGTGTTGCCTGCGCTCGACCGTTGCTGTCCATCTGGACGGTGCCGACACGCGCGCCGCTGGCGCTCTCAAAAACATCGAATGTTGCCCCGTCAAACTGATAAGTATTGTTTCCGCTGGTAATGGCAGCGTTTGCAGACTGCTTTTGGAAGGAAACAGAGACCGCCGGCAGTACATAGAGCATGTCTTGACGTTTGCTGCCGCCCGATACGGTTCCTATATAGCGCCGCGCGCGGTGCGGAGCGGCTTTGATGCTTCCTGATTTTGCGCTGTCGTGGAGCCACCGCGCAGCCGCCACGACTTCATTGTCGGCGGTAAAGTGCCCGCTCTTGGTTTTTCCCTGAGCGGTCGTGTAGGTGCCGTCGACATGGGTAGTGCCGTTGAGCATCCATACGGCAAGCTGGGTGGCGGCGCGGGCGCGATCGGGTGAAAGATGGTAACCGCCAAACGACGTGGCGGTAGGATATCCGTGACAAACGATTGCCGCGAACTCGTCGTCGAGCCACACCCAGCCTTGATCAAAGTTGAGCCATGGACCGCCCGGCTTGGTGGGCCCGGGGCGTTCCTGGTTCATGCAGTAGGCGATCGAGGCGTCTTGAGCTTCATACTTGCCGATGAAGAAGGGCCCACAATCATCGCTAATAGTGCGGAAGCCGAGCTGGTCGTAGCCATCGACGGCAAATGCGGCTCCCGGTGCCAGACAGCCGAAAAGCAGGAAGAGGAGCAGGAGCAGCGGACCTGTTGCGATTGCGCTGTGGACAGAGTGCGTGGGTGCGTTGGACATGGCTGCTCCTTATCCCTCGTGCGCCGCATGGGGAGGTTGCGACGCGTAGGATGAGGCTACCCCCGAGGTTCATGCGGGTAAGTACCGGAGCCTGACCAAAAGCTTGCCCAATTCCTGACAAATTGAGCTCAAATACAACAATCAGGCAAAAGCGCAGGTAGAAGATAAGGAGAACAGGAGGCCAAAGGTCCTCGTCTCCACAATTGATGCGATTTTCAAACGAATCTCCACAGCTAAAACAAGCATCGCCACCCTTGTATCGAACAAGACAACCGCGTTATACTAGCCAACACACAAGCGGGCATCGCCAAGTGGTAAGGCATCAGCTTCCCAAGCTGACACTCGCGGGTTCGAGTCCCGTTGCCCGCTCCAGTAAAAAGCACAAGCACGGCGCCATCACGGTGCCGTGCTTTTTTCAATAAAGTGCCGGGACTCGAACCCGCCAGGGTGCGAGCGTTAAATAAACGCGAAGCGTTTATAGCGAGCAGGCAAGGTCGCCGATAGGCGACCGCAGCCGGTGCGGATTTGCGAAGCAAATGCGCGGACGTCCCGTTGCCCGCTCCAATTCCAAAATGTTAGGTTAATGCCTGCTGCCCATACTTGCACCCGCGCACGGTACAATGGTTGGGTTACGACCAACGTGCCAATAACCAAAAAGGAGCCGCTATGATCGATCGCTATACCCGCCCGGAGATGGGACATATCTTCTCCCTCGAGAACAAGTACGCCATTTGGCAGGAGATCGAGGTCCTGGCCTGCGAGGCCCAGGCGGAGCTCGGCAAGATCGGCATTTCTAAAGACGAAGCCCAGTGGATCCGCGACCATGCCAACTTTGAGAAGGCAAAGGTCGACGAGATCGAGGAGGTCACGCGCCACGACGTCATCGCCTTCCTGACCAACATGAAGGAGTACATCGACGCCGATGTTCCCGAGGGCGACCCCAAGCCCAGCCGCTGGGTTCACTATGGCATGACCAGCTCCGATCTGGGCGACACGGCTCTGTGCTATCAGCTCACCCAGGCCTGCGACCTGATCATCGAGGACGTCAAGAAGCTCGGCGAGATTTGCAAGCGTCGCGCCTTTGAGGAGCGCAACACGCTCTGTGCCGGCCGCACCCATGGCATCCACGCCGAGCCGATGACCTTCGGTATGAAGTTTGGCTCTTGGGCATGGGAACTCAAGCGCGATCTGGATCGTCTTGAGGACGCCCGCAAGAACGTTGCCTTCGGTGCCATCTCGGGCGCTGTTGGCACGTACAGCTCCATCGAGCCGTTTGTCGAGGAGTATGTCTGCGAGCACCTGGGTCTGGTTCACGACCCGCTGTCCACGCAGGTTATCAGCCGCGACCATCACGCCTATCTCGCCGGCGTTCTCGCCACCACCGCGGCCACCTGCGAGCGCATCGCTACCGAGGTTCGCAATCTGCAGAAGACCGATACGCTCGAGGCCGAGGAGCCGTTCCGTAAGGGCCAAAAGGGCAGCTCCGCCATGCCGCACAAGCGCAACCCCATCACCATGGAGAAGGTCTGCGGTCTGTCGCGCGTCGTGAAGTCCAACGCCCAGGTTGCCTTCGATAACGTCGCCCTGTGGCACGAGCGTGACATTTCGCACTCCTCTGCCGAGCGTGTCGCCCAGGCCGACAGCTTCATCGCCCTCGACCACATGTTCCAGTGCCTCATCCGCGTTATCGACGGCCTGCAGCTGTACCCTGCCCGCATGATGGCCAACCTCAATAAGACCCGCGGCCTCATCTTCTCCTCCAAGGTGCTGCTGGCCCTCGTCGACACGGGCATCACCCGCGAGGACGCGTACGCCATTGTGCAGGAGAACGCCATGGCAACTTGGCACGAGGTACAGGATTGTGTCTCCGGCCCCACCTTTAAGGAGCGTCTCGAGGCCGACCCGCGCTGCACCGTCAGTCAGGAGAAGCTCGACGAGATCTTTGATCCGTGGGACTTCCTCACCCGTATCGACACGGTCTTTGATCGTCTGGAGCAGCTGAGCTTCGAGTAGGTTCGGGCATAACGTTAGCTTTTTAGGGCGCTTTGCTGGTAATGTGTGTTGCCGGCAAAGCGCCTCGTTGCATTTAGGGAAAGACGGGGATAATAGTCGTCTCGAATAACATTCTGAGAGGGGATCGCATGATTTCGTTTGATTACAAGCCTCAGGGCGTGTGTGCTCGCAATATTCACCTTGATCTTTCCGATGACGGCAACAAGGTGATGGGCGTTGAGTTTACCGGCGGCTGCGACGGCAATCTCAAGGCTATCTCCAAGCTGGTCGAGGGCGCTCCTGCCGATCGCGTAATCGAGGTTCTCGCCGGTAATACCTGCGGTATGAAAAAGACCTCCTGCGCCGACCAGCTTACACGCGCTATCGAGGCCGCTCGCACCGAGATCGCCTAATGGGTATCGCCGATCACATCAAGAACGGAATATCGCGTCGCGGCTTTGTACTCGGTGGGGCTGCCGCGGGCGCTGCCACGGTGCTTGCCGGATGCTCGAAAAAAACGGGCACCAGCGATGATGCCGCCGGCGAGCCGCAGGTTATCAAGGACGATTCCAAGATCATCTCGATTACGGATGAGTACGAGGCAGTCGACATCGATCTTGAGCCGGCGGCGTCGTGGACGCTGCCTCTGGGTACGCTGCTGTACTACTGCGACGGCGATTACGCCGCGGCGATGATGGCGCCCGCATCGGCGCTGCACGCCAACACACTCGGTGTGCTCAACCTGGGTGATGGCTCGCTTACCACATTAATCGAGGATCCTATCGAGGGCACGGGATATGCATTCTACGATGTCCGTGCCGGCGACGGCGTATTCGCGTGGGTTGAGATGAACTTTGCCAATTCATCGTGGAAGCTCTACGCTCAAAATCTGTCGGGCGCTTCGCTCTCTGGCGACGTGGTTGAGCTCGATCGAGGTGGCAAGGACTATGATCCGCCCCTGTTTACGGCGTTCGGGTCATCGGTCATCTGGTATAAAATGCCTTCGGCAGGCGGCAATAAAACGAGTAGTGATTCGTTTTGCTATCGTCGCTCGCTTGATGAATCCAAGGCCGAGGTAATTTGGAAATCGACGGGCCGCTTTGCATCGGCCCCGCGCGCGAGCGACGGCATTTTGACCATCTCGCCGCGTGTCCGCAACGACGAGGGCGTCTACTACGGCATAACGGCAATCGATCTGACCGACGGCAACAACACCAAGCGTGCCCAGTTGGTCCTCCCTTCGTCAGTTTCGCCTTTCGAGGCCGTATATATGGGCGATACCTTCGTGTTTTCTATCGAGGCGGCCTATAGTGGCGTGGGCAGCCTGGGCAATATGGGCACGTATATCGGTAATGAGGGAGGGCCGTACCTCTTCCTGTCACGCGAGCCGCTCGCATGTGCGGCTGGCAAGAAGAATAAATACCTTGTTAAGGTACAGGCGTCGCATTTCCTGATCGACACCTCTGCCAAGACCTATGGCTCGCTGCTGTCGCCCGACCGCGCTTTGGAGTATGGCGATTATCCAGCTACGGCGGGAAAATCGGACTCATTCCTTACGTACGCCACGGTGCGCAACAGCCAGGGTATACCAGAGACGGTCACTGCACGCCTATTCTCTCTTTAAGCTTAGAGGGGTTAAAAAGGCGCCAACAGGGGAATAAACGCGTTGTAATTGTGAGTACCGCCCGCCGAGCTGCCGCGTCATAGCGGCATCCGGCGGGCTCAGGTGCGTTAAAATGGGCTTGTTCTTAGCTAATTGAGACAGGGGGGGCCGTGTTATGGCTTCAGATGCAAAAAAGATTCTGCTGGTCGAGGATGAGAAGGCAATCCGTGACGCCGTCGCTGCCTATCTCGAGCGCGAAGGCTACTGGGTTGTGGGCGTCGGCGACGGCCAGTCCGCGATCGAGGAGTTCGAGAAGCATCAGTTCGACCTGGTCGTGCTCGACCTTATGCTCCCCAAGATTCCCGGCGAGCGCGTTTGCCGCACCATTCGCGATACCTCGGATGTCCCCATCATCATGCTGACGGCTAAGGGCGAGATCGAGGACCGTATTATCGGTCTTGAGCTCGGCGCCGACGACTATCTGATTAAGCCGTTCTCGCCGCGCGAGCTCGTCGCCCGCGTTCGCGCTCTGTTCCGCCGTGCCCATCAGGCCGACGAGCCCGCCGTCGAGGTACTCGACTTCGGCGATCTGGTCATCGATATCTCGGGCCACAAGATCTTGGTCGAGGGCAAGGAAGTCGATCTGACGGCTTCCGAGTTTAAGCTGCTCACCACGCTTGCCCGCCATCCCGGCCGTGTGTATAACCGCATGGAGCTGGTCGAGAAAGTGCTCGGGTATGACTTTGAGGGCTATGAGCGCACCATCGATAGCCACGTGAAGAATCTTCGCGCCAAGCTGGGCGATGATCCCAAGAAGCCCAAGTGGCTCTACACCGTCCATGGTGTCGGCTATCGCTTCGAGGCTCCGGCCAAGACCGATAAGTCGGACGAGAAATAGGGAAATCACATATGACACCTGCGCGCTTTGAAATCGGACAAAAGCACAAGCAGGAGAGCGAGGCGGGTTCCAAGGCTAGTTGGAACACGCCTCGTTCCGATTCACGGCCAACGATGAGCTATCCCTCGCGCATGGCACTTGCTTTTGCTCTGACATCGCTCATGACGGTATTGGTGCTGGTGGGCGTTGTCTCTGTTGTGTGGGGCACGGTCTTTTCGGATTACACACGCTCCAATATCGTCGAAATCGCAAATTCCGCTGCCGAGAAGTTGGCGACCTCATATGAGGAAAACGGCTCTTGGACCGCGGGAGAACTGCGCACGGTCGCAACGTCGAGTTTGGTTTCCGACGATCTGGGCATGCAGGTCGTCAATAAAAAGGGTGTGATCGTTTATGACGATTCCTGGCCCTCGGCAAGCGCCACCGCCGATGTACGCGAAAACCAGGCTACGACCGACGACACGAGCGGCAAGAGGGCATCGCATAGCCCGGTCTCGTCTGCTCCAACCGACTCCGATAGCGTTGCTAACGTCGAGATTGTAACGTCTTCCGGCGAGCATGTCGGACAGGTAAAGCTGTGGGCCATCGGCTCCGACGCTCTGCTCACCAAGGCGGACTCTGCGTTTAGGGAGAAGACCTTTAACGCCATGGCCCTCGCCGCGGTTGTTGCAATCTGCATTTCGGTCGTTATCGGATCGCTCGTGTCGCGCATGCTCACCAAACCGATTCATCGCATCACCAGTACCGCAAAGCAAATCCGTGACGGCGACCTGTCGGCTCGCACGGGGCTGCGCGGTGATGACGAGATCGATCAGCTGGGTGAGACCTTCGATGAGATGGCCACCTCGCTCGAGAAGGATATGAAACACGAGAAGCGCCTGACCTCAGACGTTGCACACGAGCTTCGCACGCCGCTTATGGCCATGCTCGCAACGGTCGAGGCCATGCAGGATGGCGTGTATCCCACCGACGATGAGCATTTGGAGACCGTTGCTTCCGAGACGCGTCGCCTGGCTCGTCTGGTGCAGCAGATGCTCGACCTATCGCGTATGGAAAACAGCACGGCTCCGCTCAATCTAGAACCGGTGGACATGGTTCCGTTCGTGCGATCGATTGTGAACGGCCAGGAGCGTCTGTTTGCCGACCGTGACCTTCGTCTTCGCTTTGCAGATGAAACCCAAGGGCACGACGATGTCGTCGAGGCCGATCCCGACATGATCACGCAATGTGTTATCAACCTCATGAGCAACGCCATGCGCTACACCCCCGAGGGCGGTTGGGTCGTGGTGTCGGTGCTCAGTGACCGCAGGCACGTCAGCATTGCCGTTTCTGATACCGGCATCGGTATTGCCAAGGACGATCTGTCGCGCATTTTCGGGCGGTTTTGGCGCGCCGATGCCAGCCGCGCCCGCGAAGCTGGCGGCCTGGGCGTCGGCCTCGCCGTGACCAAGCAGATCGTCGAGCGTCACCATGGCTACATATCCGTGGAGTCGGAGCTTGGAAAGGGTACGACTTTTACAATTCATCTGCCCCGCGAGCACATGGCGGACGCGGCATCTACTACAATGGAGCACTAGCTTTTCGCTATTCGGTGAAGGAGGGGCCGTGTCCCTGCCGCTCCGAGTTTGCGAAAACATGCGGGAAAGAACCCGCATTTCTGTCGTATTTAGGTAAGGAGTGACTCACGTGACAACGATGGAGCGTCGTCCGGATTCCCGTGGCAAGGTTCGTGATATTTACGATGCCGGTGAAAACCTGCTGATGGTCGCCACCGACCGCATTTCTGCGTTCGACTTCATTCTTCCCGACGAGATTCCGTTTAAGGGAGAGGTGCTCAATCGCATCTCGGCATTCTGGTTCGATAAGTTTGCCGACATCGTCCCCAACCATCTCGTTTCCATCGACCCGGCGGATTTCCCCGAGGAGTTTGCTGAGTATCGTGACTACCTCGCTGGCCGCGCCATGCTGGTTAAGAAGGCCCAGACGATTCCTATCGAGTGCATCGTCCGCGGCTATCTGACCGGTTCGGGCAAGAAGACCTACGACGAGAACGGCACCGTCTGCGGCATCCAGCTGCCTGAGGGCCTGACCGAGGCTTCCAAGCTTCCCGAGCCGTTGTTCACGCCGTCCACGAAGGCCGAGATCGGTGACCACGACGAGAACATCTCGTTCGAGCGTTGCTGCGAGATCGTGGGCGAGGACATCGCCACGCAGATTCGTGACCTTTCCCTCAAGATCTACAAGGCCGCTGCCGAGTACGCCGCGACCCGTGGCATCATCATTGCCGACACCAAGTTCGAGTTTGGTGTCATCGATGGCAAGGTCACGCTGATCGACGAGTGCCTCACGCCCGACTCCAGCCGTTTCTGGCCTGCTGCCAGCTACGAGGAGGGCAAGATCCAGCCTAGCTACGACAAGCAATTCGTCCGCAATTGGCTCAAGGCCAACTGGGATATGACGGGGGAGACCCCGCACCTGCCCGCCGAGGTCATCGATGGCACGTCCGAGCGCTATCGCGAGGCCTTCCAGATCATCACGGGCTTCCAGTTCACAAGCATGAAGGAGAACGCATAAGTGAGTACCCGTAGCGCCACGAACAAGCGCACGCAATCGCACGAAGTTACCGGGGTTGCGCGCAAGTCTGCCGCATCTGCTAAGCCCGCCCGCCAAGCAGCGAGCTCCGTTCGCGTCGTGCCGGCTTCGTCTAAGGCACGCCGCAAAGAGCTCGAGAAGGGCGAGAACCTCGAGGGCCTCTCTAAAGAGGAGAAGCGCGCCCGCAAGGCCAAGCAGCGCGCCAAGGAGGACCGCATCTATACGGTGTCGAATATCCTCCTCAAGCAGGACGAGGACTACACCAAGCGCCGTCGCATCTGGTGGATTGTGCTCGCCATTGGCATGGTGCTCGTCGTGGCAATTTGGGCCTCGCTGTACTTCGCTCCCGCTGGCATGGTGTCCAGCCCTGTCCAGATGGTCGGCATCGTTTTGTCCTACGTCATCATTTTGGGCGACTTTATCTATGACTTCGCTCGTATTCGTCCCTTGCGCAACATGTACCGCGCGCAGGCCGAGGGCATGTCCGAGAACAAGCTCAACGCTCTTATTGAGCGCGCGGCTGCCGAGGAGGACCAGAAGGACTCCAAGAAGAAGTAGCGTTTGCATACATACTTATCGCTAAGATATAAGGCGCGTCGTTTTTGCGGCGCGCCTTTTTACTGTTCTATAGATAGATGGAGTGGCACATGATTCGAGCTGCCCTGACGGTCGAAGAGGCTCTGGAGGGCATGAAGGCCCTGGAGCCCAAGATTAAAAACTACGCGCGCCTGGTCGTCCGCAAGGGCGTAAACGTCAAGCCCGGCCAGGAGGTCGTCGTTCAGTCTCCGGTCGAGTGCGCGCCGTTTGCGCGCGTGGTGGTCGCGGAGGCCTATGCTGCCGGCGCCGGCCACGTGACGGTCATTTGGGCCGATGATGCCGTGACGAGGCTCACGTACGAGCATGTCGAGAAAAGCTATTTTGAGCAGACGTCCGAGTGGAACCGCATGCAGCTGGATTCCTTGGCCCAGGATGGTGCCTGCTTTGTCTTTATCGAGGGTGCGGATCCTGCGGCCCTCAAGGGCATCGATCCAGCCAAGCCGGCCGCGGCATCAAAGGCGAGGAATACGCAGTGCAAAGTTTTCCGCCGTGGACTGGATTACAACATCAATCCGTGGTGCATCGCCGGCGCTCCGGTCGTGGCTTGGGCGCACGAGGTGTTCCCGGGAGACGCCGATGAGGTTGCAATCTATAAGCTGTGGAATGCGATTCTGCACACCGCGCGCGCCGATGGCCAGGACCCAGAGAGCGACTGGGAACTCCATGACGCCGCATTCGAAAAGAACCTGCGTTTCCTGAACGACAATCGTTTCGACTACCTGCATTACACCGCGGCAAATGGAACCGATCTGACGATTGGCATGACGAAAGGTCACGAGTGGGCCGGCGGCAAGGGCAAGACGCCCGATGGGCACCCCTTCTTCCCCAACATTCCCACCGAGGAAGTCTTCACTTCGCCCGATCGCATGCGCGCCGACGGTATCGTGTACTCGGCCATGCCGCTCATCCATCACGGCAATAAGGTCGAAGATTTTTGGATTAAGTTCGAGGGCGGCCGCGTGGTGGACTACGACGCCCGCGTGGGCAAGGCAACGCTCGCAAGTATCATCGATACTGACGAGGGCGCTGCTCACCTGGGAGAGGTCGCGCTCATTTCCAAGAACACGCCGATCCGCGAAAGTGGTGTTCTGTTCTACAATACGCTCTATGACGAGAACGCTAGCTGCCATCTCGCGCTAGGTGTCGGTTTCCCCGAATGCATCGAGGGTGGGTATGACATGTCCAAGGAGGAGCTTCTGGAGCATGGCGTTAACGTCTCGAGCACGCACGTCGATTTTATGATCGGCACGGACGACATCGATATTGTGGGCATTACGCCTGATGGACGTGAAGTTGTGATTTTCCAGAACGGCCAATGGAGTTGGGAATAGTCCCAGACCGTGGTACAATGCCACCCGCGGGCCGTTAGCTCAGCTGGCAGAGCAGGGGACTTTTAATCCCAAGGTCCAGGGTTCGAACCCCTGACGGCCCACCCAAAGATTGTTGAGACGGTCAACTTCGGTTGGCCGTCTTTTTTGTTGCCGGTGCACGGGTTCGAACCCGTATCTAGCTATATATAAGAACGCTTGGCGAACAAAACCCGCCTTTTACCGATGGGAAACAAATAACTGATGCCTTTGGAGTAAAGTAGCGCTCCAGAGATGACCGATGTCTCAATACACATAAAACAGCTGGTCATCGCCAATATCAGAAGCCAATGCTTCAGTTTTAACCTCAGTGATGCGACTGAGGGACCTATTCATTTGTGAACAAAATATGGAGTGCGCGATTCCCGCCCCCGGGGCCCCTCCGGTCTGGCAATATATCTCCTTGCCGCGCGGCCCGGTGGAACCGGGAACCAGCGCAGGCGTGCACCTTGAGAACCGGATACTGCGAGGATGGAC
>CAJLLB010000002.1 GCA_905207425.1 uncultured Collinsella sp.
CCGCCACGGAGTGTATCTTGGTCGTTTCGAGCGCCTCTTCGCGCGAAAGCGGCGGCAGGATCGTCGGCAGACGCCGTGCGAGCATCGTCTTGCCCGATCCCGGAGACCCGATCATGAGCAAGCCGAGTTCTCCTGCCGCCGCAAGCGCCATGCCGCGTTTAGCGACTTCCTGCCCCAGCACGTCTGCATAGTCGAGCTCGGGCTCAAAGGTCGCCTCGACACCCTCGGAATCCAAGTAGTGCCGTGCGGCATCGCCCATGCCATGAGCAAGCTGAGACAGATGGTCGATAAAGCCGCAATCTACGCCCGCGAGTGGCACATGCTGGTCGGACCTGCCGGCGATAAAAGACAGCCCCATGTCGCGAGCCAATAGCTGAAACGCCACCTCGCCCTTGACGGGAAGCACCGTACCGTCCAGACCAAGCTCACCTGCGATAAGGCAGCGATCGAGGTTGTCACGGGGAATCTGCTCATCGGCCGCTAGAACCGCGATGGCGATGGGCAGGTCAAAGCCGCTACCGGTCTTGCGGATATCGCCGGGTGCCAGGTTAACGGTAATGCCCGAGCGCGGGATCTCGAACCCGGCGGAGCGCATCGCGCAGCGAATACGACCGCGTGACTCCATCACCTCCATACTCGGAATGCCGAGCATCTGGATGCCCGGAACGCCACCGGCAAGCGAGACCTCGACCGTGACGTGAATCGCCTCGACGCCGCGGATGCAGGCCGCGTGAACGGCAAACGTCTCGAACGCCATCACGACACCTGCCAATCGAACGCGTTGTACTGATGCTCGATCTCGGCGATATGCCCGCCGCGGATGGTGACACCCACAGCATCGAAGCGAATCGCCTTGAGCGGATAATGCTCCATGAGATAGCAACTTGCGATGCGGCGGTAGCGGCGTTGCTTTTGGGCGTCCACGGCCTCCTCGGGAAAGACCCGCGTGGTGCAATCCAGCGAAACGCGTCTGGTCTTGACCTCGGCCATCACCACGACATCGTCGAGCTCATCGAGCAGCACCAGATCGGCCTCGCCCTCGGTGCAACGATAGCCCTGCTCCAGCAAGGTGTAGCCGCGCTCGTTAAAGTAGTCGATGGTGATCAGCTCGCCCAGCATGCCTAGCTCGCGGGGACTGAGTCCCTTGATAAACTCGGGCGTCATCGCCCCGGAGTCGAGCTCGCCGTTTTCCCAACGCTCCTTGAGCTGCTGCGTCTTGCTCTTTTTGCTTGCGGCACTCATGGGGTCTCCTTTCCCGCACACTGCATTGCCCCGATGATGAGGGCACCTTTCATGCGGGTAAGTACCGGAAGCAAACCAAAAGCTGACCAAATGCCGTCAAAAAACGGGCCGTACGCAACAATGGTGTTGCATACGGCCCGCTACCAGCAGGTTTATAAAACCCCAGAGGTCCATGTCTCCACAATTGGCCTAGAAAAGGCGCTCAGTCTGCAGAAAGTTTCCGCAAAAGCTCACGCGGTGCAGCGGACAAAGTCCATGTTTGCGAATGGCCTCGATGTGCTCGGGGCTCGCATAGCCCTTCGACTCGGCCAGATGGTACTCGGGATACTCGGCGTCGTACTCGACCATCATCTCGTCACGCGTGACCTTGGCCATGATGGACGCCGCGGCGATGCAGGCGATCTTGGCATCGCCCTTCACCACATCGCGCTCGTTAGGAACGGCGCCCAAGGGGTTGCCATCCATAAGCACGCAATCGGGCTCGAGCCCCGTATCGGCCACGGCGCCCGCAACGGCGGTACGGATAGCACGGGCCATGCCCATCTCATCGATATCCTTAGGCGCGATATGGCAAAAACCGATCGCCGTCGCCACCTCGGCAATCTTCACTGAGAGCAACTCGCGGCGCGCCGGCGTGAGCTTTTTGGAATCGTTGATGCCCCAGACGCGCGGCTCCATAGGAAGGCAGACAGCGCATACCGTCAAAGGACCGGCCACCGATCCGCGACCCACCTCGTCGACACCAACGACCACTCCATCGCCGCCAAGCTCATGCATAAGCTCGTACATGTCATTGACGCGCTCGCGCTCGGCAAGCTCTTTGGCATGGCGTTTGAGGGCGCGTTCGCAAGCCTTGATCACCTGCTGGCGCGGGTCCTCGCGATAATGCTCCACGAGGGCGGGAATCTCCTCAAACGTGGCGCTCGCCAACTCACCGGCAACCCGCGATGCCGAAACCGAGCTCGTCATGTTGGCCATACCAGGCCCTCCTTGCATGCAAATCAGATAAAAAGAAGGGCCACCCGAAGGTGACCCTTGTGTCCAAACGAGTGGACAGACGCTGCGATCTTCTTAGCGCTTCTCGGGGATGCGAGCAGCCTTGCCCACCTTGTCGCGGAGGTAGTACAGCTTGGCGCGACGGACGCGACCATGACGAACGACCTCGAGCTTGGCGATCTTGGGGCTGTGAAGCGGGAAGGTACGCTCAACACCGACACCGAAGGACATCTTGCGGACGGTGAAGGTCTCGCGGGCACCGGCGCCGGCCATGCGGATGACGTCGCCCTGGAAGACCTGGATGCGCTCGCGGTCGCCTTCCTTAATGCGGTAGTGAACCTTGACGTTGTCGGCGACGCGAACCTGAGGAATGTCCTCGCGGATCTGCTGACGCTCGATTGCGCGGATGTAATCCATGTGCAATTCCTTACTCTTCTAGAGGTGCCGTACCACCATGGCCGGCACGTAGTTGAACAAACGTATTCGAGTATACACGCGCGGGTTTCTGCTGCAAGAACAATTTTTTACGCAGACAAAAAGACAAAACCCGCACATGATAACCGCCCGTCTCACAAATGAGACGGGCGGCATGAAGGGGGGCTACACTAGGCGTCTACGCCCAAAACGTTAGGCGGGACGCTTGGCCTCGAGCTTGGCCTGGGCGGCAGCCAAGCGCGCGAGGGGCACGCGGTAGGGCGAGCAGGACACGTAGTCCACGTCGGCCACGTTAAACAGGCCCTTGATGGACTTGGGGTCGCCGCCGTGCTCACCGCACACGCCAAAGTGCATGTCGGGGTTGGTGGCACGGCCCTTCTCGACGGCCATGCGTACCAGCTCGAGTACTGCCGTATCGATGGTCTCGAAGGGGTTGTCCTTCAGAATCTTCTTATGCATGTACAGCGGGATGAACTTAGCCTCGGCGTCGTCACGCGAGAAACCGAAGGTCGTCTGGGTGAGGTCGTTGGTGCCAAAGCAGAAGAAGTCGGCATGGTGGGCGATCTCGTCAGCGACCATGCAGGCGCGCGGCAGCTCGAGCATCGTGCCCACGGGAATATTGAGCTCGACGCCTTCTTCGACGGAAACCTCGGCGATCACGCGCTCGATGACCTCGCGGGTCTGGACATGCTCGGCCGTGATGGAAACGAGCGGAACCATGATCTCGGGGCGCGGATCGACGCCCTCCTTGATTAGGCGGGCAGCGGCCGTGGCGACGGCGCGAACCTGCATGAGCGGCAGATCGCTAAAGACGACGGACAGGCGAACGCCGCGCAGGCCGAGCATCGGGTTGGACTCGATCATGCCGTCGATACGACGCAGGCGGGCGCGCAGGACGGCAAGCTCTTCCTCGCTGGCGCCGGCGGCTTCCTTCTTGGTGATGGCGACCTCGAGGTCGCGAGGATTATCCAGGAACTCATGAAGCGGCGGATCGAGCAGGCGGACGACCACATCGCGACCGGACATGGTCTTGAACATCGCCAGGAAGTCCTCGGTCTGAACCTTGAGCAGGTCGGCCAGGGCCTGCTGCTTCACGGCCTCATCGTCAGACAGGATAAAGCTCTGGATGATGTTCTTACGGTCGCCTAGGAACATGTGCTCGGTGCGGCACAGGCCAATAGCCTCGGCGCCAAACTCGAGTGCGAGCTCGGCATCCTCGGGATTGTCGGCGTTGACGCGCACATGGTTGGCATGGCCACAGGTCTCGTCCAGACGAATCTCATCGGCCCAGGACAGGATAGTGTCCAGATCGCCGGTGAGCTCGGCCGAGACCAGATCAACGGCGCCGTCGACGACGATACCCTGGGTACCGTCGATGGAAATGACATCGCCCTCGCGCAGCACGCGGTCGATGCCCTCGATACGCACGACCTTCTCGGCGGCGTCGATGTGGAAGCGCTCAACGCCGCAGACACAGGGCGTACCCATGCCGCGGGCGATAACGGCGGCATGGCTCGTCTTGCCACCGTGGCTGGTCAGGATGCCCTCGGCGGCGACCATGCCCTTCAGGTCGTCGGGGTTGGTCTCCCAACGAACCAGAATGACCTTGTGACCCTCGGCGGAACGCGCGACAGCGTCGTCGCTCGAGAACACGACCTCGCCCACGGCGGCACCGGGGCTGGCATTAAGACCGCTGGCGAGAGCCTCGTACTTCTTGGAGGCGTCGAACTGCGGGTGAAGGAGCTGGTCGAGTTGCGCGGGATCGATGCGGCTCACGGCCTCTTCGCGGGTGATCAGGCCTTCCTCGACCATTTCGATGGCGATGCGCAGGGCGGCGGTGGCGGTGCGCTTGCCCACGCGGGTCTGGAGCATCCAGAGCTTGCCCTGCTCGATGGTAAACTCGATATCGCACATATCGCGGTAATGATCCTCGAGCGTCAGGAACACGCGCTCGAGCTCCTCACCTGCGGACTCGAGGCCCGGGGTGGTCTTGAGGTCGGCGATGGGCTCGGTGTTGCGGATACCGGCGACGACGTCCTCGCCCTGGGCATTAACCAAAAAGTCACCGTAGAACTCCTTGGTGCCGTCGGCCGGATTACGCGTAAAGGCGACGCCTGTCGCAGAGGTCTCGCCCTTGTTGCCAAAGGCCATGGCCTGCACGTTGACGGCGGTGCCGAGCTCGTCGGAGATGCCGTGCTGTTTGCGATAGATGCAGGCGCGCTCGTTCATCCAGCTGCCAAAGACGGCCTGGATGGCAAGGCGCAGCTGGAGCTCCGGATCGTGTGGGAAGACGGGCTTGCCATCGGCGACCTCGAGCTCGGGATACAGGGCGGCATCGACGTTCTCGGAGAAGATGCCCTTAAAGGTCTCGACGAGTTCCTGCAGGTCCTCGGCCGAAAGCTCGGAATCGACGCGAACGCCGGCGACCAGGCGGGCCTGGGTCAGGGCGTTCTCGAACAGGTCGGCATCGACACCCATGACGACGTTGGAGAACATCTGGATAAAGCGACGATAGCTATCCCAGGCAAAACGCGGGTTCTGCGTCTGCGCGATGAGGCCCTGGACGGAATCGTCATTGAGGCCCAAGTTGAGGACCGTGTCCATCATACCGGGCATGGAGAACGGAGCGCCCGAACGAACCGACACGAGCAGCGGATCGGAGGCGTCGCCGAGCTTCTTGCCGCAGCGGGCCTCGAGGTCCGCCTCGGCGGCAACGATCTCATCGAGTGCGCCCTCGGGCCACACGTTGCCGGCACCGGAGTACTCGACGCAAGTCTGGCAGGTAATGGTAAAGCCACCGGGAACCGGCAGGCCGATACGGCTCATCTCGGCAAGGTTAGCGCCTTTGCCGCCAAGCACGAAGTTCATGGACTTGTCGCCCTCGGTGACACAGGTGCCCTGGGCGTCGGTTCCAAAACGGTAAACCCTCTTGCAATCGCTCACGATACTTCCCCTTCCATGCACTAACGCGCACGACCGTGGTAACGAATCGACCCACCGGATGCGGGCCGTGAGGGAACTATACGGCGCGTTTTGGGCAGGCTTGAGCAGAGGATGCGCGGTTTGGTAAACGTGCTAAAACTGGCGGTAAACGGTAGGTAAAGGTGGTTACCTTATGAAGAGACCACTTCAATAAACTTGCAGGTCAAATGCAAGTAATTTGCTAAATCGCTTTACCATTATCGTGCATTATTTTTAGTTAGTCTTTTTAGACGGGGCTTTTTAGCTACCCCAATAAGCTAGCTTTGTTGGGCTCGACGGGCGGCGCGGCGGGCGCGGGCTTCTTGGATTTCCTCCAAGTGGCTGATGATCTCGGAGGCGCTCTCCTCGATGGCCTTGCCGTCGGTACGTACCACAAAGCAGCCTAGGCGCTTCATGAGCGCACGGGCTTCCTCGAGCTCGCTGTGCACGCTCTCGGGCTCGGCATAGGAGCCGGCAACGGCACGAGCGTAGTCATCGCCCAAGCGGCTATCGCGAATTTCAGAAATCACATCGACGGTCGAAATCAGGCCGAACAGGCGCATCGGGTCAACCTCGTAAATCGACTTCGGCGGCTCCATGCCATGGGCCAACGGAACATTGGCAACCTTGTAGCCCTGATAAGCCAGATACATCGACAGCGGCGTCTTGGACGTGCGCGATACGCCCAGCAGCACGATATCGGCACCCGACAAATCGTCGCAACCGCGCCCGTCATCGTGCTCAACGAAATATTCCATGGCCTCGATACGATGGAAATAGCGGTCATCGGTCCTGTGAATCACGCCCGCGACGCCTTTGGGCGGCACACCGATGAGCGACGATAGCACGGCGAGCGTCGGACCGATCAGGTCGACCGAACGGATATGCAGCATGCCCAGGTAATCGAGCACGCGGGCGCGAAGCGCCGGATCGACAATGGTGTGAAACACGGCAATATCGCGATGGTCGGCATCGACGCGCGGGCCCACAAACGACTCCACCTGCTCCACCGAGGTCACCTTGGGCAGGCGCAACAAACGAAAAGCCCCTTCATCAAATTGCCCGGACGCCGCAAGCACCACCTCACAAGCGGTATCGCCGAGCGAGTCGGAGATAACGATAACGGTGGGACGAGCGGTGACCGGGCAATCCATGCGGGGCTCCTTTTGCGCTTATGCGCAGGCTAGCTTACTTTTTGCGGGCAAGCTCACCGATGTTGGCGATGCCGGAGAAAACGGCCTCGAAGCGGTTGAGCAGCTTAAGGCGATTATCGCGGAGCTGTTCGTCCTTGTCCATGACCATAACCTCATCGAAGAAACGGTCGATGGGCGCGCGCAGGGCGGCGAGGGCGGCAAATGCGGCCGGGTAGTCCTCGGCAGCAAGGGCAGCATCGACAGCAGTCTGAGCAACCTCGGAAGCATCGGCAAGCGCGAGCTCGGCCTCGCCCATCAGGCTGCGGTCGTACTCCGCGCCCAGCTCGGACTTGGAGATATGCGCGGCACGGGCATAGGCCGTAGCCAGGTTGTCAAAGGTCTCGGCATCGTTCTTGCGGGCCTCGTCGAGGGCGGCGCAGCGGGCGAAGAAGACGGACGGGGCGATGATGTGCACCGCGGAGACGGCAGCAACGGTGTCGGCCGGGATCTTCTCGTCGCGGGCCATGCTCACCAGGCGGCCATGGAAGAAGTCGCGAACCTGCTGGGCGACTTCGGCGGCGTCAAACTCAATGCCCTGCTCACTATAGAGCTCGAGCGCAAAGTCGATAAGCGACGTGGGGTCGATCGGCAGGCGGTCGCGCAGGATGTTGATGATGCCGATAGCGGCACGACGCAGCGCATAGGGGTCCGAAGAGCCGGTCGGGGGCTCGCCGATGGCAAAGATACCGGCGATGGTATCGAGCTTGTCGGCGCAGGCCACGATGCAGCCAGCGGTGCCCTCGGGCAGCTCGTCACCGGCAAAGCGGGGACGATAGTGATCGCGAATGGCGTGGGCGACCTCGTCGTTCTCCCCCATCGCGGTCGCGTAATAACCGCCCATCACGCCCTGCTGGCTCGTGAACTCGACAACGGCGTTGGACACCAGGTCGGCCTTGCACAGGTGCGCGGCACGGCCGGCATCGGCGGCAAGGTGGGCGCCCAGATGAGCCTCGCGGGCAATAGCGAGCGCGAGCTGCTCGATGCGCTCGGACTTGGCGAGCACGCTACCGAGCTTCTCCTGGAAGGCAACCTTGGCCAGACGCTCACGGAACTCGTCAAGGGAAATCTTCAGGTCCTCCTCGTAGAAGAACTTGGCGTCGTCCAGACGGGCGCGCACGACGCGCTCGTTGCCGTCGATCACGCGCTCGGCATTCTCGGGCTTGCTGTTGGAGACGACCACGAACTCACGCGTGAGCTTGCCCTCGCCGTCATAGATCGGGAAGTAGCGCTGGTTGGTGAGCATGGACTCGCAGATGATCTCGTGCGGGACCTTGAGGAACTCTTCATCGAAGGTACCAACGAGCACCGTCGGCCACTCGCAGAGGTTGATGACCTCCTCAAAGACCTTCTTGGGCGTATCGACATGGCAGCCGGGACGGGCAGCCTCGACCTCGGCGATACCGGCAAGGATGGCCTCGCGACGACGCTCGGCAGAAAGCACGCCGACGTCCTCGAGCACCTGCTCGTAGACGGCGGGGCTGGCGACCACATGGTCACCGGGGCCAAGCACGCGATGACCACGCGTGGTATTGCCACTCGTCACGTCGGCAAACGACACGGGCACAACGTCCTCGCCCAGAAGGCAGCAAATCCAGCGGACCGGACGAACAAAGGTCGCATGCTCGTGACCCCAGCGCTGAGAGCGGTAGTTGGGCCACTGCAGGCCAGCGATAGTCTTCTCGCACAGGGCCGTCAGGATCGGGGTGGCCGGGGCGGAAGGGATGTTCTTCTCGGCAAAGACGTACTCACGGCCGTCGGTGTCCTCGCGACGGACCAGATCCTCGGCAGCCACACCGCACTTGCGGGCGAAGCCCTGGGCGGCCTTGGTGGCGTTACCGTCGGCATCGAAGGCGATGTTGGCCGCGGGGCCGCGCTTGACCTCGTGAACCTCGTCGGTCGCGGTGGCGACGTCGGCAACGAGCGCAGCCAGGCGGCGCGGGCTCGAGATCACGCGGACCTCGCCGTGGGCCAGACCGGCCTCGTCGAGACCCTTGGCGATCATGGTGCCAAGCTGCTTGACGGCATTGTTCAGCGGTGCGGAGGGCATTTCTTCCGTACCGATCTCAAACAGGAAATCCTTAGCGTCTGCCATGGCTTACGCCACCTCGCCTTCCTGGTCGGCATTCTCGTTGACTCCGGCGACCTCGGCCATATAGGCCTCGCAGCACGCCTTGGCGACGGCGCGGACGCGCAGGATGTAGTTGGCACGCTCGACCGCGGACAGAGCGCCGCGGGCATCGAGCAGGTTGAAAGCGTGGCTGCACTTCATGACGCAGTCATATGCCGGCAGCGACAGCTTGCGCTCCAGGCAGGAATGGCACTCGGCCTCGTAGTCGTCAAACTTCTGACGCATCATCTCGACGTTTGCGACCTCAAAGTTATAGGCACTGAACTCGCGCTCGTTCTCAAGGAACACGTCGCCATAGGTCATGGGCGTGCCGTCGGGCAGGTAGCTCCACACCAAGTCGTAGACCGAGTTAACGCCCTGCGCATACATGGCAATGCGCTCTAGGCCATAGGTGATCTCGACGGGTACGGGGTCGACCTCGATGCCGCCTACCTGCTGGAAGTACGTAAACTGCGTGACCTCCATGCCATTGAGCCAGACCTCCCAGCCAAGGCCCCAGGCGCCGAGCGTCGGGCTCTCCCAGTCGTCCTCGACAAAGCGGACGTCATGGTCGTTGGGGTCCAGACCGATAGCGGCAAGAGACCCCAGGTAGAGCTCCTGGGCGTTAACCGGAGAAGGCTTGATGAGCACCTGGAACTGATAGTAGTGCTGCATGCGGTTGGGGTTCTCACCGTAGCGGCCGTCGGCGGGACGGCGGCAGGGCTGCGCATAGCAGGTGCGCCACTCGGCGGGACCGAGCGAGCGCAGCGTGGTCGCGGTATGGAAGGTACCGGCACCGACCTCGGAGTCATAGGGCTGCATAATGACGCAGCCCTGCTCGCCCCAGTACTGCTGGAGGCGCAGGATGATGTCTTGGAAGGAAAGCGATGAAGCGTTCATGCCTCTAATATCCCCTCGTCGAAACGATTACACGGTTAGGTACTGTACTATAGCGGTTTTTAGTCGATAGCGCCGATGCGGTTGAGCGGCCAGTAGCGCACAAGCGCCACAGCGATCAAATCAGAGCGATCGACGGGACCAAAGTAGCGTGAGTCGGCAGAGTTTTCGCGGTTGTCGCCCATCACCCACACGCACCCGTGTAGGGATAGCTTACCTGAGCGCCGGGCGCTTGGACCGAAAGCGGCCAGCTCATGCCCATCGTATAGTCCTCGTCGAGCGCTTGGCCGTCAACGACCACCTTGCCATCCTGCAGGTCGACCGTCTGGCCGGCCGTGGCAATAACACGCTTGACAAGAACATCATGCTCGGAGGTGCCATCGGGGTTGTGAAACACCACGATATCGCCCTGCTTGACGGGCTGACCGAGCTCGAGGCTCACCTTTTGTGCCAGGATCTGGTCGCCAATCTCGATCGTGGACTCCATGGAGCCGGTGGGCACCACAAAGGGCTCGACCACAAACGAGCGAATCAAGAAGGTGGCGACCAATGCGATCGCGATGACCGCAATCCACTCAAAAGCGCCCCTCAACGCGGAATGCTGCGATGGAACCATTCTCACTCCTCGCTCTGCGAATACGAAGCGTCCAAAATCTCCTGCGCGTACGCACGCTCTTGGGGCGTAAGGCGCGCCGTCTCGATCAGATCGGGACGCCAGCGGCAGGTGCGCTCGATGGCGTTCTTGCGACGCCAGGCATCGACCTTGGCGTGATCGCCACTCACGAGCACCGGCGGCACGCCCTCGCCGTTGAACTCGGCAGTACCTCCGGAACCGGACGGCCCTCCCAGACGGCGGGACGGGTGTACTGCGCGTACTCGAGCAGGCCTCCGTCCTCGGCGGTCGAGAACGACTCGTCCACATTGCTCATCTCGTCGCCCAGGGCGCCGGGAATCAGGCGTACGACGGCATCGGCAACGACCATAGCGGGAAGTTCGCCACCCGTAAGCACGTAGTCGCCGATCGACAGACGCTCATCGGCATACGCATACGCACGCTCGTCGACGCCCTCGTAGCGGCTGCACACAAACAGCAGGCGCTCACTTTTGAGCAGGCGCTCGGCCACATGTTGCGTAAAGGGCTCGCCACAGGGGGTGAAGAACACTACGGTGGGCTTGGGACCCTCGGAGCTGATGGCCTCGATGGCCTCGGCAATAGGCTCGACCTTCATGAGCATGCCCTGCCCGCCGCCGTAAGGCTCGTCATCGACGGTACGATGGCGGTCGTGCGTCCAGTCGCGCAGGTTATACGCCTTAAAATCAAAAAGGCCGGCCTTGCGGGCGCGGCCCAAGATCGATGTGGACATGACGGGCTCAAACATCTCGGGAAAGACCGAAAGGGTCTCGATCAGCATGTTGTCCTCCCTACTTGTCCATATCGATCAGACCGTCCATAACGTGGACGGAAATTGTTCCTGTGTCGGGAAGATCGAGCACGACCTGCTCGATCACGGGAATCAGTACCTCGCCGTACCGATCGCCCTCAACAACCCAAACATCGTTAGCGGGCGTCGACATGATCTCTACGATCGTGCCGAGCAAACCGAAGCGCTCGTCGACCACCTCGCGACCCATCAGGTCGGTATAGGCAGCGTCGAGCGAATCGAGCTCAAAATCGTCACGATTTGCCAGCACGTAGCATCCCGTGATGCCCTCGGCGGCCGTCAAGTCGTCAATGCCCTCAAACGAGACCAGATCGCCATCGCCCGTATCGGTGACGGACACGACCGTGCAAAAGCGGTCGCGCTTGAGCGCCGGCGGCGTCAGGGCGACGCGCATACCCGGCTCTAATACAGAAGGAAGCCCCCGCAGCGGCTGCGCGAGGACCTCCCCCTTCCTTCCGTGCGGCTTGACCACACGGGCGATGTTTTTGTACTGGGACCTCAAGGTCCTAGCCCAGAACCTCTACCTCGACAGCAGTGTCGAGGCGAGCGGCCAGTGCACGGGCGAGCGTGCGAATGGCCTTGATGGTACGGCCACGACGGCCGATGACCTTAGCGACGTCATCCTCGGCGACCGAAACCTCAATCGTAGAGGCGTCGTCACCATCGATGACCTCAAGGCTCACGGAATCCGGGTCGTCGACGATCTGAACAACGAGATATTCGACGAGATCGGCGATGCGATCTGAGAGCATTGCCTCACCCTCGAGCTGTGCAGCGTCAACCTCAGGCACGATTTACTCCTCGGCGCCCTCAGCGGCCTCAGCGGCAGCCTTAGCGGCCTCGGCCTCTTTGGCGAGCTGCTTCTTGGACTTCTTGACGACGGTCTCGGTCTTCTCGCCCTCGTTGGCGGCCTTGACCAGAGCGGCGACGGCGTCGGTGAGCTGAGCGCCCTTGGACTGCCAGTCGGCGATCTTCTCGAGGTCGAGGTTGATGGTCTTGGGGGCGGTCATCGGGTTGTAGCGGCCAACCTCCTCGATGATACGACCGTCACGCGGGGCGCGGGAATCGGCGACGACGACACGGTAGTACGGACGCTTCTTAGCGCCGTGACGAGCAAGGCGAATCTTGACTGCCAAAGGAAACTCCTCCAACCAAGCAGCTTTAGGCTGCAACTACAAACAAACAGTTGAACATAATACGCCATCGACGCGGGCAGGTGAAGTCCGTGAGACCAACTTCTTCGGTGTAGTCGAGGGCAAATCCATATCTTAGACAAGAATTCGGGATTTGCAAGCACATACACGCACCCCACATGAGCTGCGCGGTATACTCATGACATGGAAAGACGCGAACATACATACGGTTATGAGGATGCCATGGGCGTCACGCCGCCTCCCTGGACGGGTCCGGCGGTGGGACTCATGGACCTCGATGCGTTTTTTGCGAGCGTGGAGATGCTCGATCATCCCGAATGGCGAGGAAAGCCGCTCATCGTGGGCGGAGACGCCGATTCGCGTGGCGTCGTGTCCACGTGTTCGTATGAGGCACGTCGCTTTGGCGTGCACTCTGCCATGCCCTCGGCCGAGGCAAGGCGCCTGTGCCCGCAGGCCATTTGGACGCATGGGCATTTTGATCGCTATCGTGAGGTGGGCGCGCAGGTCATGGCGATTCTTGCCGAGGAGACGCCGCGCGTGGAGCGCGTATCCATCGACGAAGCCTTTATCGATATCACACCGGGCCGCTTTGCGCCCGAAGACCCGTTGCTGGTTGCGCGGCGTATAAGCGACCGCGTGGCAGGGCTGGGAGTGACCTGTTCCATTGGCGTGGGCTGCAACAAGACGGTCGCAAAGATCGCAAGCGAGCGGGATAAGCCGTTTGGGCTGACCATCGTGCGCCCCGGAACCGAGCAGCGCTTTTTGGCCGCGTTGCCGGTATCTGCCATGAGCGGCATCGGGCGCTCGGCCGAGGAGCGACTGCGCCGCATGCGCATCTACACCCTCGGCGAGCTTTCGCGTGCGCCGGAGTCCACGCTGGCTGCCATTTTTGGCGTGAACGGCGAACGCATGCGCCAGCGTGCGCTGGGACTCGAAATCTCCGAAGTCACGAGCCTCGATGAAGAGCGCGAGGTCAAGTCGGTCAGCAATGAACGCACCTTTGCTAAAGATTTAACTGAGCGTGGGGATATTGAGGCGGCGATTGCGCTGTTGGGAGAGTCAGTGGGACGCCGCCTGCGCCGTCAGGGGCTGACGGGTGCCACGGTAACGCTCAAGCTTAAGTATTCGTATGGCAGCGGGCGTACGGCACAGCGCCGGCTGCCTCATCCGACCGACGATGAGAACATCTTCGTGGCGGTTGCACTCGAACTGTTCGACAACATCTGGCAGGATGGCATGCATGTTCGCTTAGCGGGCATCGGCATGAGCGACTTCGACCACCAAGGCGGCATCCAGACTGACCTGTTCTGCGAGATCGATGACCGCGGAGCCCAATCCAGCGACCGCCGCGACCTCTCCGTCGCCATCGACGCCGTCCGAGACAAATTCGGCGACACCGCCCTTTCCTTCGGCCGCCAATCCCGCTTCAACGATTAACCGCCTTTGGGCAAAAAGAAAGCCGGGCAGCTGCGAATGATTATTCTAGGACGGGGATTTTTTAATCATTTGGAGCGTCATTTCGCCCTTTGAATGATATTGGTCCCAATTCCCGTCAGACGCGAAATCTGGTCAATCGTAAACCCCCGATGCCTCAACACTGCCAGAAGACGATTTCGCTCTGATTTCGGCAAAGTTTTAAGCTGATAAGGCTCATGAGGAGCCAAAAGAGCCCGGGCAACTTCCAGCGCATCCATATCGGAGATATGCTTACCTTCGGGCATAAAATAGGGATTAGGCTTGCCGTCGGTACTCGAAAGATAAAACGCTTCCGTACCCCCAAACAGATTGAGAATACCTTCACAATCACAAATTTCGGGATGAGAGAAATACTCATGGAAGCTGCTCCAGCGATACAGAGGAGCAGAAGAAATACCTGCTTTTGCAGGATTGTCGTGTATGTATCGGACGCAACGGAGCAGCTGTTTGTCGTCAGAAATGATCACACTCTTGAATCGTTCCTGGAACACCGGTCCGCGGCGACCGGTTTTTTGATTGAAGTGTTTCGCATATGCCGTATCAATCGCATGCATAGCAACGCTCATCTGATTATCGAGATCATCAAATAGCAGGTGAACATGATTGTCCATGAGGCACCAGGCAAGAAGACGAATATGAGCGGACGTAAATCGTCTGTTCAATAGATTGAGAAAATAAAGGCGATCGTCATCGTCTTCGAAGATCAGCTGGCCAGCACAGCCCTTGAGCATGACGTGATAATGGCCGAGTTCGGACAACGCACGGGCAACACGAGTCATCGAAACCCTCCCTTCCAAGGATGCAGTAGTCACAGCATACAAAAGGAAAGGAAGAAAAGGGCCGAACCGCCCAACAAAGGTGAGGGGTTCGGCAAACGGTAGCAATGATTATTTTATCCCCGTCCCAGAAAAATCATTTAGAGGAGGTCGAGGGGAAGCTGGGGGGCGTCTCCCCAGAGTTTCTCGAGGCGGTAGAAGTCGCGGGCTTCGGGAGTGAAGACGTGGACGACAACCGAGCCGTAGTCCATGAGCATCCAGGTCTTCTGCTCGCGGCCCTCGATGGAGAACGGATGCTCGCCGCAAGCCTCGGCGACCTTCTCCTCGATCTCGTCGACGATAGAATCGACCTGGCGGTTGTTGGTACCGGTGGCGAGCACAAAGTAGTCGCACACATCGGAAAGCTCGGTCAGGTCGAGCACCTGAACGTCCTCGCCCTTCTTGTCGTAGGCGGCCTGCGCAGCGGCGCGGGCGACATCCTCGGCGGCGACACCGCTCGCGGACAGCGAGGCGGCGGTGCGGTCGGACGTGGCGGCGAAGCTCTTGTGCTCCACGTTCTCAAGAATCTGCTCGTCAGTCATGGTCTCGTCGGCCATGGAATACCTCTTTCTAGACACACCCGAGCTAGCGCAGCTGGGCGTAATGGTTGTAAATCGTAATAGCCGTGGGATAAAGATAGCGCCCGGACTGGATCACATAGACCAAACCCTGCGCAAAACAGGAGAAGAACAACTCGTCGAGCGTCGACTCCCCCACCATCTTGCGCAGCGCATGCGCATAGTCGCCGTGGCGGTTGGGCTCGATGGCATCGGCCACAAAGACCACCATATCGAGCGGCGTCATGTCGCAGGCACCCACGGTGTGACGGTCGACAGCCTGGAAAACGGCCGGCGACAACTCGGGGAAAAGCTGCGGAAGCTCATAGGCGGCAACAGGACCATGCAAAAGCGGCGTCGCGGCGGAAGGAGAGCCGGCAATCTTAATGCCGTAATGCAGAGCGCGCGTAACCAGCTCGTCGTCGGAGAGCACTTTGTCCCAGTCGTGGATCAGACCGGCAGCAGCGGCATCAAAGCGGTCAACGCCGTAGACCTCGGCCAGATGAAGTGCGGTCTCGGCAACACCCAGCGAATGCACATAGCGCTTGCGCTTATCCTTCATGCGAACATCGAGCAGCTCTTGAATGCGCTTGAGCAGCGCGCGCTCATCGCCCTCAAACTGATCCTCTACCGACAACGTAGACCCCCATCACTCAAAATCTTCTTGGCCCAATTCGGCATATAGCCTGCGTTTGCGAATGTAGCCGAGCACGGACTCGCTCGTAAGGTAGCGCACGCTCATGCCGCGGGCAACTCGCTTACGAATGTTCGTCGAGCTGATCGCCAGCGCCGGAATCTGAATATAGCGCACGTCGAACGGCAGCCCCGACTCTTTGATTCGGGCACGCGCCGTATCGATATCAAAGCCCGGTCGCGTCGCCGCAATAAAGGTAGCAAGCTCAGCGATTCGTTCGGCATCATGCCAGGTCACGATATCGATAATCGCGTCGGCGCCCGTAATAAAGTAGAGCTTTACCTGCGGCGGGTAAAAGTCGCGAAGGGCATGAAGCGTATCGGCCGTATAGGTTACGCCCGGGCGGTCGATCTCGAACCGGCTCGCCAAAAAGGCCGGGTTCGCGGCGGTGGCGAGGACCGTCATGGCATAACGGTCCTCGGCAGGCGTCACCGGCTTGTCAAGCTTAAAGGCGGGAGACCCTGCCGGCATAAAGAGCACAGCGTCCAAGTCGAGCGACTCGCGCGCCTGCTCGGCAGTCACCAGATGCCCGTAATGGATGGGATCAAAGGTGCCACCCATAATGCCGAGCCTAAACTCCTGCCCGTCCTCTAGAGGAAGCTCGGGCAGACCGATTCCACCGCGCAGCGACATGGCTTACTCGCCCTCCGAGGTCTCGGCATCGCCCGCGGCATCCGCCGCATCGACAACCTCGACGCCTTCATCCGCAGCATCGGCCACGTCAATGACTTCAACGGCAACGTCCTCGCCAGCATCCTCGAGCTCCTCGTACTCCGAGAAGTCCTCAGCGCCCTCAAAGTCAAAGGCGCGCTGGCAAATGCGGACCTCGTCGCCCGCACGGCAACCGGCCTTCTCGAGCGCGTCGTCAACACCCATACGCGCAAACTTATGCTGCAGGTAAATGACGGCTTCCTCGTTTTCCCAGTCGGTCTGGATGACCATGCGCTCGATGGCACGACCGACCACGCGGAAGGCACCGGGCTCTTCCTGGACAATGCGGAAACGCTTCTCACGCTGCAGGCGGCGGCGCTCCCACTCATCGTCGCGCAGGTCGACCGGTTCATCGGAGACCGCCAGCTCGGCGCGGAGCTTGGCCACCTGCTCACCTACGGCAAGCATCAACGTATTGAGACCGGCGCCCGTCACGGCAGACACGGCAAAGAACATATGTCCATCGTCGAGCGCTGCGCGCTTAAGGTCGGCAATCTTGTCGGCCGTACCCGGCGCATCGCACTTGTTGGCGACGACGATCTGCGGACGCTCCGAAAGCTCGGCACCATACTGCTCGAGCTCGCGGTTGATGATTCGATAATCCTCGACCGGATCGCGATCCTCAAAACCACCCGTCATGTCGACGACGTGCATGATCAGGGCCGTACGCTCAATGTGGCGCA
Organism: uncultured Collinsella sp.; assembly: GCA_905207425.1. Classification (GTDB taxonomy): domain Bacteria; phylum Actinomycetota; class Coriobacteriia; order Coriobacteriales; family Coriobacteriaceae; genus Collinsella. The sequence goes on from CAJLLB010000002.1 coordinate 17,364, forward strand.
GGAACTGATGACCCAGGCCCTTGCCCTCGCTCGCGCCCTCGATAAGACCGGGGACGTCGGCAACGACGTAAGAATATTCGCCGGCACGCACCATGCCGAGGTTCGGCACGAGCGTGGTAAACGGGTAGTCGGCAATCTTGGGGCGGGCGGCACTCATGCGCGCAATGAGCGATGACTTACCCACCGAGGGAAAGCCCACGAGCGCGGCATCGGCCATAAGTTTCATCTCGAGCTCGATCCAGTGCTCCTCGGCCGGCTCGCCTAGCTGGGCAAAGGCCGGAGCGCGGCGCACCGACGTCACAAAGTGCGTGTTGCCCAGACCGCCGGCACCGCCGGGCGCCACGACGACGCGCTCGCCGTCGTGCACAAGGTCGGCAATCTCAAACATCGGGGTCTGTGTCTCGGGGTCGAGCTCGCGCACCACGGTACCCATAGGGACCTTGAGAATCAGGTCCTCGCCGCTCTTACCGTTACGACGGGCACCCTGCCCGTGCGTGCCACGCTCGGCGCGGAAGTGATGCTTAAAGCGGTAATCGATCAGCGAAGACAGCTGAGCATCGGCCTGGATGACGACATTGCCGCCACGACCGCCGTCGCCGCCATCGGGGCCGCCCTTGGGGACAAATGCCTCGCGCCTAAACGACATGCATCCGGCTCCGCCGTCGCCGCCGCAAACGTTAATGCGGCTGATATCGGTGAACTGTGACAACAGAATCGCCTCCTACAAAAAAGAGGGAGACCCTTGAATCCTAAAACTCAAGTGCCTCCCACATATGTGCTCTATGAAGGGTGAATTACGCGTTCGCGAGCGGGCGTACGCTGACCCTGTGCTTGATACCCTTGTGGAACTCAACGGTACCGTCGACCAGCGCGAACAGCGTGTCGTCCTTGCCACGGCCAACGTTCTCACCCGGGTGGATGTGCGTGCCGTGCTGACGGACGAGAATCGTGCCCGTGGTTACCGTCTGGCCGGCATAGCGCTTCGTGCCAAGGCGTTGACCGCGGGAGTCACGGCCATTACGGGAGGAACCGAGTCCTTTTTTGTGTGCCATTGTGTATACCTACTCTTTCGTTACGAGTGTAATCTACTCGGCGACGGGAGCCTCGGCAACAGCCTCGGCCTCTGCCTTGACAGCCTTCTTGGCGCGGGACGTAGCCTGGACCTTCACGATCTTCAGCTTGGTGAGCTGCTGACGGTGACCCTTCAGACGACGATAACGCTTACGCTTGTGGAACTTGAAGACCAGCTGCTTCTCGCCCTTGAACTGCTCAACGATCTGAGCGGTAACCTTGGCCTTGGCCAGCTTGTCGGGATCAGTGACGATCTTCTTACCATCGTTGAGGAAGATAACCGGCAGGGTGACCTTGTCGCCCTCATTGCCCTCGATCTTCTCGACGGTGATGACATCGTCGGTGGCGACCTTGTACTGCTTGCCGCCCGTGTTAACGATTGCGTACATGTTTACTTGCCCTTCATGCATCAGTTAGTGCAACAGCCGAATATAGTAGCAGGCGAAAATACCCCCGTCAACGAGTATGTGGAGCAAATCCACAAGTTCGCACAGGTATGGGGCTGACGAGTCGGCCCTCGTCGTCCTCGCATGCTTGATTCTGACGCTCGACATCGTAGGAGCAGATGGTCACGAGGTCTTGCATACCGGTGGAAACAATAGGTGCATCCACGCCCGGGGTCAAGCCCTGCAACAAAACATCAGCAGCGGAAAGCAAAATTTCCGGACGCATGGAGCCCTCGTTGTCGGCATGGGTGTCGAGCATGAGCACCAAATGGTCCGGGCGCTCCCCCGCCGTGAGCTCATAGCCCACGAGCGTGTGATCCAAATCCAATCGCTTGCTCTTTTTTCCGCGCGCGTAGTCGATGCCATGGTCCGCGCGCAGCGTGTCGATCGCACGACGCACCTCCTCGGCGCTTACGGGCGCCTCGGGATCTAAGTGCAGGTCGATGCGATACGACAGGCGCGTGAGCTGCGCCGTCAACGCCGGCGTGCGCACGTCGATGTACGCCGCCTCGATAGGCGCCAGATCGGCCGGAGACGCCACAGCCAGGCGCTCAAACGCCTCGTCGAGCCCCACGAACTCGGTCATAAACAGGTCATACCACTCGCAGGTCGACGACGTACCAACCGGTAGCGCCGAAGAGAAGCCCACGCGCATGTGCGGAGAGAAGCCCTGCGTGACGGCATAGGGAAGTCCCGCACGGCGCACGATGCGCTCAATGGTATGGATCACTTCGAGATGGCCCAGGTACTTAAGGCGATCGCGCTTGCCATAGCGAACACGAAGCCTAAAGAGCGAGGGGTTGTCGGTCAGGCGCTCACTCATGCGCGATCACCCATCAATACATTCTTGGCGTGGAGCGTGGGGCAGATCCCGCAGCCGGTGCACGACGTGCGGGTGCAGTCGGGAGTCGTGACGCCCTCGAGCGAGCGACGGTACTCGCGCTCGAGGAAGCCGCGCGTGCAGCCGGGGCTCACGTGCTCCCACGGCAGGCGCCAGTCCAATTCGTAGGGCAGGTGCACGAGCTCATTGAGGTCGATGCCGTTTTTGGCAGCAGCCTCCTTCCAGTTATCGAGCGAGAAATGCTCTACCCAGGCGTCAAAGCGAGAGCCCGAGCGCCAAGCATCGATGATGACGGGCGTCATGTCACGACCGGCGCGGGACAGCGCGGCCTCGATGAGCGAGGTCTCGGCATCGTGGTAATGAACGCGAACGGCACGGTTGCGAACGCTCGTGATAAGCAGCTTCTGGCGACGCTTGACGTCGTCGTAGTCGAGCTGCGGGCACCACTGGAACGGCGTGGCAGCCTTGGGGATAAAGACCGAAACCGAGATGGACACCGAGATCGAGCCGCGACGAGCCTTGGGCACCACGGAACGACCGAGCTCCAGCACGTGATCGGCCAGATTGGCGATGGCCACGATGTCCTCGTCGCGTTCGCCGGGAAGGCCCATCATAAAGTAGAGCTTCATGCGGTTCCAGCCGGCCTCGAAGGCCGCCTTGGCCGCACGGTCCAGGTCCTCCTCGGTCACGTTCTTGTTAATGATGTCGCGCATGCGCTGGCTGCCGGCCTCGGGCGCGAACGTCAGGCCGCCCTTCTTTTCGCCGGCGACCGACTCGGCCATATCCACGCCAAACGAATCCAGGCGCTGCGACGGAATAGACACGCGAATACCCGTATCCTCCAGGCGACGGTTGAGCCTGCCGAGCACGTCGCGAATGCAGGAGTGGTCGGTCGTGGAGAGCGAGGTCAGCGACACCTCGTCATAGCCGGTCTTTTCCAGACCCTGGATCACCGACGAGACGATCTGGTCGGCCGAGCGCTCGCGCACCGGGCGATACGTCATGCCGGCCTGGCAAAAACGACAGCCGCGGGCGCAGCCGCGCAGAATCTCGATAGACAGGCGGTCGTGGACCAGCTGCGCATAGGGTACGCACGACTGCGACAGCGGATTTGTGGCGCCGAAATCCTCGACGACGCGCTTGTAGACCACGGTCGGCGCATCCTTGCCCTCACGCGGCACGGTGTAGCCATGCGGCGAGCAGGGCTCGTCGTGACGAACCTCATAGAGCGACGGCACGTAGTTGCCGGCAATGGATGCAAGCTGCTCGACAATCTGCGCGCGCGGGACCCCTTCGTCACGCAGGCGGCGATGCAGCTGGCAGGTCTCGAGCAGCGATTCCTCGCCCTCACCGATGAGGATGGCATCGAAGAAGGCCGCGTACGGCTCGGGGTTGTACACCGAGGGGCCGCCGGCGATGATGATAGGGTCGTCTTCACCTCGGTCGGCCGCTAACAGCGGAATGCCAGCGAGGTCGAGTGCCTCGAGGAAGTTCGTCACCGCCATCTCGTGCGGCACATGCAGGCCGACGATATCAAACGAAGCGACCGGCGCTGCACCCTCGAGCGACAGCAGCGGAATGCCTGCCTCGCGCATGGCGTCACCCATATCGGGCCACGGCACATAGCCGCGCTCGCAGGAGATGCCCTCGGCCTGGTTAAGGATGTTGTAGAGGATGGCGATGCCCTGGTTGGGCAGACCGACCTCGTACACATCCGGGTAGATCAGGCAGCAACGGTAGTCGGCATCGGCCTTGGAAAGCGTGCCCCACTCGTGATCGATATAGCGACTCGGCTTCTCGACCTTGGCGAGCAACGGCTCAATTAAATGAAAACAGTCTTGGTATGCAACGCGCAACGGAAAACCCCTAAGCAGCGAGATCTGATGCGTCCTGATAGGACGCCATAGGACGGGTAGCGCCCGCGACCGCAGTCACCAGATCGCGAACGCGGGAAAACGTGGCAGTGACCACCTCGTTAGCACGGCTGTAGTCGACATCGCGCTCGTAGAGCGAAACGAGCGCACGGCCCATGCCATAGGTGCCCGCGGCAGCAGCGAGCGCCTTGACGGCAAACCCAATATGCGGCGTCTGCTTGACGAGCGCGCGGGTGACCGCGCGGATCACAAGACCGCCGGCAAGCACGCCCGCGACCTCGTAGCCGCGCTCAGGCTTAATGCCGCGTCCAAAGACGGCAGCGAGCTCAAAGAGCATGCCCACCTGCGCCAGCGCCATAACGGGATAATCGGTGCCCGGCAAAAACACCAAAGCCCCGGTCGCCATATTGGTGAGCGCACACGAGGTGATGATACGATTGGCCGCCGCGATGCGCATGAAGGCAAAGTTCGCCGCAAAAGCCGTTTCCTTGTCGGTGCGATCGAGAATCCAGCGGGCAAGCGTCTCGAGCAGATACGTCTTATCGGTTGCCGCCACCACACCGAGCATGGGCGTGGACTCCTCGATAAACGGCACCTCCACAGCAGACTCGGCAAGCACGCACACGGGCGCGCCGGCGATCACGAGCTCCTGCACGGCACTCTCCAAGCGGTCGGAACCACACGAGAGCACCAGCACCACATCGGTATCGGTCTTTGGAGCAATTCGCTCCTCCCCCAGACGCTCGACGCGCACAATGCCCGAGGTCGTCTGCGGCACAAAGGCGTCACGCACCGTCTCGGCCAGAAAGCGCGAGGCGGACGAATCCAGATAGACCGAGACGCGCACCGGCGTATCGGAATCCTTCTTAACGGACGCGCCCATCTTAAAAGCGCGGGTCAGCTTATCTACGGGAATTTTCATAGCAAACCCCTCCAGCGGTTACGCGGCGCCCGAACGATGCCGCCATATGGATTGTACGATACCCACCGTCAGCAGTTGGATCATCATCGAAGACGAACCAAAGCTAATAAACGGTAGCGGAATACCGGTAATCGGCATCATGCCGATGCACATGCCGATGTTTTCGAAGGTCTGGAACGCCCACATGCCAACGATGCCCACACACGACAGACGCAGGAACAGCGACTCACACTTAAAGGCGACGCGAATCGTCGAAAAGATCAGCAGCACGTAGAGGCACAGGAGAAAAAAGGAACCGCAAAAACCAAAGGTCTCGGACAAAAAGGCGAAGACGAAGTCGGTGTGGAACTCAGGCAGAAAGCCGCCGGCCGACTGCGTCGCATGGCCCAAACCCTTACCAAAGAAGCCGCCCGAGCCAACGGCGATAAGCGACTGCTGCAGGTTGTAGGCATCGTCCGAATCGGCATTATCGGGGTCGATAAAGACCGTCAGACGGTTCATCTGATACTGCTTGATGAGCACATCGTGGCCGAGCAACGAATCAAAGACCGAATCGAGCGCCAGAACGAGGGCCACCAGGCCCACGAGCAGGGCCAGAGTCGACAGCACCCATTCGCGGCGTGCACCGCTCATACAAATGACGATGGCGCCCGAAACAAGCACGACCAGGCCCGAGCCCAGGTCGCCCATGGCAACGACGGCCAAAAACGGAATTGACAGCATGCCGCAGAGCTTGACGTAGTCGCGAACGGTATCGATGCGACCGTTATACTGCGAGCCAAGCGTAGCAATAAAGAAGATGGTGATGAGCTTGGCAAGCTCAACCGGCTGGAATGTCAAGCCGATACCGGGAATCTTGATCCAGCCCGTCATGCCCAGACCGCCTGTATAGGACAGACCCGGAATCTTGGGCGAGAGGATCACGATCAGGTCGATGACGAGCAACGCCGTCGAGAAATTGGAAATACCGCGCAGGTCGGTACGCCAGACCAGCACCGCCAGCACCGCTCCGATGCCAATTCCCAGCAGATGGCGTGAGAACGAAGCGTCGGCCTTAAACTGCGAAGCCGACCAGATAATGATGGCACCGTAGGCGACGAGAGCCACAGTAGCCACGAGCACACCGATATGCACCTTTTGGCGAAACGTGCCGCGCGAGGCCGAAAGTTGCTTGTTGACACGGTCCAGGCTGCTGCGAGAGCCGGTCTTGGTTGAACGGAACAGATCCGCCGGAGAAAAATCCATCGCAACCTCCTATCGAACCGAAGAATCGCCCGAGGCCGAAGAGGTATCGGGCTCGCCATAAATCACGCCGAGCACGTCGCGCACGACATGCATCGCGGTATCTGAGCCACCGCCGCCCTGCTCCAGGACGGTAGCGATGACATACTTGGGGTCATCGGCCGGTGCATAGGCGCAGAACCACGCGTATTCATCCTCGCCACTTTTCTCGCCCGTGCCCGACTTGCCGTATACCTGCGGCGTCAGGGTGCCAAAGTGAGCCGCCAGGGACGTCGATGCCGTGTAAATCACGTCGTGCATGCCGTTGCGAACAAGAGCCAAATCCGAATCGCTGTTGATCTTGGCCTCCAGGCGCTTCTTCTTGCCCTTGCCGTTGTACTTATAGGCATCGCCGTCGCCATCGCGCGACACGGCAGACAAAAACACGTGAGGCACGTACTGTTTGCCGCCGTTGGCAAGACCCATATAGGCACACGCCATCTGCAGGGGCGTCACCAGGATGTCGCCCTGACCGATGGCAATGTTGGTCATATCGCCGGCATTCCACTTGCGGTCCTCGGCAGAGGCGTCGGTGAAGTACGACTCTTTCCACTCGGCATCGGGAATACGGCCCGCGCCTTCACTCGGCAGATCGATACCGCAGGTCTTGCCCAGGCCCCAGCGACGAAAGACCTCCTGCAGGCCCTCGGAATGCTGCTCGTCATAAAAAAACGCCTTGCCCATGTCGTAGAAGACGGGGTCGCACGAGTTGGCGATACCCGACTGCAGCGTCATGGTGCCGTGGCCGGAATGCAGCCAGCAGTACTTGCCCCACGACTTGCCCAGGCCCGTCCAATAGCCCGTGCAGTTGGTTGTCTGCGTTGAAGTGTAGGTTCCAAACTCAAGACCGGCCAGTGCCGAGAGCGGCTTGATGGTCGAGGCCGACATGTACTGTCCGCTAATGGCGCGGTTGAGCAGCGGGTGCGAACCCTTGTCATCATTTAGCTCGGTCCACACGTCATTTGAGACGCCGCCGATAAAGACGGACGGATCAAACTTGGGCTCGCTCGCCATGCCCAGGATCTCGCCATTGTTGGGATCGAGACACACCACAGCGCCGTTGCCGGCATTGCTGTAGCCGGTGGTCTTGGCAAGCTCGATAGCGCTCGCCAGCGCCGTCTCACAGGCCTGTTGGATCTTAAGGTCGAGCGTGAGCTTAATGTCGGAGCCGGCCTTCGCGGGCACAGCGCCGGCCTGACCGGTCACATTGCCCGATGCATCGACCTTGACGGTCTGCTCGCCACGAATACCCTGCAGCAAGTTTTCGTAGTAGCTCTCAACGCCCGCCTGGCCCACGATATCGCCCGACTGGTACGTAATCTTGCCAGCAGAAGCATCATCATCGCCAGAGGTTTTCTTATTCTGGGCCTCGAGCTGCTCGGAGGTAATGGTGCCGGTATAGCCCAAGATATGGCATGCCGTCTCGCCATATGGATACTGACGCTCGGTACGCTCGGCAATCTTGACGCCCGGGAACTCGCCGGCATGCTCCTGAATATAGGCAACCGTGGAGCGACGGACGTCCGTCGCGATGGTATGCAGGCTCTGAGCGCCCTCTGTATTGTCCTGAATATTGCGAAGGACCGCCACGTAAGGCATTCCAAGCACGTTGGCAAGATGGCGAACCAGAACCTCATCCTCGGCAAGGTCGCGGTAGGCCACGACAGCAAGTGAGGGACGGTTCTGGACAAGCGCCACGCCATTGCGGTCGAGAATGCGACCGCGCACAGCGGGTGTTGTAACGGTGCGAGTCTGATTACTATTGGCCTGCTTCTCGTAATAGTCCGATGAGACCATCTGCATGCCCCACAGCTTGACGGCAAGCGCCGCAAACATCGCGCCCACACCCGTGGTGAGGATGGAAAAGCGGCCCTTAAAGGCGGTCGACGCGGTATTGCCCTCGCCCTCGGTGGCGCGCGGGGCCGTTCCATGCTGCGTATCGTAGGTAAAACGGGAATCGCCACGACGCATGACGACCAGCGCGACCACGATGGCCACAACCAGCACGATACCGGCGATAATAACCGTCATCTGGGAAGACATCTACGGGCCTCCCCTATTTGAGCTTGCGGGTCTTGGGCTTAAAGCGCATACCCGCCTGGCGTCCGCCACGTGCGGAGAATCCATAGCCGGACTGCGGCACGACGCCGGACATCAAAAACGGAATGGCAACCAGACCCGTCAGGATCGAGGACGGCAGCGCATGGCCGAAGATCGCCACGACAAAGCTCGTCTCCAAACCCATAAACAGCAAGATGATGCTGTAGATCACATTAATGACGAGCGCAAAGGCGCCCACAGTGACGCCGCGCGCACTCGGGGTACCGCCCGTCTGACCGACGGCGCTGTGCACCAGGGCAAAAGAACCCACGGTCAGCAGGAGCGACATAACGCCCACCGGCACGGCAGCGGACAGGTCATAGAACAAGCCGCTGCAAAAACCGCACACGACGGCACGGGTCGGGTCGCCCGAGAACACGCTTAGGCACACCAGGATAATCATGAAGTTGACGCGACCGCCCGCAATGGAGATCTGCGGTGCCAGGCCTGCCTGCAGCAGCACGCACACAATGGCGGCGATCACAAACGTGCGGGAGCTCATCCCCTGCTCGTGTAGATCCATGGACATGCCCCCTATTCGCTCGAGCCGGAATCGGTCGTCTCGGACGTGTCGGAACTGTCATCCGAGCTCTCGTCCTTCGTCTTGGTCGCAGCATCGCGCGACGTTCCCTGCGGCGTGCTGTTGGCCGTGCTCACGTCCTCATCCGAGGCCGACTGTTCGTCGGTCAGCGAGGTAATGACCAGCACTTCCTCGTTGTTCTCGGCCGTCGTCTGAGCGCGCACCACAATGGTGTAGTACACATCGTTTGCCGATTTCTCAACCGACGAGACGGTGCCGAGCGGTAGACCCTTGGGGAACACGCCACCGATGCCCGAGGTCACGATGATGTCGCCAACCTTAACATCGGAGTCGACGCTCACGTACTCAAGACGCAGCGTGCCGTCAGCCTGACCCTGCAGCATGCCCTGGGCGCGCGTGTCCTGCACCATGGCGGACACGCCCGAGTTCTCGTCGCTAATCAAGCGCACGGTAGAGCTCTTGGCCGATACCTCGATAATCTGGCCGATAACACCGGCAGAACTCGTCACGGGCATGTTGATGGTAAGGCTGTCGGCAGAGCCCTTGTCGATGGTAACGGTCGAAGTCCAGGCATCGCCGGAGGCACCGACAATACGAGCAGCGGTCGATTTGAGGTTATAGGTCGACTGCAGGCCGACCAGCCCTTCCAGACGCTCAGCAGTCTTTTGAGCCTCGGAGAGCTCGGCAACCTTAGAGGTCAGCTCCTCATTTTGCTTCTTAAGCTCGTCAAGCGTGTCCTGCGACGCCGTAAGGTTAGAGAACACGTTGCCGATCGCATTGAAGGGAGCCGCCACAGCCGAACCCACAAAGCGCACCGGCGAGGTAATCGTCGTTACGCCCGAACGCACGGCATGAATCGGTCCTGCCTCGCCCTCGCGGATGTAAAACGTGAGCAGCAACACCGAAATCAGGCTGAAAACAATCAACGGGCGCATACCCGTTGATTGTCGCTTGGTATTCAGATTTGTGGAGAAACCCGAAGATCGTGCCAAATGGAATCCACCTTTTGGAAATTAAGCATTGGTCTGGACGAAGCCACCATCAAACGCATTGGCCTCGAGCACGCGGGCGCAGCCGTTAACGACGTTATCGAGCGCCGTAGGACTGACGTTGACCGAAACGCCGGTCTCATCGCGCAGGCGCACGTCGAGACCGCGCAGCAGCGCGCCGCCACCGGTCAGCAAAATGCCGTAGTACATAAGGTCCGAGGCAAGATCGGGCGGCGTGGCATCGAGTGCGTCCTTGACGGCCTTGGCCATCTCGTCAAGCGGCTTGTTGAGTGCGCGACGGATCTCCTCGCTCTCGATGCGCACGGTCTTGGGCAGACCGGTGATCACGTCGCGGCCGTTGACCTCGACGTCGAGCTCGTCCTTGAGCGGCACGGCGGAGCCGACCTTGATCTTGATGTCCTCTGCCGTACGCTCGCCGATGGCCAGGTTGTAGGCATCGCGAACGTGCGTGAGGATGGCCTGATCGAACTCGTCACCGGCAATACGGATGGACTGCGAGACGACGATGCCGCCCATAGCGATAACAGCGACCTCGGTGGTACCGCCACCGATGTCGATGACCATGGAGCCGGTGGGCTCCTCGACGGGCAGGTCGGCGCCGATAGCGGCGGCCATAGGCTCTTCGATCAGATAGGCCTGGCGAGCGCCGGCCTGAATCGTGGCCTCAAAGACGGCACGCTTCTCGACCGACGTGACGCCGGAGGGAACGCAGACGACAACGCGCGGACGCGGGGTCCACGGATAGCGCTTCTCGGAAGCCTTGTCGATAAAGTAGCGGAGCATGGCCTCGGTAACATCGAAGTCGGCGATGACGCCGTCCTTCAGGGGACGAACGGCCACGATGTTGCCGGGCGTACGGCCGAGCATGCGCTTTGCCTCGATACCGACCGCCAGGATGCGCTCGTCGTTCTTGTCGATGGCGACAACAGAGGGCTCGCGAATGACGATGCCCTTGCCGCGCACGGAGACAAGCGTATTTGCGGTGCCGAGGTCGATGGCAAGATCGCCCGCATAGCTACCGAAGAACATATCCATCAAAGAAAACAACGCAACTCCTGATGTGTTGGATGATTGCTGGAAAACTACTAGCTCATCATACTAGCGTAAGCCCGGCACCTCACTTGCGGTGAAGCGCCGGGCAAAGCTAAATCCCATAAGGTCACTACTGGTTGTCAGCAGCCGAGAAATCCATATCGAGCGAGGAAACGGCCCAGCCGATATGGTTGTCGGAGCGCACGAATTTGACGGTGTACTCCTGCTCGCCGCCCTTGGACAGCGATGCCTTCACCTTGGCGGTCGTCTCGGTCATGGACTGATCCATGCCCTCGACAGACACGGTGGCACCCTGCGGAATCGAGGAGATGATCATCGACTTGGCGTCCTCGGACAGGCTCGAGGCCAGGCAAGACTCGGCCTTTGCGGTGTCACCGTCGCCGGCAGCCTGGAACAGATCGGTAACGACAGACTCCTGGGACGGGAAGCCAAAGCCGCGCGTGTAGGCAAAGCCCAGACCGCCCGCGGCGATCAAAATGAGCAGAAGCAGCACGATGAAGACTTTAAGACCCGTGTGGCGATGGCGACGACGGACCTTGGCCTGCTTACGATCCTGACGGTCCTGCTGGACCATCTCGGACTCGGACAGCGTAAAGAAGCCGGTGTCCGAGGGATCGGGCATAAACTGACCGGTCGCGCCCGTAGGATCGAGCGGATCGACGACAGGAGCGTCCATCGCGGGCGCCGGAGCCGTGGCCATAGCCGTCTGGGCAGACAGCGCGGCAAGCGAATCGTGCACGCGGGCAAGCTCATCGGCCTGCTCGGAGGTGAGCTGGTAGATGCCATCGGCAGTAGCGGCGTTAAAGGCGTCGAGTGCGTCGGAGGGACGGCCGGCGGCAGAAAGCGCCTGACCCATGCCAGCGTTGAGCGCGCGCGTGTCGTCGCGGGGACCGGCAAAGTCGATAGCCGTGCGGTAGGTCTCCACGGCATCCGCCGGACGGCCGAGCTTAATGAAGCAACGACCGAGCTCGCCGAGCGCGGCGGCAGGGGCCGGATTGGCGCCGTCGATGGCGGCCTGACGGAAGGCAGTACCCGCGTTGGCATAGTCGCCCGACTGGAACAGCGCGTTACCCAAGCCCAGATAGGCCTTGAACGGCGTGGCATAGGAAGCATCCTGCGTAGCAGCAGAGAACGCCTGAGCGGCCGTTGTGTAGTCGCCCACGGCGGCGAGTGCCTTGCCGCGGTTGGTGAGCAGCGCGCCGCGCTTGCCATAGGTGCCGTCGTTGAGGGCGGCGGCATAGGCCTCGGCGGCCTCGGCATACATGCCCAGGTGCATCAAGGCGTTGCCACGAAGATGATCGGCCTCGCCCATAATCTCATCGGGAGTTTTTGCCGCCCCAAGCATCTGGGCTGCAGCGGAAAAATCACCCGCGCGGTAAGCGGCGCGGCCCTGTTGGATCAGCTGGCTATTCAAGGAAGTCCCCTTTACTCGTGAACGATCTCGACATGGACGATCTCGTCGCCGGCACGCAGCTGCGAAATCACATCGAGACCCTCGACCGTGGTACCAAAGACGGTGTACCCGGAATCGAGGTTATGCTGGGCACCCAAGCAGAAGTAGAACTGCGAACCCGCGGAATCGGGGTCCATGGAGCGTGCCATGGCAAGGGCACCATCGACATGGCTGTTGCGCGGATTGGTGGCAAACTCGCCCTTGATGCAGTAGCCGGGGCCACCGGTACCGGGCATGCCGTCGGGGCCCTCAAGACCGGCAGCGACGTCAGCGCCGGACATATCGCGGGTATTGGGGTCGCCGCCCTGGATGACAAAACCGGGCACATAGCGATGGAATTTAAGGCCATCATAGAAACCCATCGTGGAAAGCTCGCAGAAGTTCGCGACATGAATGGGAGCGCCCTCACCGTCAAACTTGACCTTGATGGTACCCTTCGACGTCTCGATAACGGCGCACTCGTCGCCGGCAAGCTGATACTCGGGCGTGTAGAGCTCTTTCTTAAAACCAAACATGTGGTTCCTTCCTCGTGCGTTTAAAGCATATTTGTACGAATTGTAGCAATAAGCATGCGCTTACATCAATTGCGCACGTAGGTTATGCCGACTATGGCGAACTAATTTTAGGAACGCTGCTGCGGCTTCCAGGAGCCCACGTTGGCGTCGTACTGATTCAGCGCGCTGTTGCCGCCCTGTGCGATGGGCGCCAGGATCTCGCTTTGGTGGGAACTCATCGACTCGCCATCGGGAATGGCCAGCGAGATATCCCAGCTCTGGCAGATTACGTCGACGCGCTCATACATCCACTCGGCAAGCTGCTTTAAGTGGGCGATGTCATCCGCATAGACCGTATCGTCCTGATACTTAAGGTTGTTAAGCTCATCTTGCGTCTTTTTGATCTGGTCGCGCAGGGCGTAGGCACTCTGCGACAGCTCCTGACGGGTGGACAGCGGCGTTCGGAGATAACCGTTGTTAAAGGAATCGATGACCTCGCCGATCTGATCATTGTTGTACGACACAATGGTCTGATACAGGCTGTCGAGCTTGGTGTAGAGCTGGTCATCGGTCAGCACGGTATCTTCCTGGACCACCTCGGCAGAATCGTCCTGCTTGGTATCGTCCTCAGTCGCCTCGCCCTTTTGGCGCGTGGGGAAGGTCGTCTGCGCGGCCTGGCCAAACTGGTCATAGAAGCCAGGCATGACACCCATGGGATCGGCCGTCACGAACCAATACGCACCACCGCACACGACGGCAAGGACCGCGATGATAATAAGCGGCTTGGGGATATGACGCTTGTGCTTGTGATAGGCGTCCTCGTCGGGATGCACCTTGCGCTTGGGTTTTTGAGCATCGTCGTGCAGGGAAACCGGCGTGGGAATATCGACCTTGGGAATACCGAAATCCTTATCGAAAGCCGGCAGCACGCAGGTCTCATTGGGGTCGGCGGCGTCTGAGAGCACCGCAGCGGCAGAGGCCGGCGCATGAGGCACCTCGGTATCGATCTGCTCTTGCGTTAGGCGCGGAAAGCCCGCCGTGCGGCCCGCTGCCAGGTCGGATGCGGCCGCGTCCTCGGAGAGGATACCCGGAGCGGGGCGTCCGCATTTGGGGCACGTACGATCATGTGGAGAAAGACGGGCACCGCAGCCCTCACAGAACACGAACTCGGTGTGCTCGGGACCATCGCCCGGACCCACATAGGCGTTGCAGTAGGGGCAGAACGAGGCGCCGTCCTCGATAGTCTTAAGGCAATGCGGGCAGATCACGGCATCCTCTTTTCGAAGCAATTCAAACAATCGAGGTTAGAGCATAACATCGCCACGGCCCCACAGGAACAAGGCACCAATTCAACATCGCCAGGGCGCGTAGCTACTTCTTCTTTTTGCTTGGCATCGAGACTTTGATGCCTTGGGCGGACTTGGTCACGCGAGAGCGCTTGGCTCCGGTACTCTTCTTTTTCTTGGGCTGGGCCTGGGCCACGCCCTCAAGTGCGCGGGCCTCGGCCTCGCGAGCGGTGCGATCTTCGCGGCGCTGCGCCATGTCGGCGGCGACGCGCTTGGCAAAACGCTCGGCCGTCGAACCCGTCGAGCTCACCTTGCCGCCACCGCGACCCAGGTGAACGCGCACACCACGGCCAAAACCAGTTGCGGCATGACGACGACGCGGCTTGAGCGAATCCATCATCGTGGCGAGCTTAAAGAACACCGAGCAGGTAAAGATCACGATGACAGCCAAGATAACCATCTGGCCTATCGACAGGTTGGCAATAGACAGCAGCTCCGGGAATCCGATAACGCCCACCAGGATGCCGGCGACTACAAACACAAAGAGCACCACACGTAAGGGCGTGAGAGGCTGCGAGATGTGCCAGATCAGGCTGACGCTCGCCGCGCACGACGTAAGCAGGCACATCGTAGACAGCGTGAGCTGGCTAAAGCCAAACACGCGCGCCACAAAGATATCGAGCGCCGCAGCCAAAATGACTGCAATCGACGGCGGCAGCGCACGCTTGAGTACGTTCGTCAAAAATGACCCCTTCACGCGAGCATTGTTGGGCTCCAAACCCAGCACAAAGCCCGGCGCGCCGATGCAGAAGAAGTTGATGAGTGTCATCTGGATGGGCTCGAAGGGGTACGGCGGCAGTGCAATGCACAGCGCCGCCAGGCCCATCGAGAACAGCGTCTTGGTCAGGAACAGCGAGGCCGAACGCTGCAGGTTGTTGATGGAGCGACGGCCCTCGGCCACCACGGCGGGCATCGAGGCAAAGTCGTTGTCGACGAGTACGATCTCGGCCACGTTACGTGCGGCATCGGAGCCAGCCGCCATGGCCACGGAGCAGTCGGCCTCCTTGAGCGCCAGCACGTCGTTGACGCCGTCGCCCGTCATGGCCACGGTGTGCTCGCGGCGCTTGAGCGCCTGCACGAGCTCGCGCTTCTGCTGCGGGGTCACACGACCAAAGACATGGTAGCGGTCCACTGCGGCATCGAGCTTGGCCGGCGTATCGAGCGTCGTGGCGTCCACATAAGCGTCCGCCCCCGGCACGCCCACCACGCGCGCGATCGACGACACTGTACGCGGGTCGTCGCCGCTGATCACGTTGAGGGTCACGCCCTGCTCGTTAAAGTAGCCGATGGTCTCGGCCGCCGAGGTACGAATCTCGTCGCGGATGGTCACAAAGCCCACGGGCTCGGCCTCGCCCACCATATCGCCATCGGGCGTAAAGCCGTCCACGCGCGCCACCACGAGCACGCGGCAGGTATCGGCAAGCTCGGCGACACGGTTCTCGACCTGGGCAAAAACACGATCAGAGAGCACAAACTGCGCCGCACCCATCACATAGGAGCCCTGCGCAAACGAAGCGCCACTCCATTTTTTAGACGACGAGAATGGAATGACCGACAGCGGCTCAGACACCTCGACCGGGCGATCGGCGTAATAGTTGAGCAGCGCCTGGCAGGTCTCGTTGGCATCGGCCGAAGTCGCACGCGCGACGTTAGCCAGCGCAAAATCGAGCACCGTGGTATCGACGGGAACGGCCGCCTCGTCCGAGCCGGCGCCTAGGCTCACGCCCTCAACCGGCAGCGGATACGTGCCCTCGACCTCCATGCGGCCCGACGTGATGGTGCCCGTCTTGTCCAGGCACAGCACGTCGACGCGAGCGAGTGTCTCGATGCAGTAGAGCTGCTGCGCCAGCACCTTGCGGCGAGCCAGGCGCACCGTGGCGATGGCGAGCACCGACGAGGTCAGCAGCACCAGGCCTTGCGGGATCATGCCCAGCAGGGCGCCCACCGTGGACAGCAGCGCCGACGAAGGCACATGACCAGCCAACAGCTCGGAGAAACACCACGAAAGCGCGCTATCGCCCGGGGTTCCCGCGGCATCCCACAGTTCGCTCACACTCGAGGCAAACAACGCCAAACCGAGCGGGATCATGATGATGCTCGCAAAGCGAACGATGGCGTTAAGCGCGTTCATGATCTCGGAATTAACCTTTTTGACGTACTTGGCCTCGTTATTAATTTTGGCCACGTAGTTGTCGGCGCCGACATGGATCACGCGGGCGCGCAGCAGGCCCGAGTCGATAAAGCTGCCGCTCATGAGCTCGGAACCGGGCTGTTTCTTAATAAGGTCGCTCTCGCCCGTCAGCAGACTCTCGTTCACGAGCGCCTCGCCCGAAACCACCACGGCGTCGGCGGGAATCTGGTCGCCGCGCCCCAGGCGGATGATGTCGTCGAGCACGATCTGGTCCAGGTCGAGCTCCACCTCGGCGCCGTCGCGCACCGCGATGGCCTTCTTGGAGGTCAGCAGCGTGAGCTTATCGACCATCTTCTTGGAACGCATGGACTGGATGACGCCAATAGCGGTATTGAGGAACACCACGAACAGGAACGTCAGATTCTTAAACGAACCGGTCAAAATGACCAGGAACGCCAAGATCACGTTGATCAAATTGAACAACGTGCAGAGGTTCTCGATGATGAGCTCTTTGACCGACTTGGTCTTGAGCTCCATGTTGCGGTTGATCTTACCGGCGGCGATGCGCTCCTCGACCTCGGCGGTCGAGAGTCCGCGCTCGATATCCGTTGCTGCCATACCACGTCCCATCACGTCGCGTCGGTATAAGAAAAACCGCCCGGACCATGCGAGGTTCGGACGGTCTTACGTTCGATGGTGCCCCGTCTGCCTAGATTCTAGAACCGAGATCTGCGCCGTTGGGACCGTCGTGCTGCTCAGGATACCACGGGCGGCGTAGCGTCATCTTTTCTCGAGAAAAAAGCCCGCCCGGTATAACCCGAGCGGGCCGCG
>CAJLLB010000003.1 GCA_905207425.1 uncultured Collinsella sp.
ACTGGTTCGAATCCAGTCACCGCTACCATAGGTAACACGGTGGCTTCTCAATAGTATGTTGAGAAGCCACTATGGTATAAAGGCAAAGTCCCGTCCGGGGACGACCTGTTTAGAGGAGGGCTTTATGGCCAAAGAGAAGTTTGAGCGCACTAAGCCGCATGTTAACATCGGCACCATTGGTCACGTCGACCACGGCAAGACCACGCTGACCGCTGCCATCACCAAGGTTCTCTCCGAGACCGAGGGCTGCAAGGCTGACTTCACTGCGTTCGAGAACATCGACAAGGCTCCCGAGGAGCGCGAGCGCGGCATTACGATCTCCGTCTCCCACGTCGAGTACGAGACTGCTGCCCGTCACTACGCTCACGTTGACTGCCCGGGCCACGCTGACTACGTCAAGAACATGATCTCCGGCGCTGCTCAGATGGACGGCGCTATCCTGGTCATCGCTGCTACCGACGGCCCCATGGCTCAGACCCGCGAGCACATCCTGCTCGCCCGTCAGGTCGGCGTTCCCTACATCGTCGTCTTCCTGAACAAGTGCGACATGGTCGACGATGACGAGCTCATCGACCTCGTCGAGATGGAGACCCGTGAGCTCCTCTCCGAGTACGATTTCCCCGGCGACGACATCCCCGTCATCCGTGGCTCCGCTCTGGGCGCTCTCGAGGGCGACGCCAAGTGGATGGACGCCATTCGCGAGCTCATGAAGGCCGTCGACGAGTACATCCCGACGCCTGCTCGTAACAACGACCTCCCGTTCCTGATGGCCGTTGAGGACGTTATGACCATCTCCGGTCGTGGTACCGTTGCTACTGGCCGTGTCGAGCGCGGTGAGCTCAAGCTCAACGAGCCCGTCGAGATCGTCGGCATCAAGGATACCCAGAACACCGTCGTTACCGGTATCGAGATGTTCCGTAAGTCCATGGACTTCTGCGAGGCTGGCGACAACGTCGGTCTGCTGCTCCGCGGCATCAAGCGTGAGGACATCGAGCGCGGCCAGGTTCTCTGCAAGCCCGGTTCGGTTACCCCGCACACCAAGTTCACCGGCGAGATCTACGTTCTGACCAAGGAGGAGGGCGGCCGTCACACCCCGTTCTTCGATGGTTATCGTCCTCAGTTCTACTTCCGTACCACCGACGTTACCGGTACGGTCAAGCTCCCCGAGGGCACCGAGATGGCTATGCCTGGTGACCACATCACCATCGAGGGCGACCTCATCCACCCGATCGCCATGGAGGAGGGCCTGCGCTTCGCTATCCGCGAGGGTGGCCACACCGTCGGTTCGGGCATCGTCTCCACGATCATTGAGTAAATTAGCTCTTTGATATAGCTGACTTAGAGAACCCGGCACTTATATGGGTGCCGGGTTCTTTTCTGCAATGGATATTGAGCCGTTGCTGGTGTCGAGAGGATCGATAATGGTCCTGGATGCACCGTCGATTAGCTCTCGATGGCTTCATTGATGTGTTCCAAATATGAATGGATCCACCGAGAACCAATTGACTCGAGGTTTTCATTGACAGCACTTACGTGGAGCTGATAAAGTAACAACTCGTGCCCGTACGGGGCGGAAATGAAAGGTTCAGGATACATGCGTACTCTAGTTACTCTTGCGTGCACTGAGTGCAAGCGCCGCAACTATACGACCACCAAGAACAAGTCGACCATGCCTGATCGTATGGAGATCAAGAAGTATTGCCCCTGGTGCCGTCACCACACGCTGCACAAAGAGACTCGCTAGTCTCTAGTCACATACGCCAGTAGTTCAATTGGTAGAGCATCGGTCTCCAAAACCGAGTGTTGAGGGTTCGAGTCCTTCCTGGCGTGCCAGTCATTATTCCGTAAGCTCCCACTTGGGGGCTTACGGTTTACTCATGTATAAGCGCATTGCGCGGAGGTAACCCAAATGGCCAACAAGAAGAACAAGAAGAAGGCTCAGCAGCCGGCACCTGCCAACAAAGCTGCCGCCAACTCCAAGGTTGAGGCCAAGAAGGCCGTTGCCAAGAAGAACGAGAAGGCTGCGAAGTCCAAGAAGAACGAGAAGCCTGGTTTCTTCGCCCGCACCAAGAAGTATTTCGCTTCGGTCAAGTCCGAGATGAAGCGTGTCACGTGGCCCGATAAGAAGGAGCTCGTGAACTACTCGGTCGTCGTTTGCGCTTCTCTGATCGTCGTCGGCGTCGTCATCGCTCTGCTCGATGCTGGCTTTGGCGAGGCTCTTGCTCTGTTCTCTGGATTGAGGGGCTAAACCATGTCTAAGCGTTGGTACGTCGTTCACACTTACTCTGGATACGAGAACCGTGTTAAGTCCGATCTCGAGCATCGAATCGAGACTATGGGCATGCAGGACCGTATCTTTGATATCGAGATTCCTATGGAGCGTGTCACCGAGATTAAAGAGGGTGGCAAGCGTGAGACCAAGGATTCCAAGATTTTCCCGGGTTATGTCCTTGTCCGCATGGAGATGGATGATGATGCTTGGACGTGTGTTCGTAACACGCCTGGCGTCACCGGTTTCCTAGGCGGCAACGGCAAGCCCGCTCCGCTTTCCCGCGACGAGTACAACAAGATGACTCGTCGTCCCGGTAAGGGCGATTCGCCCAAGCGCACCTCGGTTGATATTGAGGTCGGTACGTCCGTCCGCGTCACCGATGGCCCGCTTACCGACTTTGATGGCAAGGTCTCCGAGGTTAACACCGAGGCTGGCAAGCTCAAGGTCACGCTGATGATCTTTGGCCGCGAGACGCCGGTCGAGCTCGACTTTAACCAGGTCGCTGTCATCGCTTAAGTTTTCGTCCGTTCGCGCGAGCGTGCTTCTTCTGTGACTGCTCATCTCAGGAGTGCTTCTAACACGTGCGTGCTTACGATATAGCAAGTACTTCACACTCGTGATTCGAAAGGAATGACCATGGCTGAGAAGAAGGTTGCCAACGTCATTAAGCTCCAGATTCCTGCTGGTGCAGCAAACCCCGCTCCTCCCGTCGGCCCCGCCCTGGGCGCTGCTGGCGTGAACATCATGCAGTTCTGCCAGGCCTTTAACGCCGAGACGCAGGACAAGAAGGGTGACATCATCCCCGTTGAGATCTCTGTCTACGAGGACAAGTCCTTCTCCTTCATCACCAAGACCCCGCCGGCGGCTCACCTTATCAAGAAGGAGCTGAACCTCAAGTCTGGTTCCGCTAAGCCCCAGGCTGACAAGGTTGGTCAGCTCTCCCAGGAGCAGCTCACCAAGATCGCCGAGATCAAGATGCCGGACCTCAATGCCAACGACATTGACGCCGCCAAGAAGATCATCGCCGGTACCGCCCGTTCCATGGGCGTCACCATCGCTGAGTAGCGATTTCTTATGGTAACGGCGGGTGCTCCGACCGGGGCGCCCGTTAAATGTGTGCAATAGGGCACACGATACGATGTGGGAGGGCTCACGCCCGTTTAACCACAGGAGGTAATGCACATGGCTAAGCATGGTAAGAGCTATAACGCCGCTGCCGAGAAGATCGACCGCGCCACGCTCTACACCCCCCTTCAGGCTGCCAAGCTCATCAAGGAGCTCGACACCGCCAAGTTCGACGAGACCGTCGAGGCTCACTTCCGTTTGGGCATCGATACTCGTAAGGCTGACCAGAACATCCGTGGTTCCATCTCCCTGCCCCACGGCACCGGCAAGACCGTTCGTGTTGCCGTCTTCGCCGAGGGCGAGAAGGCCCGTGAGGCTGAGGCTGCCGGCGCCGACATCATCGGTTCCGACGAGCTCGTCGCCCAGATTCAGAAGGGCGAGATCAACTTCGACGCCGCTATCGCTACGCCGAACATGATGGCCAAGGTTGGCCGCATCGGTAAGATCCTTGGTCCCCGTGGCCTCATGCCGAACCCCAAGCTCGGCACCGTGACCATGGACGTCGCCAAGATGGTCTCCGAGCTCAAGGCTGGCCGCGTTGAGTACCGCGCCGACCGCTACGGCATCTGCCACGTGCCCCTGGGCAAGAAGTCCTTCTCTGAGCAGCAGCTCGTCGAGAACTACGCTGCCCTGTACACCGAGATTCTGCGCGTCAAGCCCTCTTCTGCTAAGGGCAAGTACGTCAAGTCCATCTCCGTGTCTTCCACCATGGGCCCTGGCGTCAAGGTCGATCCCGCTGTCCAGCGTGACTTCCTGGCTGAGTAACTGCTAGTTACTGCCTGAGTACAGCAAGCATTGCTAAAGAAACCCGGTTCTGCCTTGTGCAGGACCGGGTTTCTTGCTATCGCGTCAAAAGCACCATAAAGGGGACAGTGTCCCCTTTATGGTGGTTACCAGGGTGTTCTGGCTGTTGAAGACTCGATGGCTTCGTGGCGTTTGAGCTCGCGGCGCATGGTTTGTGAGTTGAGCCAAGCTGCTTGCCAGCCGCGGATGGGGTAGTGCGTCTGGTCGAGCTCAAACTGCGTATAGCCGCAGGCGTTGATGACCGTCGTTCCACACACATGCTGACGCTCGCGCTGAAAATCGCAACCGTAGCTTTGGTGCACATGCCCGTGCACCATGTAGTCGGGATTCCAGGATTCGAGTGCTGTGTTAAAACACTCGAATCCTCGATGCGGCAGATCGTCCAGATCACCCATACCGGCGGCGGGTGCATGGGTAAGCAGAATGTCGCACCCGCCGACCATCCTAACCTTACGCGACAGCTTACGCATGCGCTTGGACATCTCGCGTTCGGTGTACATGTTGGCGCCGTCGCGATAACGCATGGACCCGCCAAGGCCCGCAATGCGAATCCCTCGGTACGTGTACACGCTGTCCTCTACGCAGATACATCCACCCGGTGCATGACGTGCGTAGCGGTCATCGTGATTGCCGCGCACGTAGATGAGCGGTTTGTTGATGACCGTAACCAAAAACTCAAGATAGTCCGGGTCCAGATCGCCGGCGGACAAAATCAGGTCGACGCCCTCAAAGCGTTCCTTGCGAAAGCACTCCCAAAGGCATCGTTCTTCGGTATCGGCTATGGCAAGGATTTTCATAGGGCAGGGACTTTCGGCTCATCGTCGAGCTGCGGAATGGTGCCTACCACGTTATCCGCCAGCCAATTCATCTCGACAATCTGCGTGCTCGGCAGCGGAGGGAAGCCTTCGATCTGTACCACGCCGTTCTGACTGTGGAGCTCGCCGCCAAAGGGGTTGATGGATCCCTCGACAATGCCGTTGCGGAGCAACTGCACGAGTTTGCGCGTCTGGTAGGGTAGGCCCGGAGCGTAACGGATGTCGATAACGCCGGAGCTCATGCCGTACCAGTAGTTCACGGCGCGCACTTGGTTGTCATCGCTGGTCTCGTCCCACGTGCCGTGCAGAAGGCTGCGAACGATGAGCTCGTAGTAACGGCCCCAGTTCCATACCGGCATGGCGATGCCGGTAACCTTGCCATCGACCAGGCGGTGGAGTCCGTAGGCCGTAGGGTCTTCGAGCGACTTTGACATGTCAGCGCCGGTCATGACGCTCACGCCTTCGCGGCACATGGCCTCGGCGAGACCGCCGGCGGGCACATCGCCCCAGGTGAGGATAATTTGCGCGCGGGGGTCGAGCAGCGAGGCGCCGATGGCAAAGGCATTGATCTCGCTGAGCGCGCCGGATGCGAAGACCGACGCGTGGTAGCCGATGCGATGGTTGTCCGCCATGCTGGCGGCAAGGGCGCCCAGGAGGAACTTGGCCTCGTACATCTTGCCAAAGTACGAACGGACGCTTTGGTGGGGAAGGCCGATAGAGCAGTTAAGGAACCGAACCTGGGGATACTCAACGGCAGCTCTGAGCGTGTATTCCATCAGGCGGTGCGAGGTCGAGAAGATGACGTTGTCTCCATGTTTGACAGCCGTTTCCACGGCGGCGTAGAACACGTCCGGATCGTGACAGTCTTCGAACGCCTCGGTGCGCACGATACCGTCAAAGTGCTCATCGAGATACTGACGTCCTTGGTCGTGCAGACTGTCCCAGCTCGACGCCGCACAGGGGAACTCATGGATAAAGGCGATACGCAGGGGGTTGGCCGCCGAATAGACAGTCTTGCCCATAAAGAAGTTGAGCACGCCGGAGGTGGACTTGGCGGGCGACTCCTCCTCATCGACGCTCGGCGCTTCGACAAGATCGACCTTGTCCTCGTCGTTTTTGCCGGCAATGACCAGCTCGCGCCAAATCTTGCACAGGCGGTTTACGACGATATCCGTCGGCGTATCCAGCAGGCGGTCCTGGTTGTACACATTGAGGTAGACGAGCATGGCGTCGGCGGGCGTAATGTCCAGGTGGTCGCCGCCTGCGCGAAGGTAGGCGCGCTTAAAGAGCAGGAAGGTGTGGCGCAGGTAGTCGACCTTTTTCTGCGGCCATTTTTCGATAAGGTTCCGACCGAGCATCTTGGCGAGCGTCTCGTAGCTTCCCTCACGCGAGAACTCGATTTCGTATAGGGGGCAGACGCGCCAAAACGCGCAGAATTCACCGTACAGGCGGCTTTCGACGGAATCCCATGTGCCGGGGTAGAGACGGGTGACCCTGGCCGAAACCGTTGGAGCGTCCAGGAATTTGAGGACACTGACGCGTTTGTTGCCTTCCTGGACATAGAACCGATGCATGAACTCGGTGACGATGATGGGATCGCGATAGCCCTCGGTTACCTGGATGTCGTAGAGGTTGGACCACTTGCGGGCGAACTCAGTGTTAAACGGCAGCAGGGGCATAAAGTTGCATGAAAAGGCGGACTGACGGCCTTTGGTGACTGTGCCGACGACCATTTCGAGCGGAATATCCCTTAGGCCGACATTCTCTCGCTGACCTAAGGGGAGCTGGGCAACGAGGCTGTCGAGGTCCGTAAGGTACGGGTGCTCGCTTTTGCTGATGGCGCGACGGCGTCCCTGCTCGCCGCGCTTGCGTGCTTGACGATAGGCCTCTTCCATGATGTTGCTCCCTTAGTCGTTTAAACAACTATATGAACCATGGTACCACGAATGAAAACCACCACAAAGGTGCCTGTCCCTTTTTGGCGGGTTAGGCGATGATGGGGGCGATGGCACGGATGCAGGCGTCGGCTGCCGTGAAAGTAGTGCTGTCGTCGCTGACGATAAAGATGATCTTTCCTTTGATGCCAAAGTCGCCGATTTCGCTAAAGAGTACGTAGGGCTCCTTGTCAAAGCCCGAGATGGGAAGCACGGCGGCCTTGGTGGCGCTGGTCAGCTCGTCTGCCAGCACGTCAAGGGAAGCCCACTTGGACGTGTCCTTTACGGCAACGGGCACGGCCACGCGCCCAAAGGGCATCAAATGCACGAGTGTGTTCTTGGAAATGTTGGAGTTGGGCACAATGATGGTCTGTCCACAGGCATCCTCAATCGTTGTATGGCGCCAAGTGATGTCTTGGACCACGCCGGATACGCCGCCGACCTCGATATTGTCGCCGGGCTTGATGATGCCCATAAAGGTCACCTGCATGCCGCCGATAAGGTTTGACAGCGTGTCCTGAAAGCCGAGCGAAATGGCGATGCCGCCGACGCCAAGAGCGGCAACGAGGGCGTTTGCGTTAATGCCAAAGCAGTTGTCGAGGATAAAGCTGCCGCCGATCATCCAGATGACGGCCCGCGCGATGTTGATGAAGATACTCGATGCCGGAAGCGGGTTATCGTCTCGGTTAAGCAGATGGTTCAGGGTCTTGGATACGACCTTGGCGGCGACGGCGGTGCCTATCGCCAAGATGACGGCCCAGATGATGTTGTGGACCCACCGTTGCTCAAAGAAATGAAGAATCGGCTCAAACAATTCCATGTAGGGAAAACCTCCTAATGATCGTCCAACCATGATACCCACCAAGAAGCCCGTCCGATCACATCGGACGGGCTTCTGTGCTCGATATAAGGTTTACGCGGCGGGGCTGTAAGGCCCGGCGGTGTAGCTTAGCGTCGACGCTTCCAGATAATGCCGAGCATGATGACGATGATGCCGCCGATAAGGCACGCGCCAACTACTGCCAGCGTGCGGTCTCCCGTTGCGGCAAGCTTACCGGTCGTCTTCTTGGTGATGACCTTCGTGGTCGCCGTGTCCGTCTTAGACGAGGGCTTAGGCGTCGGGGCCGGTGAGGGCGTGGGGTCCACGGCTGCGGAGCCGAAGCCGATGGTGCCGGCGAGCCCGGTCATCTTGCTCTCCCAGCCGTTCTGCCCGATTAGCGCCCTCAGCGCCGCCTCGCACGTGCCCCACTCGGTGTACTTGGTGGCGTGTGCAAAGGTGGGAAAGTCGGTCGTGTTGGTAATGATGTAGTTGTTGGTGGCGACGGTATAGGTCTTGGCGGGGTCGAGCGTGCTGCCGTCTTTGGTGAGTGTGGCACTCACAATGCGCTTGCCTTCGGGCTGCGTCCAATCAATCGTCACGTTGATGCCGCCAAAGGAGAGAACGCTGCCAGAGTCATCGCGCCATTTGTACTTGTCTTGCGCCTCCTGCTCGGTGTGACCGGCCGCCACATAAGCCTGCTGAAGCTCGTAGCTGTCGTTACAATCGTCGCTGATTTGTAGCGAGTGCTCGAGCGCTGCGAGGAAGTCCGCGCCGGTCATGGTCCAGGTCTCCACGGTGTTGCCGTAGGGCGAGATGGCGATGACGTTGCCGGCGGTCACGTTGCCCGCCGCGATGCCGCCGCGGATGCCGCCAGCGTTTTCGATAGCGAAGTCCGCGCCCGTCAGGGCAAGATAGGAGCCGCAGATCACGTGGCCGATGGTCTGGGCCTTGGTGGTGTCGCCCTCCTTGCTGGGGCGGAAATCAGTGGTGCGCACCATTTCCCAACCATGCGTGCCTGCGGCGTCCTCGCCGTAGAAATAGTTGGTGGTGGATGTGCCGAGCACCTTGTTCGATTCGTTTTCAAAGTCCTCGTCGAGCGGCTTGATCTTGTTGCGGACGGCTTCAAGGCGGCTTTGGTAGTCGGAGCCCTTGTCGGGGTCTGCCAAAAGGTCGTTGACGTTCTTGGCGGTGTAGAGCTTCTCGTTGCTGTCGTCTGCAGGGACCGTGACCGTGTCGTCGTCGGTCGTCTCGGTGCCATTCGTGTCGTATTTGTACGGAATGGAAAGCAGTCCCACCTCGGCAAAGGCACTGCCCGCCTCGACAACGTGGATTGTCTTGCCGTCGGCTCCCGTCACCTTCTCGTTAAGGTTGATGTGCTCGTGGCCTGCGATAAGGGCATCGACGCCACGGAGTCGCGTGGCAAAGGTCTTGGCGTCGAGCGTGTGCGCGATACACACAACAACATCGCAGCCCTCCTTGCGCAGCTGCTCTGCCTCGGCATTGATGGCGTTCGCGGCACTCGAGAACGACGTACCCGCGACCAGGTCCGCGCGCAGCGAGGAGCCAAGCGACTCATCCATGGCTCCTACAACGCCGACCTTGATCTGGTAGGCGAACGTTGAGTGACCTTCACTGTCCTCCCAGGTGCGATCGAGCGTCTTCGTGATGCTCGAGCTCCATACGCCGCTCGTAGACTTCGCATTCGCGCAGAGCATGGCGAAGGGCGTGCCGCTGGTGCTGTAGCCGGTCATGGTGCGGAGTTTGTCCGCGCCGTAGCTCCAGTCGTGGTTGCCTGGCGTGGTTGCGTCGTAGCCGTCGGCGTAGAAGGTGTCCATGAGCTCGGCGATGCTCTTGCCCTCGCTCATGGTGGCGAAGGACTGTCCGTGGAAGGTATCGCCCGCATCGAGCAAAAGATCGGGGGCGCTGCTTTGGGCGCTATAGAGAACCGCCAGTCCGTCAAAGCCCACCGTGCCGGTGCCCTTGCTTGCGTTGTAGCTGTACTTGTAGCTGCCGTGGATATCGTTGGTGTGCATGACGGCCACGGAGCCGTCAATAGCGGCGGGCAGGTTTCCCGCGAAAGCGAGGCTTGGGATGCCTGCGAGCGCGCCGGCAAACAACGCGGCGGCTAACGCAAGGCGGGGGAGTCTTTTCATGGCAGTTTCCTTAGTCCTTAGCCAGAATGTCTGGTTGAATATCGGATTATCGACATAATATGCGAAAACCGCCGCAAGGGCGCTTGTCCCTTAGCGGCGGTTTTGACGTTTGCGCAGATAAAACCTGCCAAAATAAACCTGTCCCTTTTTGGCAGGTTTTAGCTCAGCAGCATGCGGTCGTTGGCGAGCTCGCCTCCCGAGACCTCCTCGAACTTCTGCAGCAGGTCGGCTACGGTGAGCGACTTCTTCTCATCGCCCGCCACGTCGTAGATCACGTGGCCTTCGTGCATCATGATCAGACGGTTGCCCAGACGGATGGCGTCGTTCATGTTGTGCGTGACCATGAGCGTGGTCAGGTGGTTCTCGTCGACGATCTCCTCGGTCAGGTTAAGCACCTTAGAGGCCGTCTTGGGGTCGAGGGCCGCGGTGTGCTCGTCGAGCAGCAGCAGGCGCGGCCTGGTGAGCGTGGCCATCAGCAGGGTGAGTGCCTGGCGCTGGCCACCCGAGAGCAGGCCGACCTTGGCGTTGAGACGCGTGTCCAGACCAAGGTCCAGGCGCTTGAGCAGCTCAACGTACTCATCTTTCTCGGCCTTGGTGACGCCCCACGAAAGGCCGCGACGCTGGCCGCGACGCTTGGCGAGGGCCAAGTTCTCGGCAATCTGCATGTCGGCAGCGGTGCCGCGCATGGGGTCCTGAAACACGCGGCCCAGGTACTTGGCGCGCTGCGACTCGCTCAGGCGCGAGATGTCGGTGCCGTCGAGCTCAATAACGCCCGAATCGAGCGGGTACACGCCGGCGATCATGTTGAGCAGCGTGGACTTGCCGGCGCCGTTGCCGCCGATCACGGTTACAAAGTCGCCGTCATTCAGGGTGAGGTCGACGCCGGTGAGCGCGCGCTTCTCGGTGACGGTGCCCTTGTTAAAGGTCTTCTTGACATGCGAGAGCTTAAGCATCTGCCTCATCTCCCTTCGTGTAGGAGCTGCGGAGCTTATAGCGCTCCCAAACCACGGGCACGCACAGGGCCACAGCGACAATTACGGCGGAGAGCAGCTTCATGTCGTTGGCGTCCATGCCCAACTGCAGCACGATGGCGCGGATAAGGAAGTACACCACGGAGCCAAAGACGGCGGAGGCAAGACGGACGCTAAACTGCGTGAGGCCGCCGGGCAGCAGACGGCCGAGCACCTCGCCGATAACAATGGCGGCAAGACCGATAACGATGGCACCGGTGCCCATACCAATGTCGGCATACTTTTGGCTCTGGCAGATGAGCGCGCCCGAAAGGCCGATGAGGGCGTTGGAGAGCACGAGGGCGATCATCTTGGTGGAGTTGGTGTTGACGCCCAGAGCGCGGATCATGTACTCGTTGTTGCCGGTGGCTCGCAGCGCCGAGCCGATCTCGGTGCCAAAGAACCAATACAGGATGGCAACGATAGCCACGGCGAGCAGGATGCCCAAGATGATGGCAACGGTGGACTGCGGCAGACCGGTCATATTGCTGACGGCGGAGAACACGGTGCCCTTGGCAAGAATGGGCGTATTGGACTTGCCCATGATGCGCAGGTTGATGGACCACAGGCTGATCTGGGTGAGGATTCCGGCGAGGATCGCAGGAATCTCAAAGACGGTGGTCAAAATGCCCGTGACGGCGCCCGCGATGGCGCCGGCGCACATACCGGCCAGCACGGCGAGCAGTGGGTCGACGTTGTTATTGACGATGAGCACAGCGCAGACGCAGCCGCCGAGGGCAAAGCTGCCGTCGCAGGTCATATCGGGAATGTCGAGCAAGCGGAACGTGATAAACACGCCAAGCACCATAATGCCCCAGAGGACGCCCTGCGAAACGGCGCCCTGCAATGCAATGAGCATGCTTCATACCTCCTAGGATAGGGTGGACACGTGATTCACCATAATAGCGGTAACAATGCATAGAAGAGCTGCGGACAGACGTTTTGTTTTACCTGAAACAAGCAGGGCGGACGCCGGTCTACAGCGCCCGCCCCTGTGGCTCAGATATTGAATAACGCGGCTAAAGCGCGAGCACGGGCTCTAGACGCATGCCGCGTATGGCATTACGCGTCCAGAGCGGAAAGGTCGATGCCCAGGGCCTCGGCCATTTCGTCGTTCTTGACGACGACCAGGTCCTTGCTCGAGAGGTGCTTGATCGGCATGTCTTCGGGCTTGGCCTCGCCCTTCAGGATCTTAACGGCCATCTCGCCCGCAGCGTAGCCCAGGTCCTCGTAATTGATGGAGAGGGTGAACAGGCCGCCGGCCATGCACATACCCTCCTCGCCAGTCACGAAGGGAAGCTTGTTTTCCTTGCAGATCTGGCCGACCTGCGAGGCACCCGCGGCGATGGTGTTGTCGGTGGGGGAGTACAGCGCGTCGACCTTGCCCACGGCAGACTCGACGACGGACTGAATCTCGTTGGAGCTCGAGACGGTGAAATCGGTGTACTCCAGGCCCAGCTTGTCGAGTTCCTTCTTGGCGGCCTTGATCTGGACGTCGGAGTTGGACTCGGCGGTGCAGTAGAGCAGGCCGACCTTTTTAACGTCGGGCAGGACCTTCTGCATCATCTCGAGCTGCTCGGCGACCGGGGTGAGGTCGGAAGCGCCCGTGACGTTGGTGCCGGGCTTGTCGTTGTCCTGGACCAGGCCGGAGGCGGCGTAGTCGGTGATGGCGCAGCCCACGATGGGGATATCGGCCGTGGCGCCGGCGGCAGCCTGCGCGGCGGGCGTGGCGATGGCATAAATCAGGTTGACGTTGTCGCCCACAAACTTGTCGGCAATGGACTTACACGTGGACTGGTCGTTCTGGGCGTTCTTCTGGTCGATCTTGACCTTAAGGCCGCTCTCCTTGATGGCCTTGACAAAGCCGTCGTTGGCGGCATCGAGTGCGGAATGCTCGGTGAGTTGCAGAACGCCGATGGTGTAGTCGGAACCGGCGGCAGCAGAGCCGGAACCAGAGTTGCCGCCGCATCCGGCGAGCGGGGCGAGCGCGAGCAGGCCGGCGGAGACCAGAAGGCTCCTGCGACTGATGGTGATGTCCTTCATATCATTACCCCCAGTATAAAAATGGCTGGAAACACTGCACTGGGACAAAGTGCAAGTGGAACTATAGTAGCGCTGATGTCCATTTTTACAACAGCCTGGCGGGTTTTTTAATACAGAATCGGATGGGCGGTACGGGTAGTCGAATGGGCGGCGGAGGGTCTTATGCGGCGGAGGAGGCGTCGTCCTCCTCGTCGAGGGCGGCGAAGAGCTTCTTGCCGTCGAGGAGACGTGTGGTGACGTTTCTCATGCGGCCAATCTCTACGGTGCGCAGCGTGTCATCGGCACCTCGGGCGTCATAGACCGTTCCCAGCAAATACGAGATGCCATCGCGCTGCCTGATGGCAAAGGGGCGGAGTGTCATCCGTGCTACTTCGGTTTCGCCACGTGCCGTGACGCTCGAAATATCAAAACTCACCGTGGTTCCATGGTCGATGGCCTGCTCGACGAGCTCGCACGTGTCGATGCGCTTGATGGGCGTGCGTGTTGCCTTGGTAGCCTTGCTGCCTGCGCTCGGAACGGGTTCGGGTGTATCGAGGTAGCCGCGAACGTCGGCACTCGCCATGGCAACTAAGTGCTGCGCCATGCTCTTGCGGATAGCGATAGGCGTGGAGCGGTTGCGCATGACCATACCGTGGAGCCGGATGATCTCTTCATCAGTGAGCGGGCGGGTAAGAAGTTTGTAGCCCACGCCGCGTTTGTACTCAATTTCGTATCCGGCATGGCGAAGCGCGGAGATGGCGGTGTAGATGCTGCGCCGCGCCGCCGAGATGGGCATGCGGGCGGGGTCGTCGGGATGGGCGAGGCGCCGGATCAGCTCATCGGAAAGCATGGCCTTGTCTTCGCCGGTGTTTTCGATCAAGAGCTGCAGGATACGAACGGCGCGATAGGCTGCCATCGAGGCGGCGCCCCTCGTCGTGGTGTCGTAGGTTTCAACAGCGGCTTCGGTCATGGTGCCCACGTCCTTTCCGTTTTGGGTGGCGACGGTATGGAGCCTAGGACGCGGGGCTTTCCCAGGGGCGCAGGGCGCTCTGGGCGGTCGGTGGTCATCGGCAAACGGTGGGTCGAGTTTTCAACAGCCCTGCTCAACTGACCAAAAACTTGCCAAAAGCTTGACGGATGCTGTTGAAAAAAGCGTCTCTCGACCGATGTCGAGAGACGCTTGTGCGATGAGCGTTGGCGTGTGGCGACGCGAGCTAGCGTTCGACGATTAGAAGTCGGCGTTGCCCACGGTGCGCGGGTGCGGCAGGACGTCGCGGATGTTGCCCACGCCGGTCAGATACATGACCAAGCGCTCGAAGCCCAGACCGTAGCCGGCGTGCTTGCAGGAACCGTAGCGGCGCAGGTCAAGGTAGTACTTGTACTGCTCGGGATTCATACCCAGGTCCTTGATGCGGGCCTCGAGCAGATCCAGGCGCTCCTCGCGCTGGGAGCCGCCGATAATCTCGCCGATACCGGGCACCAGGCAGTCGGCGGCGGCGACGGTCTTGCCGTCCTCGTTCATGCGCATGTAGAACGCCTTGATCTCGGCCGGGTAGTCGGTCACAAAAGTCGGTCGCTTAAAGTGCTCCTCGGTCAGGAAACGCTCGTGCTCGGTTTGCAGGTCGATGCCCCAGCTCACGGGATAGTCAAACTTGTGACCGGCGGCGACGGCCTGCTCCAGGATCTCGACGGCCTCGGTGTAGGTAACGCGGGCAAAGTCGGAGTTGGCGACATGGTCCAGGCGCTCGAGCAGACCCTTGTCCACAAACTTGTTGAGCATATTGAGCTCGTCGGGGCAGGTTGTCATGACGTCCTTAAGGACGTACTTGAGCATAGCCTCGGCGTTATCCATGTAGTCGTTAAGGTCGGCAAAGGCCATCTCGGGCTCGATCATCCAAAACTCGGCGGCGTGGCGCGTGGTGTTGGAGTTCTCGGCACGGAAGGTGGGGCCAAAGGTGTACACGTCGCCAAAGGCCATGGCAAAGTTCTCGGCATTGAGCTGGCCGGACACGGTGAGGCTTGCATGCTTGCCAAAGAAGTCCTGGCTCCAGTCGACCTCGCCGGACTCGGTGAGGGGCGGATTTTTGGGGTCGAGCGTGGTCACGCGGAACATCTCGCCGGCGCCCTCGCAGTCACTCGTGGTGATGATGGGGGTGTTGACGTAGACAAAGCCCTGCTCCTGGAAGAAGCGGTGGATGGCGTCAGCCGCGACAGAGCGGATGCGGAACACGGCGCGGAACAGGTTGGTGCGCGGGCGCAGATGCTGCTGGGTGCGCAGGAACTCGACGGTTGCGCGCTTCTTCTGCAGCGGGTAATCCGGGGCGCTGACGCCCTCGACCTCGATGGAGGTGGCAGAAAGCTCGAAAGGCTGGGGCGCATCGGGGGTCAGCTTGACGGTGCCGGTGCAAATGAGTGCGGCCGAGACGTTTTGATGGGCGATCTCGTCGTAGTTGTCGAGTGCCTCGCGGTTCATGACGACCTGCAGGTCGCGGAAGCAGCTGCCGTCGTTGAGCGTAACAAAGCCAAAGTTCTTCATGTCGCGGACGGACTTGACCCAGCCGGCGACGGTGACGGTCTGGCCGCCGAGCGACTCGGCATCGGCATAGAGCTGCGCGATTTTGGTGCGGTTCACGTATCCTCCCATAACGGTTGAATGATAGTTATCCATACAGTTCGATATTCTAGCAGCTCGGCTCATTTGGGCTATACAGATAAAGCATTGGCGGGATGGTTTTTCAAACGAAAAGCGCCCGCGGCCAAATGGTCGCGGGCGCTTGACGAGGTGCCTTTTGGCTGTGTGGCGCGGGGCCTGGCTACTTGGTCTTGGCAACCAGCAGCGGGTCGCCAAGCTTGACGAGCGGGTTGCCGCCGATAAGCGTTCCAGACTCGCCGACATGGTCGATGCTCTTAAGACGATCGAGTTCGGAGACGATGACGGTCACGATGTCCTCGTGACCAGCGGCCTTAATGGCCTCGCGGTCGAAGCTGATGAGCGGCTGGCCTGCCTTGACCACATCGCCCATCTCGACAAAGCGGGCAAAACCCTTGCCGTTCATTTCCACGGTGCCCAGGCCAACATGGATAAACACGCGAAGACCGTCCTCGGTGATCATGCCAATGGAGTGGTTGGTGACAGTGGTGGCACCGATGCGGCCGTTGGCGGGCGCATAGATGGTGCCGGTAATGGGCTCGATGCCATAGCCCTGGCCAAGCATGCCCGAGGCGATCGTCTCGTCGGGAACCTCGTCCAGGTTGACGAGCACGCCGTTAACGGGGGCATAGATGACGCCTTCGCGGGTGGCGAAGCTTGCTGCGGGCGGAACGGACGCCTCGCCGGCCGAGGTGAAGGTGGACTTAAGCGAATCGAGCAGACCCATAGTTGCCTCCAACTTAAATAGGCGCATATCGCGCGTTTGGTTTGCCGGAAACGTTTCATATGTGTTTCGCGGCTTGGTCAACGCCCCCTATTCTACGCTGCTCAGCGATACCTCTGAGCTGGGATTATGTGATATATCAGTTAAAGGGAAACTTATTGCTGGTGTGTTTCTGCGCCACGGGTTCAAGTGGGGTACGCTTGAAGGCGAAAAACAAAGGCGCATAATTTGCGCGAAGGGAGCACATATGATTGTCGAGAACCATGCGCTGTGGGGCGAGGAGCCGACCGAGGATTATCCGGCGACGTTTACGTATTTGGGTGCCGAGCCGCTGCCCGATAAACCGAATGGCCGCCGCCCCGCGGTGATCATCTGCGGCGGAGGCGGGTTTACGCATATCGCTCCGCACGAGCAGGACCCGGTGGCGTTTGCATTTTTGGATCGCGGCTACCAGGCCTTTGTGCTCAACTATGTCACGAGTTCTACGGGTGACGTGAGCTTTCCGCACCCCCAGGCAGATCTTGCCAAGATGGTCGCCACGGTGCGCGCCAACGCCGACGAGTGGCATGTCGATCCTAAGCGCGTGTGCGTCGTGGGCTTTTCTGCTGGCGGCATGATTTGCGCCTCGCTGGCAACACAGTGGAAGACCGGCCCCTTTGCGGCACTTGCCGGGGCGCGTCCGGACGACATTCGTCCCGATGCCGTGGTGCTGGGCTATCCATTGCTCGACTTTGCCTATGTGCGCGACATGCAGACGCGCGATCCGCGCATTGACTTGCGCGTGCCCAAGACGGGCGGCAAGACGGGACGCGATTTGCTCAACGACTACCTGTCGATGGTGACGGGCGGCGAGGCAACTGACGAGCATCTGGCCGACATCTGCCCCACCACGCATGTTTCGCGTCAGATGCCACCGACCTTTGTGTGGGGCGTGTCCGACGACAAGACGGCGCCGATCGCGCAGGTATACCCGTTTGCGCAGCGCATGGCCGAGGAGGGCGTTGCATGCGAGATGCACGTCTTCGACCAGGGTGGTCACGGCCTTTCGCTCGGCAACGCCAACACCGCGGTCGACAACGAGGACAAGCAGGTGGCAGTCCGTCCCTGGATCCGCCTAGCCTTCCGCTTCCTGGAGCGCCATCTGTAAGAGTAAGAGGGCCAGCCCCATCCCGTCCCTCATAACTTGCGGTGAAATAGTTCCAATTAAAGTCACGGGGCTTTAAACAGGAACTATTCCACCGCAACTTCGTTTTGATCTGTTGGAGACGGAGGAAAATGGATCATTTTGTCGAGGGAGCGGGCGGCTGTTTCTGCTCCCGCGGGAAACCACGTCCCGTTTGGGAAATCGTGACCCGTTTTGGGCGCAGATTCCGGGTCGCAGTTTCCCCGAGGGGCTCGATCGGGAAATCGCATCCCAGTCTGAGCGCCGATTCCGGGCTGCAGTTTCCGCTAGATGCCTCAACCGGAAAGCCCGTCCCGTTTAGGTGTTCCGGAGTGGGATTCGGTTTCCGCAACAGGCCCGTCTGGGAAGCAATGGCCCAGAATTCCCCTTGCACCGATCTGTCGATTGAACGTCGTTGTGTGTTCACGCTATCATGTAAGCTTAAAATTGGTTAGCCATGGCAAACGGTTAGCCATGGTGAACATAAATACAACGCCCTGCGGGCGCCGGGGGAGGAACACGGACGTGAAGCTCGATACACTCGAGATTGGAAAGGACGCCGTTGTCGCATCGGTGGCATCGGACGATCAGGCACTCCGACAGCATATTTTGGACATGGGTCTAACGCCGGGCACCGAAGTCACCATGATGAAGTACGCCCCCATGGGTGACCCGCTCGAGATCCGCCTGCGTGGCTACGAGTTGACACTGCGTAAGGACGATGCCGCTCGCATCGAGCTCGTGGGTATTCACGACACCGATACGGGTCCGCGCGCTAACGCCGCAATCGGCACGACGGAGCATCCGGCCCTGGGCGAGGGGACGTATTCGCCCCGTGCGGCAAAGACGGCCGTGCCAGAGGGCGCGCCGCTGCACTTTGCCCTCGCCGGCAACCAAAACTGCGGCAAGACCACGTTATTCAACCAGCTGACGGGCTCCAACCAGCACGTCGGTAACTTTCCCGGCGTGACGGTCGACCGCAAAGATGGCACCATCCGTAACCATCCCGAGGCGAGCGTTACCGACCTGCCCGGCATTTACTCCCTGTCGCCGTACACAGGCGAGGAAGTCGTGAGCCGTCAGTTCATCCTCGACGAGCGTCCGGACGCCATCATCGACATCATTGACGCCACCAACATCGAGCGCAACCTGTACCTGACACTGCAGCTCATGGAGCTTGACCGTCCTATGGTCATCGCGCTCAACATGATGGACGAGGTGACCGCCAACGGCGGCGCCGTAGACGTCAACTTGCTCGAGAGTCTGTTGGGCGTGCCCGTTGTCCCCATTAGTGCTGCCCGCAACGAGGGTATCGGCGAGTTGGTGGATCATGCCTTGCACGTGGCGCGGTTCCGCGAGCGCCCCGGTCGCCTGGACTTTTGCGCGCCCGACGGTCCGGACGGCGGTGCGCTGCATCGCTGCATCCACGGTATTGCTAACCTGATCGAGGACCATGCCGTGACGGCGCACATCCCGGTGCGCTTTGCGGCGACCAAGCTGGTCGAGGGCGATGAGCTGGTAACCGAGGCGCTTCACCTGGATCGCAACGAGCTCGACGCCATCGAGCACATCATTACCCAGATGGAGGGCGAGGCCGGCACCGACCGCCTGTCCGCGCTGGCCGACATGCGCTTTAGCTTTATCGGCGACGTGTGCGGGCGCTGTGTCGTCAAGCCGCACGAGAGCCGCGAGCACGTGCGCTCCGTCAAGATCGACCGCATTCTGACGGGTCGCTATACGGCCATCCCGGCGTTTCTGCTGATCATGGGCCTCGTCTTTTGGCTGACGTTTGGCGTGATCGGCGCGGCGTTGCAGGGACTTATGGAGGACGGCATCGCTGCCATCATCGCTTCGGCCGATGCAGGCCTCAAGGCGTTCGGCACCAACGACGTGGTGCGCTCGCTGGCTGTCGACGGCGTGCTTACGGGCGTGGGCAGTGTGCTGACCTTCCTGCCGATTATCGTCGTGCTCTTTTTGTTCCTCTCCATTCTGGAAGACTCCGGATACATGGCGCGCGTGGCCTTTGTCATGGATAAGGTGTTGCGTCGCTTTGGTCTGTCGGGCCGCAGTTTCGTGCCCATGCTCGTCGGCTTTGGCTGCACCGTGCCAGCTATCATGTCGACCCGTACGCTCCCATCCGAGCACGACCGCAAGATGACGGTCATGCTCACGCCGTTTATGAGCTGCTCAGCCAAGCTGCCGGTTTACGGCTTGCTGTGCGGGGCGTTTTTCCCGCAGGCGACGGTTCCCGCCATGGTCTCGCTCTATCTGATCGGTATCGTGGTCGGCTGCGTCGCGGCTTTGGTGCTCAACCGCACGGCATTTAAGGGCGACCCGGTGCCGTTTATCATGGAGCTCCCCAATTACCGCCTGCCGAGCGTCAAGACGACGGTGATGCTGGCATGGGATAAGGCCAAGGACTTCATCACCAAGGCCTTTACCATTATCTTTGCCGCGACCGTGGTCATCTGGTTCCTTCAGACGTTCGACATCCGCTTTAACGTGGTCGCCGACCAGTCGCAAAGCCTGCTTGCCGGTCTGGGTAGCATCATCGCGCCGGTGTTGGCCCCGCTCGGCTTTGGCGACTGGCGCGCCTCGACGGCGCTCGTCACGGGGCTCATTGCCAAGGAGAGCGTCATCTCGACGCTCACGGTGCTTTTGGGCGCAACGTCGCCCGCGGCGCTGTCGACCATGTTTTCGCCGTTTACCGCCTACGTGTTCTTGGTCTTTACGTTGCTGTACCCGCCTTGTGTGGCGGCAATCGGCGCCGTCAAGAGCGAGTTGGGCGCGCGCTATGCCGTGGCCGTATTCGCGTTTCAGGTCGCCGTTGCCTGGATCGTGGCGTTTGTCGTGCATTCGGCGGGCATATTGCTGGGGTTGGCTTAGGGGCGCGTTGATGCTCCGCGCTTTTGGGCGAGCAACAATTAAACAAATATGAGCCAAAATACCGGTAATTGTCGGCCTGCGGGGACTGTCCTACGCTGCAGGTTGCCGTTCGCTGCCTATTTGCTGCCGTTTGCGGATTCGTAAATACTTGCAATCGTCGGTCGATTTAACCGCATTACGCGATGCCGATGCACATTTTTTGTGCCCCTTTCTACAATCACTTTGTGTCTATTGCCGAGCATGTCTTCCGTTTCGCCTGTGTGGGGACGTGGGGTGCAATAGTCGTTTGTAGAGGCTCATTGAGGAGGGAATTGATGAAAGAAAAATTCCAATCGTTCGGAAAGGCAATGCTCGTTCCGATTACGCTCATTGCCATTTCCGGTCTCTTTTTGGGTATCGGTAGCGTTTTTACGACCGAACTGACCCTTGTGTCCCTTGGCGTTAATTGGGACTGGTATGCCGCTTCGCCGCTCTTTACGTTCTTCTCGGTATTTAAGGGTCTCGGCGAGGTAATCATTGGAAACCTCGGTGTTTTGTTTGCTGTCGGCTGCGCCTTCTCCTTGTCTCGCAAAGAGAAGGGCTGGGCTGCCTTTTCTGCCCTTGTCTGCTATCTCACCATGCTCAAGACGGTTGAGATTCTGCTTGGAGCAGCTGGCTTGGCTGCCGACAATACAACGGTGGAAGCTCTTCAGAAGGTCGGCCTTACGTCCATTCAGGCGAGTGAGCAGTCCGCACTCTACACTACCTCGCTCGGCTTTTTTGGCTACAGCTCTGGTGTCTTTGGCGGCATTATCGTGGGCTGCCTGGTCGCCTGGATCACCGGCCGCTTTTACAAGACCAAGCTTCCAACGGCGCTGGCGTTTTTTGCGGGCAGTCGAACGGTCCCCATTGTATCGCTGGTCGCCGGTGGCATCCTGGGCGGCATTATGTACTTCGTCTGGCCCGTCATCGGTGGATGCTTCTCGGGTATTGCGACGTTTGTGAAAGGCTCCGGTCTGGTCGGTACGTTTGTCTATCGCTGGGTGCTCGAGAGCCTTGTGCCGTTTGGCTTGCATCCGTTGCTCGAGACGCCCATGTATTGGACTGAGCTTGGCGGCTCCATGGTCGTCGATGGAACGCGCGTGGTGGGCAATAGCGCCATTCAGCTTGCACAGCTCGCTTCTCCCAGCAGTGACAAGCTCTTGGTTAGGGCCTTCATGGCTGGCTATGGCATTAACGATTACGCGTTGTTCCCGGGCATCGCCCTTGCTATGTGGTCTTGTGCCAAGCCCCAGAACCGCAAGAAGGTTGCTGGTCTTTTAATCCCCACAGTGATTTCGACTGTTTTCTTTGGCGTTACGGAGCCTATTCTCTTTACGTTCCTGTTTGCCGCCCCCTGGCTCTACTTTGGCGTTTACGCTCCGCTTT
Organism: uncultured Collinsella sp.; assembly: GCA_905207425.1. Taxonomy (GTDB): domain Bacteria; phylum Actinomycetota; class Coriobacteriia; order Coriobacteriales; family Coriobacteriaceae; genus Collinsella. Next base: position 21,785 of record CAJLLB010000003.1, read on the forward strand.
CCGGACTGGGTGAAGTTCTCTCGGAGGCAATGGGCGTTTCGGTGTACCAGGGAAATATCAAGGACCTGATCCCATTCTTATTCCGCCCCGAGAAGCTTAATCTGCTTCCATACCTTATCCTGCTCCCCGCCTTTTTCCTGGCAGCTTTCTTCCTCTTCCGGTTCTTTATTACTAAGTTCGATATCAAGACGCCCGGTCGAGACGATGGTGACGATATTGAGTTGATCAACAGCAGAGCCGAGTTCGAGGCAAAGGCCGCTGAGGCAAAGGGCGAGTCTGATGGCACTCCCGAGAAGGCAGTCCAGGGCCGTGCGACCAAGGACAGCGCGCTTGCTGTTGGCATTGTCGAAGCGCTTGGTGGAGCTGACAACATTGATGATCTTGACAACTGCATCTCACGTCTTCGCGTGATTGTCAAGGATGGTTCTAAGGTTGCAGACGACGAGGTGTTCACCAAGAATCTTGAAGCTATGGGCGTTATCCGCCTGAGCGACAAGGCAATCCAGGTCATTTACGGTCCTCGTGTCGGCGAAGTCGCTTCTGAGGTGCACGAAGTTCTCGGTGACGAGTAAAACGCGCAAGTGGCTTTCAATTGCATAGCGCAATTCCAGGGCTTGGCTTCCTATCGCATGATTTAGGGGGCCAGGCCTTCTTGTTTTAGATTGTCAAGGCAGATACTCAATAGTTCTTCAAATGCGAGAATACAACTTCCGGTAAAGCAGTTAGGCTTAACGTTCTTAAGATCCATTGGGTGATCGTCATGTATCGTAAAGATCGCGTCTGCCGTCTTGGCGAGCTCGCTGTCTTCGTTGCCGGTAAACGCGAGGGTCGTAATGCCCGCGTCGTGGCATGCCCTTGCGGTTTCCAGGATGGCTTCTGTCTGGCCCGATTTGGATATGAGCATCATGCAGCTGAGCGTATTTCGGTTGGATTCGACAAACTGATCGGTTTCTAGGAAGTCCTGTATGACGGCCAAAAAGCCAAGTCCAACGAGCTTAGTCGCCATGTACTGCGCAACGATGCGTGAGAAGCCCTCTCCGTTTACTCCGATCATTCTGTTGCGATGCAGTGCGGCGATGAATACGTCTACATCTCCGGTGTGACATACGAAGTGGACGCTACTGTCTTTGAGTGATTGATTCATTTCGCGGGAGACATGCTGAAGGTGCTTGAGATCGTACATCATTTCGCGGTAGCCACGGTAGCCGAGCTTTTTCGAAAGCCTGATGACTGTCGTCATGCTGGTAAAGCATGCCATGGCGACGGGTTTTATGCCAATATCATCGAGGGTGTCGATATTGTTGAGTAGGTATTCGAGTACGCTTTGCTCGGTTTCGGATAGCTTTGCGGCTGAGTAGAGCTTGGAAATCTGCTTTTTATCAACCATCGGTGCTTCCTTCCCGCCGGACGTGTGTGGCCGCTTCCGTTGCGTAAATAATAACTCCTTGGGGAATTCCTTTCCCGCCTTGCAACCGGGGCGGGAAGCGGCCCTCCATGCTGGATACAATATCCAAACACAGGCGAACCATGCAATATTGAATGTGCTAATTGGGGGTTTCGATATGAAACTTACGGTCATAGGTGGCGGTGGCGTCCGCTCCATGTTTTTGGCAAAGAGCATAGCCCAGCAGGCGTCATCGCTTGGGATTGACGAACTTGTGTTTATGGACAATGATCCCGAGAAGCTGCGCATCTACGGTGGCCTTGCCGCCCATGTCTCGGGCATGCTTTGCCCCACGCTTAATTTTTCACTGACGGGCGATGCAGTCGAGGCCGTTAAGGACGCCGATTACGTGATCACGACGATTCGCGTCGGTGGGGACCATATGCGCGTTCGCGATGAGCGCATTGCTCTTTCGCATGGGGTTCTTGGCCAAGAGACGACTGGCGCAGCCGGCGTGTCTTTTGCCATGCGCTCCGTCCCTGCGCTTGCTTCGTATTGCGAGTTAATCAAGAAGTACGCAAAGCCGGACGTCAAGGTGTTTAACTTTACTAATCCCGCTGGCGTCGTATCTCAGGCCCTACGCGATATGGGCTATGATTTTACTTATGGCATTTGCGATGCCCCCTCGGGCATGTTGCATCAGTTTGCCGAGTATAAAGGCGTTGATCCCGCATCGGTTCAGGGCGAGTGCTATGGACTCAACCACCTCTCGTTCTTCCGCAATGTGACGGTTGACGGCGAGGACATCATGTCCGACTTGATCCACGACGACGGGGCATATGCTCATACAGATCTTAGGTTCTTCGAGAAGGACCTCGTCCTAAATCGCGGATGCGTGCCAAATGAGTACCTATACTATTTCTACTATCGCGAGCGCGCCGTTGCCAACGTTCTCTCTTCGCCCCAGACGCGCGGCGAACTAATCGAAGAAATTAATCGAGAAATGACGAGCGAGCTTGCATCTATCGATATTGAGAACGACTTCGAAAAAGGCCTCGCGTGCTTTGAGAAGTGGTACGGAATGCGCGAAAACAACTACATGGCGGCCGAGACGGGTATTCATCGCGACAAGCCGTGGACGTTTGACGTGTACGGCAAAGATGCTGGCGGATACGCAGGTGTCGCGCTCCGCTTCATGGATATTGCTCGCTCTGGCAAGACGCAGCAGATGATCCTGTGCACCCCCAACAATGGCGCCATCCCCGGCCTTCTCGATACAGATGTCATTGAGTCAACGTGCGATATCTCCACCGATGGCTGCGTGCCGCATCGCGTCGAAGCCGATTCTGTGCCCGCGGGAAACCTCGAATTGATTCGTCGCGTCAAGTACTACGAGCGCACCGTGGCGCGTGGCATCGTTAACCGATCGAAGCGCGACATTGTCGAGAGCCTCGCGATGCACCCGCTCGTTAATTCGTACTCCTTGGCGAAAGATATCGCCGCGCAGTACTTTGAGCTTAACCGCGACTACATCGACGGCTGGACAGACTAGTCTGGACGTTAAAACTAGAAATTATGGATGGGCGGACCGGCGTTTATATTGGCGCCCGTTCGCCCTGCTTAGTAAGAAAACGGGTATAGAGTGAACTTGCGAGAGAACTTCAATGTCTTTCTGGAATCGGGCGATCGGGCGAAGGAATGCCGGAGTGGCTGCACGATGGCGTTATATATCCCCTTGTTTGTTATGAGCGCGCTTCAAATTGGTGTATCAAACGTTGCAACTGAGCTCGCCTATATCAATCCGTCCATTACGCTTATTTGCACTGTGGTCGCGGCCTTTTTAAACCTGCTTCTATCGAATGTGGCTTTTTCATTATTTGCCGTCGACCGGTCCAAAGAGACGGTGCAACCTGCCCGAACCCCTCCGGTTTATCTCTTGGCCTCGACGGTTCCCCTCCAGATTTCTGGGGCGCTGCTAATTTATTTGGTTCACTTGATTTTATCGGCAATTGTAGTCTTTGCCTCGCTTGCGAGCAGTCAGCTCGGGGTGTTGTGCTCGCTTGTGGTGGCAGTAATCGTGACGCTTCTTTCCGCGTCGTTCGTATTCGTGTTAATTGAAGATGCGGACGTGGAGCAGAGGGGACTACGAGGCATTCGGTTTGCACCACGCTACATCATGCGTTCGGTCACGGTGCTTCGTTCCTCCTGGAGAGAAATCGCGCGTCCCGCAACGCTGCTGGTGGCATGGAACCTGGTTGCAAGTTGCGCTATCCAGGTTCTTGTTGGATGGGTAGTTTCGAGTGCGGCGCTGCCGTCGGCACTTTCAGTGACGGCGCTTGTGCATGAGGGACTTTATTATGGGGCGTTTGCTTATATGCTGCTTTTGCTAGTTCATTGTGCGGTTGCGAGTTGGCTCGAAATTGACGTGCTCATGGGGGTGTCCTTGTGCGTATCCGAGCAGGCGCGATAGCCCGAAGATGAAGCCGCGTTTTCGATATTGAGTTCCTGCGTACCTTGCTTTCTAAGCAGAATTGGCGCGCCGTCTGTTAACAATCGTTTTCCAAGAATTCTTTTGTTGCTCATTTTATAGACTTCTCATTGCTATAATCGCCCACCGCTCAAGATAATCGGAGAGGTTTTCCTATATGGCTCAAACAAAGCAAGACGGCATCACGCTCAGGCAGTGGCTCCCGCTCGTCGGGCTCACCTGCTGTGCGTTCGTGTTCAACACGTCGGAGTTTATGCCCATCGGCCTTTTGACTGATATTGCCGCGTCGTTCTCGCTCACCGAGGCCCAGGCGGGCATCATGATCTCGGTCTATGCCTGGGGCGTCATGCTGCTGTCGCTGCCGCTCATGGTGTTCGCCTCGCGCTTTGAGTTCAAGCGGATGCTGCTGGGCGTGCTGGCCGTGTTCTCGCTCGGTCAGTTCCTGTCCGCTGTGGCGCCGACTTATCCCATCCTTGTCTGCGCGCGCTTGGTGGTCGCCTGCGCACATGCCGTGTTCTGGTCGGTCGCCTCGATCATGGCGTCGCGTCTGGTCGACACCCGCCATGGAGCGCTCGCTATCAGCATGATCGCCACGGGCTCGTCCATCGCGCAGATCTTTGGCCTGCCTCTCGGTCGCGCCATTGGCTTGGCCGTGGGCTGGCGCATGACGTTTGCCGTGGTCGGGGGCCTCTCAGCCATCGCGGTCGTCTACCAGGCAGCGGTGTTCCCGGCCATGCCGGCGGGTGAGCGCTTTACCGTCAAACAGCTGCCCGAGCTGCTCAAGAACCCGCTCCTCATCGCGCTCTACGCAGTCACGGTCTTCATGGCGACCGGCTATTACGCAAGCTACAGCTATATCGAGCCCTTCCTGGCGCAGGTCGCGCACGTCGATGCGGGCGCCATTACCATGACGCTGACGGCGTTTGGCTGCTCTGGTTTGCTCGGAAGCTGGTTGTTTGGCCGCCTGTTCGATGGGCATCGCTTCCCGTTCTTGGCTATCACGCTCTCCGGCGTGCCGGTGGCCCTGCTGCTCATGGGGCCGGCCGCATCGTCGCTCGTGACAGTGCTTGCCGTCTGCGCACTGTGGGGTTGCTGCGCCACGGCCTTTAACGTGGCGTTTCAGGCCGAGCTCATCAAGTGCACGTCGGCAGATTCGTCGGCCGTCGCCATGTCGATCTTCTCGGGCCTGTTTAACCTCGGTATTGGCACGGGCACCGCAATCGGCGGCGCCGTGGTTTCGGGTCCCGGTATCGCTTGGATCGGCTTCGCGGGCGGGGCGATTGCCGTCGTGGGCGTCATCCTCGCCATCACCGTGCTGTTCCCGGCCATACGCCGCGCAAGGCCCGTCGCCTAATCACGTCCCCTCATCAGTTGCGGTGAAATACGGACTGCTGGGCCCAATAAACCCGGCAAACAGTCCCTATTGCACCGCAACTTATTTTGGGGGAGGGGATACAAGCTGGGCATACAATGGATGTCGTTGTGTTGAGCTTACCGGGAGGTTGCTATGTGGGCATACGAGACGACGTTCTATCAGGTCTATCCGCTGGGCTTTTGCGGAGCTCCGCGCGAAAACGCCGCCCCCGTTGCCGAGGATGAGCTCGCCCAGGCCGCCGATGTCGAACCCAACCCCGATGCTCCTATCATGAAGATTGCCCAATGGGCCGACTACCTGCAAAAACTCGGCGTTGGCGCTGTGCTCATCAACCCGCCGCTCGAGTCCGATAGTCACGGCTACGATACACGCAGCCTGCGCCATATCGACCGTCGCCTGGGTGGGGACGCCGACTTTGCCGCCGTGTGCGACACACTGCATGCTCACGGCATCCGCGTGGTGCTCGACGCCGTCTTCAACCACGTCGGCCGCGGCTTTTGGGCCTTCCGCGATGTGCAGGAGCGTAAGTGGGACTCGCCGTACAAGGACTGGTTCCACATTAGCTTTGATGGCGACTCCTGCTACGGCGACGGCTTTTGGTACGAGGGTTGGGAAGGCCATTTTGAGCTCGTGAAGCTCAACTTGCAAAACCCTGCCGTGGTCGATTACCTGCTAGAGTCCGTGCACCGCTGGGCCGAGGTCTTTGGCGTCGACGGCCTGCGCCTGGACGTTGCCTATATGCTCGACCGCGACTTCATGCGTCGTCTGCATAGCTTCGCCCGTGAGCTCAAGCCCGACTTCGTGCTGATCGGCGAGACGCTCCACGGCGACTACAACCAGATCGTCAACGACGAGATGCTCGACTCCTGCACCAACTACGAGTGTTACAAGGGCCTGTACTCCAGCTTTAACTCGGTCAACATGTTCGAGATTGCGCACTCGCTGCACCGTCAGTTTGGCGGCGACCCCTGGTGCATCTACCGCGGCAAGCACCTGCTGTCGTTTGTCGACAACCACGACGTGCCGCGACTGGCAAGCATCCTCACTGACAAGTCGTGCCTGCGTCCCGCCTATGGCATGCTCTTTGGCATGCCGGGCATCCCGTGCGTCTACTATGGCAGCGAGTGGGGATTTGCCGGCGAAAAGGGCGGCCCCGATGGCGACTGGGCGCTGCGCCCTGCGCTCGATGAGCCTGCGCCCAACGAACTGACGGCGTTCATCACGCAGCTCGCACACCTTCGTTCGGCCGACGACGCGGCGGCCCGTGCTCTCAACTACGGTGCCTATCGCAATGTGGTGATCCAGAACAAGCAGCTGCTGTTCGAGCGCGCCTGCGACGATGCGACGGTGCTCGTGGCGGTCAATACCGTGAACGAGCCCTACACCTTTGGAGCTGGCGAACTCAGCGGCTCCTTCGTCGACCTGCTTGCCGACGATGCGCCCACGGTCGAGCTGTCGGGTGCCCTTGAGCTTGCACCCTACGAGGTGCGTTATCTGCTGAGGGCCTAGGCCATGGCAGCGTCTGACGAGGGCTATCAACATATTGAGCATGGGTTTGAGCCCGTGTTCGACCAGCACTCGCGCGTTTTGGTGCTCGGGTCGTTTCCCTCGGTGCTTTCGCGCGCCAATGCCTTTTATTACGGCAACCCTCAGAATCGCTTTTGGCGCGTGATGGCCGCGTGCCTCGGTGTGCCCGTGCCGCCCAACGAGGGCGATCCTTTGGCAAGCGGTGAGCCCGCGACGCTCGATGCCTCGATTGCCGCCAAGCGGGCCATGCTGCTCAACGGCGGTGTGGCCCTGTGGGACGTGATCGAGAGCTGCGATATTAAGGGTTCGAGTGACGCCAGCATCCGCAACGTTGTGCCGGCACATATCGAGCGCATTACCGACGCGGCTCCCATTAAGCAGGTGATATGCAACGGTGGTACAGCTGGCCGGCTCTACAAGCGCTATCTACAAGAACGCACCGGGCTGCCGGCCATCGTTCTGCCGTCGACAAGTCCCGCCAATGCGGCATGGCGCCTAGAGCGCCTTGTTGGGCGCTGGCGCGAGGCCGTTGACTGGGGCGCTCTGTAATTTAGATATCTGATTGGGCGCGGGTGCCGAGGCGTTTCATGATGGCATGCCAGATCGGTGCGGGCAGCGCGGGCTTGACGCGCACCATGCCGTCGGCATCGACGCCTCCGGCATTGCCACCGCCAAGCAGCTGCGCATGCTCAATGGAGCAGCCCATGCGTACGGCGCCCACAAGCTTATCCATCGCTTCCGAAAATGGCCGACGCAAGAGACCCATGCGCGGGGAGTGGCGAAGCGCTGCGATGCCGGTGCCGGTGCAGACGACAACGCCGTCGCACCATGGCAGGTCACGTAGAAGACATGCCCGATACAGGCGGTCGAGGACTTCGTCCGTCTGCTTGGCGTTGTTGGACAGGGCCTGGACGACGACATAGACGCGTGTTTCTGTATTCCCAAGGCGATCGAGTATCTGCTCGACAGCGATCATAGCCTCATCGTCAAATGCATCATCAACAGCGAGCACTATGCCATCGACTGCACCGGCATCATCCGCCTTCAAGTCAACCGGGTGGGGGAGTACGGTGTCGGAAAGCCGGGCATAGGCGGCGATGGCATCCTGCAGGTCCCAAAGCAAAAACTCAAGATCGGCGCTTTCGGGAATACTGACAAACGCGATGTTATGCAGTGTTTTTGGTACATCGCCGCGCGCGGTCGTCTCCATGCCGCCTCCTTTCCGGTTGGTTTCCGTTTAGGTTACACCGTCTGGTGGCGCTCCGCCGCGCTATCCTAGTGCAACCCTTACGAAAGGAACGCCATGCGTCTGCCCATGAATACCTCGCTTGCCACGCTCAAGCCCTCCGGCATCCGCCGGATCAATGCGCTCGCCGCCCAGCATCCGGGATGCATTGCGCTCGCGCTCGGCGAGCCCGATTTTCCTACGCCCGATGTGATTAGCGCTGAGGTGACTGCTTCGTTGGACCGCGGCGACACGCACTATCCGCCCAACAACGGTCGCCCCGCCCTGCGCGAGGCACTGTCTGCCTACATGGGGGATGCGGGCCTTACGTTTTCGGCAGACGAGGTCATCCTGACCGACGGCGCGACCGAAGCCCTGTCGGCGACGTTTATGGCTATGCTCAACCCCGGCGACGAGGTCATCATCCCCACGCCGGCCTTTGGCTTGTACGAGAGCATCGTCGTGGCTAACCACGCCAAGGCGGTCTTTTTGGATACGGAGCCTGCGCAATTCCAGATTGACGAGGAGGCGCTTCGTGCTTGCGTGACGCCGGCGACCAAGGCCATCGTCATCTGTACGCCCAACAATCCTACGGGCTGCATCCTCAATGCGGCATCGCTCGACGCCGTGGCACACGTGGCAGAGCAGGCGGGCATCTACGTGGTCTGCGACGACGTATATAACCGCCTGGTCTATGTGGATGGCTACGAGCGCTTTGCCCAGCGCCACCCGGAGCTACGCGAGCAGACAGTAGTCATCGAGAGCTTCTCCAAACCCTGGGCCATGACTGGCTGGCGCTTGGGCTGGCTCGCAGCCGCAGCCCCCGTCATTGCCGAGATCGCAAAAGCCCACCAATACCTAGTATCGAGTGCCGTCTCCTTCGAGATGGACGCCGCAGCGCGAGCCCTGACCGTCGACCCAACCCCCATGCTCAAAGTCTACCGAGCCCGCCGCAAACGCGTGCTCGCAGCCTTAAACGCCATGGGTCTCGATGTGGTAGAGCCCGCAGGAGCCTTCTACACTTTCCCGAGCATCAAAAAGTTCGGCCTAACCAGCGAAGACTTCTGCATCAAAGCCATCAAAGAAGCAAACGTAGCCCTAGTCCCAGGCGACTGCTTCGGAACCGAAGGCCACATCCGCCTAAGCTACTGCGTCTCCGACAAAAATCTGGACGAAGGCCTCCGCCGCCTGTCCACCTTCGTTTCAACCCTATAACCATCAGGGACGCAACACATCAGCCCATCGACATAAGGGTTATGCGTGGGGCGCGCCGGCCAACGGACACGAGGATTCGCAGCAAAGGCAACGTAGCTCCGGCCGGGAGGGGCAGGGCGAGTTTTCCGTAGATTCCGCACGAGCCGAAGGCCACTTAATGTGGCCTTCGTGCGAGCAGGACTGTTCGCAGTAGCGAGCAATGCCCCAAACCGCGCCCCACAGTCCACCTTACGAGAAGTCAGCAACCTGAGCAGTCAGTGCCGCCAGGATCTCCTTGAGCTCTGCTGCACGGTCCCTCTTCTTCTGGACCACCGCGGGCGCGGCCTTGGCCACAAAGCCCTCGTTTGCAAGCGTCTTCTCGCAGCCGGCGAGCTCCTTCTGCGCCGCGGCGACCTCCTTCTCAAGACGCGCCTTCTCGGCCGAAAGATCGACCTTGCCCTCGAGCACCACAAAGACCTCGACGCCGCTATCGACCACGGCGATGCTCGCGGCAGGCTTCTCAACGTCGGTGCCCATGACCAGCGAGGAAGTGTTGGCCAGCGGCTCAATCGTGGAGCGCAGGCTCTCGAGCTTCTCGATGTCCTCGGCACCGGCGCGCACGACCACGTCGAGCTCGGCCTTGGGGCTCAAGCGATAACGCGAACGCGTGGCGCGGGCGGCGGAAACGACGGTGCGGCACAGCTCAAACGCGCGCTCAGCGTCCTCGTCGACGTACTTGACGTAGTCGGCGGGCTCCGGCCACTTGGCGATCATGAGCGCCTCGGCACGGTCAACGTTGCCCTCGGCGTCCAGATCGAGCACGCTCGCCGGCATGTTGTCCCAGATCTCCTCGGTGACAAACGGCATAAGCGGGTGCATCAGGCGAATGGAGGTATCGAGCACAAAAATCAGGTTGCGCTGCGCCTGCAGACGGCCCTCGCCCTTCAGGCGGGCCTTGGTGACCTCGACGTACCAGTCGCAGACCTCGTTCCAGAAGAACTGCTGCACACCGCGGGCCATGTCGCCAAAGGTGTAATTCTCGATGCCCTCGGTGACCATCTTTACGGCCTTGGCCAGGCGGCTGAACATCCAAGCGTCTGCTGGCGTCTCCACGACGGGCTCGCCGGGCGTGTAGCCCTCCATGTTCATGAGCAGGAAGCGGCTGGCATTCCAGATCTTGGTCACAAATGACTTGGCTTGGTCGGTACGCGGGCTGTCGATGAGCTTCTTGGTCTTCTTGTCGATGTTCGCATCGAACTTGACGTCCTGGTTGTTGGTGCACAGCGTCAGCAGGTTGTAACGCATGGCGTCGGCGCCGTACATGCCGATGAGGTCCATGGGGTCAACGCCGTTGCCCTTGGACTTGGACATGCGGCTGCCGTCCTTGGCAAGGATCGTCGGGTAGATGACGACGTCCTTAAACGGCACCTCGTCCAGGAAGTACAGCGAGCTCATGACCATGCGGGCGACCCACAGCGCGATGATGTCGCGCGCGGTGACGAGCGCCGTCGTGGGGTGATGGCCCTCGAGCAGCTCCGGCTTTTGCGGCCAGCCCTGCGTGGCGAAAGTCCACAGCTGCGAGCTGAACCAGGTGTCCAGCACGTTCTCGTCCTGGTGCACGTGATGGCCGCCGCACTTGGGGCACACGTCGGTGTCCTCGGTAAGGGCGTCCTCCCAGCCGCAGTCCTCACAGTAGAACACAGGGATGCGGTGGCCCCACCACAGCTGGCGCGAGATGCACCAGTCCTTGAGGTTTTCCATCCAGGTGGTGTAGGTCTGCGTCCAGCGCGCGGGGTGGAAGGTGACCTTGCCGGAGTTGACGGCGTCGAGCGCCGGCCCCTTGAGCTTGTCGACGGCCACAAACCACTGCTCGGACAGCCACGGCTCAAGCGCGGCGTCGCAGCGGTAACAGTGCATGACGGAGTGGTCGTGGTCCTCAACGTGATCGAGCAGGTCATGCTCCTCGAACCACTTGATGACGGCCTCGCGGCACTCGTCGCGGTTCATGCCGGTGAACTCGCCGTAGCCCTCGACGACCACCGCGTGCTCGTCGAAGATGTTGATCTGCGGCAGGTCGTGGGCCTGACCCATGGCGTAGTCGTTGGGGTCGTGGGCCGGGGTGACCTTGACGAAGCCAGAGCCAAAGTTGGCGTCGACATGCCAATCCTCAAAGATGGGGATCTCGCGGTCGACGATGGGAAGCTTGACGGTCTTGCCCACGAAGGCGGCCTTCTCGGGGTCCTTCGGGGAGACGGCGACGCCCGTGTCGCCGAGCATAGTCTCGGGGCGCGTGGTGGCGACGACGATGTAATCCTGGCCGTTGACCGGCTCGGTCAGCGGATAGCGCAGGTGCCACAGATGGCCCTTCTCGTCCTTGTACTCGGCCTCGTCGTCCGAGATGGCGGTGGTGCAGTTGGGGCACCAATTGACGATGCGCTTGCCGCGATAGATCAGGCCGTCATGATACCAATCACAGAAGACCTTGCGTACGGCCTGCGCGTAGTCCTCGTCCATGGTGAAGCGCTCGTTATCGAAGTCGACGGAGCAGCCCATGCGCTTGATCTGCTCGACGATGATGCCGCCGTACTCGTGGGTCCAGTCCCAGCAGGCGTCGACAAACTTGTCGCGGCCAATCTCCAGGCGGCTGATGCCCTCGCTCTTGAGCTTCTTGTCGACCTTGGTCTGCGTGGCGATACCGGCATGATCGGTGCCGAGCACCCAACGCGTGGACTTGCCGCGCATGCGGGCCATACGGATGATGGCGTCCTGGATGGAGTCGTCGGTGGCGTGGCCCATGTGGAGCTTGCCGGTCACGTTGGGAGGCGGAATGGTGACGGTGCAGTCGCCCACGCCCTCGCGGCGCTTGTAGT
>CAJLLB010000004.1 GCA_905207425.1 uncultured Collinsella sp.
TTCTACGGCCCCAAGATCGACTTCCACCTGGAGGACTCGCTCGGCCGTACCTGGCAGTGCGGTACCGTGCAGCTCGACTTCCAGATGCCGCTCAACTTTGACCTGGAGTACGTGGACGCCGACGGCACCAAGAAGCGCCCCATCATGCTGCATCGCGTGTGCTTTGGCTCCATCGAGCGCTTCATCGGTATTCTGATTGAGCACTTTGCGGGCAAGTTCCCCACCTGGCTCGCTCCTGTGCAGGTCAAGGCGCTTCCCGTCTCCGAGAAGAGCCGCGACTACGCCCACGAGGTGTGCGCCAAATTGGAGGAGGCCGGCATCCGCGTGGTCTGCGACGACCGCGACGAGAAGATCGGCTATAAGATCCGCGAGGCCCGCAGCATCGACCGCGTGCCCTACATGCTCATCCTGGGCGAGAAGGAGGTCGAGGCCGGCAACATCTCCGTCCGCGATCGTTCCAACGAGACCGTTCAGATGAGCGTTGACGAGTTTGTTGCGAAGGTGACCGAGGAAATCAAGACTCGCGCCTAAGGCAAGCTTCACAACAATTAACAAAGGCGACCGTCCATAAAGGGCGGTCGCCTTTTTTCATGCCCAAATAAGAAAAGCCGCTGGTTGAGCGGCTTTTTTTGTTGCACAAAAAGGTACAGGTTTTTATAGAGGGGTATGGAGATGCACCTACTAGCAGTACATTTTGCGTAATCTGGGCAAACGCTGATTAATTGCTCGTATAATGTCTTCTGTCGAAAGATACAAAAATCTGTACTTTTGCGACTGCGCCTAGCTGCGAGCGAGAAGCCTGTTCTAAACGCCCCTGCATTTGCGTGCATCGCAAAGCCAAAAAGAGGGGGCGAGAACATGGAACAGACGGCACGGCGCCAAGAGCAGCTGCCGGGCGCTTTTAACGGCGCCACCACCAACAGCCAGCACGGCCGCGTCCGCTGGTATCTGGTCCACACCCCCATTGGAAAAGAGCGCGAGACCTGCGAAAAGGTTCGCCGCATTATCCCGCACGACCTTATGCAGGACGCTTTTGTGATGCAAAAGGAGTTCTGGTTTAAGCGGGACGGCGCATGGTCGCTCCAAACCAAACCTATGTACAAGGAATATTTCTTCGTCGCCACGCACGATGCCGCTGCGCTCGATAGGGCTTTGGCCCAGTTGAGCTTTGGCTGTCGCATCGCCGGTAGTAGGGAGCGGGCGTACATGCCCATGCCGGACGATGCGCAGGATTGGTACCGCAGCGTGCTGGACGACGACGGCGTGGTGCGCAACAGCGTCGCCCGCATAGAAGACGGCGTGTTGCACATAGAGCAGGGGCCCTTGGTGGGGCAAGAGGCCCGCGTGCATAAGATCGACCGTCGCAAGCGCTGGTGCCTGGTGGACGTAGGCGAAGGCGATTCCAGTTTTAGGGAAGTGCTTCCGCTCGACGTTCCCATCAAAACGTAAGGGAGACGTTGCACTAGCTGTTCGTTCGCATTTTTGAATTAACCGATTGGGGGGGGTCCTAGAGGATAGGGCCGTACGTTGGACTTTGGCTGCTAAAGAAGTAACAGAGAGCTGTGTATCTGTGGGGGACGCACTGGCCATTAAAGAGATTAAACCGAGCGGCACGGTTGGTTATCGCTTTATTAAAAGGCTGTTTGATCTGGTGTTCAGTCTTTTGATGAGTGTGCTGCTGTTCATTCCTATCGCCATTGTGTGTGCACTCATTAGCCTTGAATCGCCCGGCAGCCCTATGTATACGCAAGAGCGCGTTGGCAAGGGTGGAAAGACAATCAAGATTTTTAAGCTTCGTAGCATGGTCGCCGATGCGGGTGACGTGCAGAAGTATTTGAGTCCTGAGCAACTGCATCAGTGGGAAGTCGAGCGCAAGGTCGATGACGATCCCCGCATTACTAAGATCGGTCAGTTTATTCGCAAGTGCTCCATCGATGAGATGCCTCAGTTTCTTAATGTGCTGAATGGTGATCTGTCCGTAATTGGTCCCCGCCCCATTACAAGGGATGAGCTTGAGCAGCATTTTTCGGATGAGGAAAAGGCTGAGTTGCTCTCTGTCCAGCCTGGAATTACTGGACTTTGGCAGGCGACTGATCGTAATGAGGCGACTTTCGAAAGTGGCCTGCGTCAAAAGATAGAGCTTCGTTACGTTCAGAACCGCTGCTTTCGCATGGATTGGAAATGCTTTGCTGGCACTTTTGGTGCCATGTTTGGCAAGAAGAGGACGGGGCGATAGATGGGTTATCGTATTTTGCTTATAGCTCCAACTTTCTTCGGGTATCGTGATCAGGTGCGTGACGAGCTTTCCCGCCAAGGTCATAGCGTTGTATGTGTTGATGACCGTCCAAGCGAGTCTGTCTCCTTCAGGTCCCTTGCGAAGATCAGCTATAGACTCATCGATGGGCAGATTGCTAAGTACGCTGAATCTCTTAAGGAGAATGTCGCGACAGGTGATTATGATTTGCTGATCTTCATGGGTGGCATGTCTTTTTGTTTCACCCGCGATCAGTTTTCATCCATCAGGTCTACAAGCAACGCTCGTTTTGTCTCGTACCTTTGGGATGCTTTCAACAATTGCGAGCGTTTCGGTGCCTGCCGGGATCTATTTGACGATGTTTATTCTTTTGAGCCGTCCGATTGTGAGCGTTATGGTCTGAAGTTTCGCCCTCTTTTTTTCTCGGGGGCATACGATGGCCTGCCTCTTGTCCCGGACGGTGGATTCACCTATGACGCGTGCTTCATAGGGAGTGTGCACCAGCCGAGCAAATTTGAGGCGGTTAGCTCTATCTGCGACAACCTCGAATCGCAGGGCCTGCGGGTGTTTCGTTATTTTTTTATGCCGTCGAAGTCGGCGGCTTTGTTGCGCCGCCTTACGAACTCCGCCTATCGGGGCGTGGAGTTCAGCTTTGACTCGCTTCCGGCCGAAAAGATAGTCGAGATCTATGCGAGATCCAAAGCAATAGTCGATTCTCCCCAGGCTGGACAGCGTGGCCTTACCATGCGCACTCTCGAGACCATCGGAGCGCATAGAAAGCTGATCACTGCTAATCCTGATGCGGCTTTCTACGATTTCGCGAGTAAAGGTGATGTCGCCGTGTGGCGTGGGAAGGGTAGCGTCTCCCCTCAATTCTTTACGACGCCTTATCGGGAGCTTCCTGATGAAGTGTATCGCAGTTATTCAATTGAAACCTTTGTGAATGCCCTGTTGGGCAATGAGCCAGCCTACAAAGGCTACGAGAAAGGCAACTTATGAGGATTATGGTCACCGGCGCCGACGGTTATATCGGAAGGGGAGTCGTCTCTCAACTCCTGGATGCAGGGCACAAGGTCATGGCCATGGGGCTCTGCTCGTGCGGGCTGAGCCACGATAATCTTGAGGAGCACGTCGGCGATGTGTTCTCCTACGATTTCCAGTCCAACGAGAACCCGGATGTCCTGTTGCACCTTGCCTGGCGAAACGGCTTCTCACATAATGATATTTCGCACCTGGATGACCTCTCTAAGCACTACCTGATTATCAAGGCGGCGCTCGAGGCGGGCGTCAAGCGAATTGCCGTTATGGGTTCTATGCACGAGGTCGGTTACCACGAGGGTGCCGTTGACGAGAACACCCCCTGCAATCCCACTACGCCCTACGGCGTTGCGAAGAACGCCCTCCGGCAACTCACTGGAGAGCTCTGTCGCCAACATGGTGCCCAGATGCAGTGGCTCCGCGGGTTTTATCTCGTTTCGAACGACGGACGCGGATGCTCCATCTTCTCGAAGATCGTCGCGGCTGAGCGCGAGGGTAAGGACGAGTTCCCGTTCACGAGTGGGCGATGCAAATACGATTTCCTTCCTTATGAAGAGTTCTGCCGACAGGTTGTCGCCGTCGTCGAGCAGGATGAGGTGAACGGCATCATCAACATCTGCTCCGGTGAGCCAATCAGCCTTGGTGATTACATCGAGCACTTTATTAATGATAACGGCTTCTCGATCAAGCTCGGTTACGGCAAGTACCCCGATCGCCCGTATGATTCGCCCGCTATCTGGGGCGATGCATCAAAGATTCGCAAGATTCTTGCGGCGAGGAGTAGCCTTGATTAACCAATACTCCCTTGGGGAGTTTGTCGGTAACTGCATTTACGTCGCCTATACTAAACTTCGCTTTCCTGGGGCGAGGCTTATTAGGTTGCCATTTTACTTACGAGGTGGAAAGAAACGCTTCTCTTATGGGCATGGCCTGACGCTCGGTTATGGCTGTCGCTTTGACCTTGGTGGAGAGGGTATCGTCCTAAAAATCGGCAGCAACTGCAAGTTCAATGACAGAGTGCATATAGTCGCGCACGATTCCGTTTCGATCGGCGACAACGTACTGATGGCTTCGAATATATTTATCTCTGATACTAGTCACGGTGAATTCACCAGTACATCAGCGTGTCCTGACGTTGCGCCGGACGACAGGGAGCTTGCTACTAAGCCTACCGTCATTGGTGACAATGTCTGGATTGGCGAGGGCGTATGCGTTATGCCGGGCGTTACGATTGGCGATGGGTGTACGGTTGGCGCTAATACCGTCGTAACTAAATCGTTTCCCAGCAATACCGTACTCGCTGGGTCTCCCGCACGCGCTATCAGGAAATGGAATGATGTCTCTCAAAGTTGGGAGAGGGTGTAGCTATGCTTGAAACTGCATCGGTTGCAATGGCTGTATATAACGGGGAGCGATTCCTTGAACAGCAGATTGACTCTATCTTGGAGCAGCTCTCTTCGGATGATGAGCTTGTTATTTCCTATGACGAATCACAAGATGGCACTTTGTCACTCATTTCCAGATATGCAGAGACTGACGGACGAGTCAAGATTGTTCGTAATGCGGAGCCTGGCGTGGTCGGCAACTTCAACAACGCAATTCAGAACTGCTGCAAGGACATCATTTTTATTAGCGACCAGGATGATATTTGGAAATCCGGCAAAAAGGATGCCATGCTTCGACTCTTGAACGAAACTGGTGCTGACTTAGCAATACACAATGTGGTTCATATTAATGGGGAGGGTATCGTTATCTCCAAGCCGCTCTTTGAGGAATACGGTATCAGGGGAGGTTTATTGCGAAATTTTGCTAAACCACGATACAGCGGATGCTGTATGGCTTTTCCTGCAAGCTCAAAACGACTCATCATGCCTATGCCCTCTAGTGTCGTCAATTACGATCATTGGATCGGTATGGTCTGCGAAATATTCGGAACGGTTGTCTTCGACAATCGTGTCTTTTTGGAGCATAGACTGCACGGCGGTAATGTAACGACATCGCGAAGGAAGCTCAAGATTGTTGCTGCTCAGCGAGCTAATCTCCTTTGTGAGCTTTTCAAGAAGGGGAGGACTCTTAAATGAGTGTTGCTTCCCTTATTGTTGTTGTCTACAACCAGACTGTGGATGATGTGCCTGTTATTAAAGCAGCCCTAAATGCGTTCGTAAGACCTGAAATCATCGTCTGTGATAATAGCACTCATGAGTATGGCAACCGAGCAATCTGCGAGACCCTTGGTGTTTGCTATGTCGATATGGCTGGGAATAAGGGTCTTCCTGCGGCATATCGAGCTGGCATCGAGAGATGCCATGGTGATCTGGTTTGTCTGTTCGATGACGACACCGAGGTTGATCAAGATTATTTCACTGCTTTGGATGGCCTTGACGTTTCTTCACCTGACTGGGATGTTGATCTTCCGCTTGTTATGAGCGGCGATTCTGTTCTTTCACCTTGTACCTTTGACGGTTTTAGGGCCCATTCTTTTCCAGACATTAACTCTGTTTCGGATTGTTCTGAGCTGAGTGGCATCAACAGTGGAATGATTGTAAAGCGCTCCGTATTCGAAGCTGTTTCATACGACCTTGATCTCTTCTTGGATTTGGTTGATCACAAGTTTATTGATGATGTGAAAAAGGCTGGCATGAAGGTCGTTTACTTACGCGGTCCCCTTCTGAAGCAGAGCTATTCCCTTGCGTCAGATAACGTTGATAAAGCATTAAAACGCTTAGCGATTTTTGAACGCGATGCACGGCATTTCTATGACAGTTCTACCCTCAGTCGCCTTTATTGCATTGGGATGCTCGCCGTAAGGAAAGCCAAGCTTTGCCTTAGATACCGAACAACTTGTTTTCTTATCTCGAACAAAGACGACTGAAAGGTGTAATTAATGAAAGGCATCATCCTCGCCGGCGGGTCCGGCACCCGCCTGTACCCGCTCACGCTCGTGACCTCCAAGCAGCTGCTGCCGGTCTACGACAAGCCCATGATCTACTACCCGCTGTCCACCCTCATGCTGGCGGGCATCCGGGACATCCTGGTCATCTCCACGCCGACCGACCTGCCCAACTTCGAGCGCCTGCTCGGGGACGGCTCGCGCTACGGCGTGAACCTCTCCTACGCAGAGCAGCCGAGTCCGGACGGCCTGGCGCAGGCCTTCACCATCGGCGAGGAGTTCATCGCCGGCGAGCCGTGCGCGCTGGTGCTGGGCGACAACATCTTCTACGGCAACGGCCTGTCGCGCCACCTGACGCGCGCCGTGCAGAACGCCGAGTCGGGCCGCGCCACGGTCTTCGGCTACCACGTGGACGACCCCGAGCGCTTCGGCGTCGTGGAGTTCGACGGGGAGGGCAGGGCCGTCTCCATCGAGGAGAAGCCCGAGCGCCCCAAGAGCTCCTACGCCGTCACCGGACTCTACTTCTACCCGGGCGACGTGGCCGCCAAGGCCCATGGGGTGGAGCCCTCCGCCCGAGGCGAGCTGGAGATCACCGACCTCAACCGGATGTACCTGGAGGAGGGGACGCTGTCCGTGGTCACCCTCGGCCGCGGGTACGCGTGGCTGGACACCGGCACCATGGAGAGCCTGCACGAGGCCGCGGAGTTCGTCCGCGCCGTGGAGCACTCCCAGGACCTGCCCGTGTCCGTGCCCGAGGAGATCGCCTGGGAGAACGGATGGATCACCACCGAGGGGCTAAAGCAGGCCGCCGAGGCCTACGGCAAGTCGGTCTACGGGCAGCACCTCAAGAAGGTCGCCGCCGGCGAGATCGTCAACAGCCCGCGCGAGTACTAATCCGACCCAATGGGAGATAGAAACATGTCTGAAGAGCTCTTCGAGCCCAGGAACATCATCGTCACGGGCGGCTGCGGCTTCATCGGCAGCAACTTCGTGCACTACGTGGTCAACAACCACCCCGGCGTGCACGTGACCGTCCTGGACAAGCTTACCTACGCCGGCAACCCCGAGAACATCGCGGGGCTGCCCTCCGACCGCGTGGAGCTCGTCGTGGGCGACATCTGCGACGCCGGGCTGCTGGACCGCATCGTCCCGGGCCACGACGCGATCGTGCACTACGCGGCCGAGAGCCACAACGACAACTCCATCGCCGACCCGGAGCCCTTCCTGCGCACCAACGTGGAGGGCACCTTCCGCCTGCTGGAGGCCGTCCGCAAATACGGCATCCGCTACCACCACGTCTCCACCGACGAGGTCTACGGCGACCTGGCGCTCGACGACCCGGCGAAGTTCACCGAGGAGACGCCGTACCACCCGAGCAGCCCGTACTCGAGCACCAAGGCGTCCTCCGACATGCTCGTGCGCGCCTGGACCCGCACCTACGGGCTGCGCACCACGATCTCCAACTGCTCCAACAACTACGGCCCCTACCAGCACGTGGAGAAGTTCATCCCGCGCCAGATCACGAACATCGTCGACGGCGTGCGCCCCAAGCTCTACGGCCGCGGCGAGAACGTCCGCGACTGGATCCACACCGAGGACCACTCCTCGGCCGTCTGGGACATCCTCACCAAGGGCCGCATGGGGGAGACCTACCTCATCGGAGCCGACGGCGAGAAGAACAACATCACGGTCCTGCGCATGATCCTGGAGGCGATGGGGCGCGACCCCGAGGACTTCGACTGGGTCGCCGACCGCCCCGGCCACGACCGCCGCTACGCCATCGACTCGTCCAAGCTCCAGCGCGAGCTGGGCTGGAGGCCGGCGCACACCGACTTCGCCGAGGGGCTCAAGCAGACGATCGACTGGTACGTGGCAAACGAGTCCTGGTGGCGCCCGGCCAAGGAGGCCACCGAGGCGCGCTACCGCGCGCAGGGCCAGTAAGACCGCATCCCGGTGAACCGCACCGCGGGGCGACCCCGGTTTCCCAACCTCTTCGATAGGAGCTTTTCCCACATGGCAGACATCGCATTCGAGAAGGACCTCTCCGTCGCCGAGACCGGCATCGAGGGCCTCAAGGTCGTCGACCTCGCCGTCCACGGCGACTCGCGCGGCTGGTTCAAGGAGAACTGGCAGCGCGCCAAGATGACCGCCCTGGGCATCCCGGACCTCCGCGTCGTCCAGAACAACGTCTCCTACAACGAGAAGAGGGGCGTCACCCGCGGCATTCACGCGGAGCCCTGGGATAAGTTCATCTCGGTGGCCCGCGGCTCGGTCTTCGGCGCCTGGGTGGACCTGCGCGAGGGCAGCGAGACCTTCGGCAAGGTGTTCACCTGCACGCTCGACCCGTCCAAGGCCATCTACGTCCCGCGCGGCGTGGGCAACTCCTTCCAGGCCCTGGAGGACGGCACCGCCTACACCTACCTGGTGGACGCCCACTGGTCGCTGGAGCTCAAGAGGACCTACACCTTCGTGAACCTCGCCGACCCCGAGCTCGCCATCGAGTGGCCCATCCCGCTGGAGGAGGCCACCGTCTCCGAGGCCGACCTCAACCACCCGATGCTGAGGGACGTCGTCCCCATGGCGCCCAAGAGGACGCTCGTCACCGGCTGCAACGGCCAGCTGGGCCGCGCGGTGCGCGCGCTCGCCGAGGAGCGCGGCGTGGCCAAGGACTTCGACTTCTGCGACATCGACACCTTCGACATGTCCGACCCGGCGGCCTACTCCAAGTACGACTGGTCGCTCTACGGCACCGTGATCAACTGCGGCGCCTACACGGCCGTGGATAAAGCCGAGACCCCCGAGGGCCGCGCCATCGCCTGGAAGGCCAACGCGACCGGGCCGGCCTTGCTCGCCCGCACCTGCGCCGGGCACGGGATCACGCTCGTCCACGTGTCCTCCGACTACGTCTTCGACGGCACCGCCGAGGTCCACACGGAGGACGAGCCGTTCTCCCCGCTGTCCGTCTACGGCCAGACCAAGGCCGCCGGCGACATCGCCGTGGCCGGCTGCCCGCGCCACTACATCATGCGCTCCAGCTGGGTCATCGGCGAGGGCCACAACTTCGTGAAGACCATGAAGGGGCTGTCCGACCGCGTAGCCGACCCGGAGGACAAGTTGGAGCAGGTCACCGTCGTGGACGACCAGCTGGGCCGCCTGACCTTCACGCGCGACATGGCGGAGGCCATCTTCCACGTGCTGGGGACGCACGCCCCCTACGGCACCTACGACTGCACCGGCTCCGGCGCCGTGAAGAGCTGGGCGGACATCGCCCGCGCCGTCTTCGAGGTCGCCAACGGCAACGGCGACAGGGTCGTGCCGGTATCGACCGCCGACTACTACGCGAGCGCCGCGGGCCCCATCGCCCCGCGCCCGACCCACTCCGCGCTCGACCTTTCCAGGCTCGAGTCGGTTGGGTTCCATATGCCCGACTGGGAGGAAGAGCTAAAACTTCATTTTGATTAGATGCCTTTAGTACATTGTTTGCATTCTTAAAATCAGTGAGAATGCAAACAATGCCATGGGCATTTATGCCATTTTGCCAAGTTGCACCAGGAATTTTTTGGATGGTTTTCAATGCATTTTAAACTTGCAAATTTGATTTTTAACGGATCTGATGCGATGTTGCAGTATCCATTGCTTTGCTATAGGGCAACGGAGGGTCTTGTTATTCCAACTTCGAATGACGCTATTGAAATCATGAAATCGACCAATGTTGATTTCACAACATATTTTAATGCGCTATCCATTTATAAGTGGCGAAAATACACTACTGCAAAGGCGTTTTATCTTCATATCGAGTATTGCGGCTCCGCCTTAACGCTTCAGCAGACGTATGCAAATAATTATTCTTGGATTCCTTCTACAATTGATGGCTCTGCGGTTAGTTTGCAACGATCCGATGAATGGAGTACGGCTGAAATCGAACTCTCCCTTTGTGAGGGAGAGATTCTGCACGCTTTTAATATCAGTACTGAAGGCCCTGTTAATATTCGGAATGCGTATTATTATTGCGATTGTGAAGAACTGGATATTCATCCAGTTGAGCTAGCGCTTGCAACTACTACGTTTAAAAAAGAAGACTATATTGTCCGTAACGTATCTCTTTTACAAAAGAACATTATTGATTCTGATGAAGAGATTGCTGATCATTTCCACGTACACATTATTGATAATGGCCGTTCGCTGAATAGTGCAAACCTGGATTCATCGCGTGTTACTGTTCATCCAAATCCTAATGTCGGCGGGTCTGGTGGTTTTGCTCGGGGGATGATTGAGTCACTTGAGCAGAATCCTAAAGCGACTCATGTTCTCCTGATGGACGATGATGTCGAGGTTCTTCCCGAGAGTTTTATCCGCACTTTCAACCTGCTCTCTCTTCTCAAAGAAGAATATGCTGAGGCCTTTTTATCGGGTGCTATGATGAGCTTGGAAGAGCCCAATTTGCGTACCGAGGATTTAGGGTTCTTTACTGCTAAGGGAACTTTTTCTCCCCTTAAGCCTGCAGGCTATATGACCTCACTTCATGATGTCGTTGAGACCGAGATATATAAGGCCCCAACTGGCCTTTATGAGGACACTGCCCAACAGTATGCTGGCTGGTGGTATTGCGTTATACCTACCGCAACGATTGAACGTGAGGGGTTGCCCTTGCCCTTATTTGTTCGTTCTGATGATGCTGAGTATGCGCTTCGTTGCAAACCCAAGTTCATGTCCATGAATGGTATTTGCGTTTGGCATAATTCCTTTAAGTTTAAGTATAGTGCTGCCGTGGAGCGTTATCAGGTAAGCCGAAATACGCTAATCAGTCAGGCGACAACTGGCGCTGCGCCTCTCTCTGATTTTCTTTATGAGATTCGTCGTGAAGTTGAGCTCGACTTGAAGAAATTTAATTACGATGAAGCTGCTCTTGCCGTAAAAGGTCTTGAAGATTTTTTGAGAGGTCCGGAGTGGATTTCTCATCCTGTCGCTGAATCCCGTTTTATGGCGGCAAATCGTGAAAGGGAACAATTGATTCCCATCGAGCAGCTCATCCCTCAGGCACAAGAATTGGGTGTCGACTTGACGCAACTGACTTTTGGCAATTTGAGCCTTGGGGGCGACAGGTCTAGGCTGCAGGCATTTAAGGATTATCTGACCATTAATGGCCACCGTTTTGTTAACGACTCCGTTAAACGTAACGGTAGGGTTGCTGTTATTGATGCTGCGGGATGGGTTTATCCCGCAGGTAAAATCAGGGATGTTGACACGCTTATTGTGGTAGATATGCCTAATAAAAAGGGTGCCATTAGACATATGGATAAGAAGCGATTCAAAGAGGTTTGGAGTCGTTTTCGTAAAGCCGAGAAGGAATTCAAGCGTAACAAAGATAAGATTTATACCGAATACGCTTCGTATAGAGATGTCTTTACTTCGATCGATTTCTGGAAACAGTATTTGAAAGAGGCGTCGGAGTAGTCTTCATGTGAGTGGGTTTCAAGGTGGGACCCACTCATTCTTTTGTATCATATGAGTAATTGTGCTTCGTTCATTGTTTGTCGTTGCGAAGGTTAAGCCATGTCCTTGCTTTCTACTATTAAAAAGATCCTCCCTGGCTCATCCCGATCGTTGCATGCTATGCATGAGGATATGGACCGTCGTTTTGACGAGGTTTTCGCCCGTATTGAGCAGGCCGATAACGGTATCAATATGAATATCAATTACAAATTCGATACTCGGCTATTTCCAGAAATTGAATTGCTCAAGCAACGCCAACAAAGTCTGTCAGAACAAATGAGGCTTCGCTTTGAATTGTTAGCGCGACGTGCGTACCCCGATCTCACCCCTTTTGAGCTCCGTTGCAAAATCTTTGATGCATTACCCGACGCCGAGGGTGATATTCGATTGATGCAGCAGGCAAACGCGGCCTTGATGAGTAAGCTAGACGCGATTTGTGTTGCCAATAATATTCAATACTGGCTTTCTTATGGTTCTCTTGTTGGCACCTTGTCTCGATCGGGTTTTATTCCTTGGGACGACGATATTGATATCTGCATGCTTAGGTCCGATGTGGATAAGCTCACTGCCGCTTTAATAGACGACCCTGAATATCAAATCACCCTCGTATATGACTGGTTTGTAAAGTGTCGTCAAGTTCGCTTTTGTTCAACTAATTCGCTTATACCTTGTTTTGTGGACATTTCGATTTACGACCGGGCGGCCGAGAATTCCAAGCGCGCGAACGATCAACTTAGGCAACTCAGAATTGAGCTTATGGATTTCTTTGACAAAAATGAACGTGAGTTTAGTTTTTGGAAAGATAATCCTTGGATGGTTCATCCACACAGTGGGCTTAGCGTGCAGTGCGGAGATGTTGACTTGGAAGCTCAGAGAACAGTTGTTTCTTCTGCGGAGATTGATCTTGTCCAGAGCGTATTCGATTCGTTTAATGAAAAGGCTCATGATCTAGGTTTGTTAACCGATGAGTCTCGTGGTGATTTTGCATACGCGATTGATAACGTTTTTGATGCCCCTAAACGTAAAATAATTTGGGACCGCAACGATATCCTTTCCGTAAGAAAGCATCCGTTTGACAGCTTCTCTTTTTTGGTTCCCGCGAAAGCGGAAAAGGTCGCTGATGATTGCTATCCTGGATGGCCTTACATGCCAATGGACATCTGTGGGCATGATCATTTTGCAAAGGATGTTTTGTCTGATCCCGATGTTCGCTCCGCGATGGCAAAGTTTGTCGACGAATGTAATTAGTAGTTACAACGGCTTTGATTAAGGTATTTAAAATGCAGTTTAAACTTGCGAATGTTGTACTTAAAGTTGAAAAGCATGCAAAGGATTTTCCCGAACTCTACTATCGCGTGCTCTCCGGTGGTGCTTCGTATGATGACGATATACATTCACTTCATGTCAATGGACACGTTGACTTTCTGACGTATGTGAATGGCCTATCTGCTGGCAAATGGCATCAGTATGCGTCTGTTGGCGGCGTTGTCTTGCATATGGCTTTATTTGGCAGGGGCCGGGTTGTCGTTCATGGAGTGAGATCTAGCGAGCTGAATCCTGTCGAGCTTAAATCGAATCCTTTTGATGGCAATGAAATTGATCCTTGCGTTCTCGATATTGATATCGATACAACCGGCTACGACTTGATCGGTTTTAGGATTGAGAGTGATGAGGGCTATTCCGTAGACCTCTTGAACGCCTCTTATCTGACTGATGTTCCTGAGGACTCAATTAACCAGATCAATCTTGCTCTTTCTACTACTACATTTAAGAATGAGCAGTACATTCTTCCGAATATTGAACTCGTTAAAGCGGGCATCTCCAAAGAGGACGGTCCGATTCGCGACCACTTCCACATGTTTGTCGTCGACAATGGACAGACGCTCGATTCTGCATCACTTTCCGATGAGCTAGTCACCGTGCTCCCGAATCCCAATACGGGCGGTTCGGGAGGATTCGCACGTGGAATGATGGCGGCTACTGAAACTCCTGATCAGTACACTCACATCATTTTGATGGATGACGATGTCTCTATTATGCCCGAGAGTTTGATCCGCACGTTCAATCTCCTCTCTCTTGCTAAAGGCAAGTATAAGGATGCCTTTATTAACGGCGCCATGCTCTCAATGGAGGACCCTACTCGTCAGTTCGAGGATGTCTCGTATGTGGCGACCACTGGTGCCTATCGTCGCGTAAAAGAGGACTTGAATGTTGGCAAGCTGTCCGACATCCTCGAAAATGAACGCACGAACGTTGAAGTTGATCAGGCCTATGGGGCTTGGTGGTATAGCTGCATTCCGGTGAAGGCTATCGAAAAGAACGGCCTTCCCATGCCTTTCTTTATCCGCTGCGACGACGTTGAGTTTGGCATGCGCAATAAGCCTGTCTACATGACCATGAATTGCATTTGCGTGTGGCATGCAAGCTTTGAGGGGCGTTTCCGCGCTTCGGTTGACTGCTACCAGTACTTCCGCAACTTCTTTGCCATGATTTCACTCGATGATTGTGCTGATGAGAAAATGTTTGTCCTTCGTATTCAGCGAGGGGTACGTCAGAACTTGCGCGATATGGATTATCAGGCTGCTGAGTTTATCCTTGATGGCTTTGAGGACTATCTGCGCGGCCCTGAGTATCTCCAGAAGCTTGATGGCGCCGCGACGATGATTGGTAAGGGTAAGTTAAACGAAAAGCTGATTCCTGTTTCCGAAATGGATCCAGAGCTTCTTCGCAAGGCTGGGGTTACGGAGCAAGTGCTCGCTAATGTTAATCTGGAATTCCATCCTTCGAAATTTATGAAGTATTGGAGATCTATTCCTTACGACAAACACTATCTTCCCGATGCGCTGTTGCGCGGAAAGCCCGGCTATGCAGTTAAGAATGGCAGCTGTACGCTTGAAGGCAATTCGACGCGTTGCAAGACGCTGGTATTTCTTGATCCGACCCGCGAGAAGGGGTCGGTCCGCACGATGGATCGGGCGCGGTTCAAGAGTATTCGCCGCCGAGAGCACGAACTGATGGCGCGCTATCGTAAAGAGGGCAAGAGCGTCAGGGGGGCATGGAAAGATGCCATGCCGTACATGACTTCGCGAGAGTTTTGGGAACAGTATTTAGGTCTGAAATAAGAAGAGGTCCGGATTAAGTCCGGACCTCTTCTTATTTTGAATAGGTTTTATAGGCTTGTAACTCCCATTGTTTTCTTTCGACTTTTGCAACTGAGTCGAGGATTAGTCCCGTTGCTAGGCTCAACCCACACAGGAACATGAATGAGGCCGCAAGTATGGCCGTGGGGAAGCGGGGGACTAAGCCGGTTTGGAAGTACTCCACAACAATTGGAATTCCGAGGGCAAGGCCTATGATGGCGAAGATGAGCGCTATAAGAGTAAAGAACTTGAGCGGACGATAGTCTTTAAAGAGCGTTCCAATCATTGCGATGACCTTGATGCCGTCGCTAACGGTGTTGAGCTTGGACTCGGAGCCTGCGGGCCGATCGCGATACTCCACCGGCACGTCTTTAATTCGCCAGCGGTGATCGACAGCGTGGATGGAGAGCTCGGTCTCAATCTGGAAGCCCTCGCTCAAAACGGGGAAGGTCTTGACGAAGGGTCTGCTCATGGCTCGGTAGCCGGTCATCACGTCGTCAAAGCTGTAGCCGTAAATCCACTTGATCATGGCGCGAACAAGATTGTTGCCAAAGCCGTGGAAGGCCCTCTTGTTCTCTTCGGCATAGGTGCCGTTTGACAGGCGATCGCCAACGGTCATATCGGCTTCGCCGTTAAGGATGGGCTCGCAAAGCGCCTTTGCCGCCTCGGCGGGGTAAGTGTCGTCTCCATCAACCATTAGATAGCATTCGGCGTCGACATCACGGAACATTTGGCGGCACACGTTGCCTTTGCCCTGTCTGGGCTCGTGGCGCACCGTGGCACCGTGCTGCTTGGCGATTTGCGAAGTGCCATCAGACGAGTTGTTGTCATATACAAAGACGGTTGCACCGGGTAACTCTCGATGAAAATCGTCGACAACTTTGCCAATCGTCAGCGCTTCGTTGTAGCAGGGGATTATGACGACGGTATTCGAATAGTCCATGTAGGACCTCCTTTAATGAATCAACGGGTCGAAAGTATACCTATCGTCTGCCCCTTTGATTAGATATGGGTTAGTTCTCCAGATTTGTTGCGGTGAGTTATCGTCAACGTGGGAGGGCTATACTTTCCACTGTTATGTTTTACGAGACAAGGAGATGGTCCGTGGCTGACAACGTAGAGAGTCAGAAAGCGGTGGCTAAACCGGCCTCTCACGCTAAAAATGATTTTGAAAAGGACAAGTTCATTCTTAAGCAGCTTGTCACCAAAGATTTTAAGATTAAATATCGTCGCAGTGTTCTGGGTGTGGCATGGTCCGTGCTTAACCCGCTGCTGATGATGATTGTTATGTCGATCGTGTTTTCGACAATCTTCGCGCAAGGTCGCAATGGTTCTATTACGCCCGAAATGTATCCGCTTTACTTGATCGTCGGTAACGTGACGTTCTCTGTCATGTCCGAGTCGACGAACCAAGCGCTTATGTCCATCATTTGGGCTTCCTCTCTGCTTAAGAAGGTTAAGGTGCACCGTTGGGTCTTTCCGGTGCAGAAGGTGCTGTTCTCGCTCGTTAACTTCGCCTTCTCTTTGGTTGCCGTCGCCTTGGTTATGCTTTGGTTCCACGTGCTTCCCACCTGGCATTTAATTCTGCTGCCGGTTTGCTTGCTCCTGCTCATGTGTTTCTGCATGGGCTTGGGCATGATGCTGTCTGCGCTGGCGGTTTTTTTCCGCGATGTTATGCACCTGTGGACCGTTGTTATCACGGCCTGGATGTATCTGACGCCGATTTTCTGGACAACCGACTTCATTAGCCAAATGGCACATTGGATCCAGGTCCTTGTGGTTGTGAATCCCATGTACAACTACCTCCAGTTTATGCGTGATATCTTCCTGTTTAATACCGTGCCTTCTGCGCTTACCTTTGGGCTGTGTGTTGTTTGGGCTATTCTTGCTCTTGCTATTGGTTACGCCGTCTTTCACAAGACCGAGCACAAGTTTATCCTCTACATCTAAGGAGTGCTGCTCATGACTGAATCTGCTATTGATTACAGCAAGCAGCCCCTTGCTGTTGAGGTCAAAGACGTCACCATGATCTTTAACATGGCGTCCGAGTCGCTTACGAACCTCAAAGAGTATTTTATTAAGCTCGCGAAGCATGAGCTGTTCTTTGAGGAATTCCGTGCGCTTAAGCACATTTCATTTGATGTGCATCGTGGCGAGGTCGTTGGCCTTGTTGGTACTAACGGTTCCGGCAAGTCTACGATGCTCAAGATCATCGCTGGCGTTTTGGAGCCCAGCGAAGGTGAGGTTAAGGTTCACGGCAATATTGCGCCGCTGATTGAGCTTGGTGCTGGCTTTGACCCGGAGCTTACGGCTCGTGAGAACATCTATCTGAACGGTGCGCTGCTTGGCTATACCAAGGAGTTTATCGACGCTAGTTTTGACGAGATTATTGAGTTCGCCGAGCTTAAAGACTTCGTTGACATGCCCTTGAAGAACTTCTCGTCGGGTATGGTCGCGCGTATCGCCTTTGCTATCGCTACGATTACCGAGCCCGATATTCTCATCGTCGATGAGACGCTTTCTGTTGGCGATGTCTTTTTCCAGCAGAAATGCGAGCGCCGTATTCAGCACTTTATTGAGAGTGGCGACGTCACGGTCTTGTTCGTTTCTCACTCCATGGAGCAGGTTGAGCGTATTTGCCAGCGTGCTGTGTGGATCGAGAAGGGTGATCTGCGCATGGATGGTCCCGTGGACGAGGTCTGCAAGGCGTACCACGATCAGTTCAAGTAGGTTATAATTTATTGGTCGTGTGAACTTGTACCCGCTTGGACGCCCGGCTTTATGCTCCATTAGCTCAGTTGGATAGAGCAGGGGACTTCTAATCCCAAGGTCGACGGTTCGAATCCGCCATGGAGCACCAGAGAGTTTTTGAAGACCCGGTATAATGCCGGGTCTTTGCTTTTTGGGCATGTGGGCGTGCAGTGCTCCCTCAACAATAAGCCCGGTGTAGCATCGCTGCACCGGGCTTATTGCTTCTTGCGAATTTGGTTGTCGGTCTCGAGTCGTTGAGCTCCCTACGCCTCTGTCGGCTCCACGCCCAGCTCGTTGCGGACGAGCTCGAAGGCGGCGGCGATGGCCTTGTCCATGTCGTAGTACTTGTAGCCGCCCAGGCGACCGGCGAAGACCACGTCGCCCTCCTGCGCCGCCAGCTCCTCGTACTGCTTGTAGAGGGCCTCGTTCTTGGCGTCGTTGATGGGGTAGTAGGGCTCGTCGCCGGGCTTCCAATCCGCCGGGTACTCGCGCGTGATGACGGTCTTCTCCTGCGTGCCGAACTCGAAGTGCTTGTGCTCGATGATGCGGGTGTAGGGGACCTCGCGCTCGGTGTAGTTGACCACGGCCACGCCCTGGTGGTCCTGCTCGTCGAGTGTCTCGGTCTCGAAGCGCAGGCTGCGGTACTCGAGTGTGCCCAGCTTAAAGTCGTAGAACGAGTCGATGGGGCCGCAGTAGATCGTCCTGGCGGCGATATCGGGCTCGGCGGCGGCCAGCTCCTTGTACTCCACGCCGCAGCGCACCTCGACGCCCTCGAGCATGTTGGCGACCATCTTGGTGTAGCCGCCCATGGGGATGCCCTGGTAGCGGTCGTTGAAGTAGTTGTTGTCGTAGGTGAAGCGGCAGGGGAGGCGCTTTATGATGCTCGCGGGCAGGTCCTTGCAGTCGCGGCCCCACTGCTTCTCGGTGTAGCCCTTCACGAGCGTCTCGAAGATGTCGCGGCCGACGAGCGACAGCGCCTGCTCCTCGAGGTTTGTCGGCTCTCCGATGTTCTCGGCGGCCACCTGCTCGGCGATCTTGGCCTTGGCATCTGCCGGCGTGACGACGCCCGGCCACATCTTGGCGAAGGTGTTCATGTTGAAGGGCATGTTGTACATGTTGCCGTGGAAGTTGGCTACCGGCGAGTTGACGTAGTTGTTGAACTCGGCGAAGCGGTTGACGTAGCCCCAGACGTCCTTCATGGAGGTGTGGAAGATGTGCGCGCCGTAGCGGTGGACTTGGATGCCCTCGACGTCCTCGGTGTAGACGTTGCCGGCGATGTGGTCGCGGCGGTCGATGACCAGGACCGACTTGCCGGCGCGCTTGGCGGCATTGGCGAAGACGGCGCCCGAAAGGCCGGCACCGACGACGAGGTAATCGTACTGGGACATGGATATGCTCCTTTGTATGTCGATTGGACAGTTACTTTAGTTTAGGGACAAACATATCTGATGTCTTTGTCCCAGGGATTAGTGTAGCAGATGCTCTTTCAACAGCTCTAGCGCATGTGCGTAGCCCTTCAGGCCCTCGCCGGTGATGGTGGCGAAGCAAGCTAGGCGTGCATAGCTCACCTGGCGGAAGTCTTCGCGCGTCTCTACGGCGCTGATGTGCACCTCGACGGCAGGGATGGCAACGGCCTTGAGGGCGTCGAGGATCGCGACGCTCGTGTGCGTGTAAGCCGCCGGGTTGATGACGATGCCGTCGACCTTGCCGTAGGCCTCCTGGATCTTGTCGACGATGCTGCCCTCGTGGTTAGACTGGAAGACCTCGACCTCGTCGAAGCCCTGTGCGGCACCCGCTTCCTGGCAGATCTGCACTAAGCGATCGTAGTTGTCGCTGCCGTAGATGCCTGGCTCGCGAATGCCGAGCATGTTGAGGTTGGGGCCGTTAATGACGAGTGCTTTCATGGTTGCTTCCTTTGCAGTTGAAAAACCACCACAAAGGTGCCTGTCCCCTTTGTGGTGGTTTTGGTTAGAGAGCGGGTGGGAGGGTGTCGAGGAGGGCATGGGCGGTGTTGGCGGCGCAGTCGCGTGAGTCGATGATGTAGTCGGCCCAGGCGCGGTAGCGCGGCATACGCTGCTCGGCCAGCTTGTCGATGCCGTCGCGCGCGGTGATGGGGCGGCCCTTGTGGGCGAGCTCGTCGAGCTTGCGGTTGAGCATCACGATTTGGCTGTTTTGGTGCAGCAGAGGGTAGTTCTCGTCGCGCGTAACCACGCCGCCGCCGGTGGAGAGCACCAAGCCGCTGCGCTTGGAGATGTCGGCCAGCGCTGCCGTCTCCTGCTCGCGGAAGGCCGCCTCGCCGCGCTCGACGATAAAGTCGGCGCAGGGCATGTCGAGGCGTTCCTCGAGGGCGCGGTCCAGGTCGATGTGCTCGCGACCCGTGAGCAGGGCAATCTGCTCACCCACGCGGGTCTTGCCCGAGCCCGGCATGCCGATCAGCGCGATGTTCTGTTCGCGGCGTGACAAGCGCTCCGTTACATCCAGGATGCGCTTGCGCGGGGTGACCTGGCCGGTGTAGCGCTCAACAGCCTGTGCCGCTTGGGCCACGAGCATCAGCAGACCGCCGATGCAGGGGATACCGCGGCGCTCGGCCTCGAGCATGAGTCCCGTGCGGGCGGGGTTGTAGACAATGTCGATGACGCCCTCGAGCGCATCGAGCCCTTCGAGCGTGCAAGGCGCGTCGGGGCAATGGGGGAACATGCCGGCGGGCGTGCAGTTGACGAGCAGGGCGGCGTCGGATTGCTGCGCGATGTTGCCGTAGTTGACCTCGCTTGTGCGGCCCACGGGCACCACGGTGGCGCCCAGGTCGCCGAGTACCATGCTTGCCGTGGTGCCGGCGCCGCCGGTGGCTCCGAGCACGAGAGCCTTCTTGCCGGCAACCTCAACCCCCAGCTCCTCGACCAGGCACTGAAAACCAAAGTAGTCGGTGTTGTCGCCGCGCAGGCGGCCGTCGGGCAGGCGCGTGATGGTGTTGACGTTGCCCATGCGCTCGGCGAGCGGGCTCAGCTCGTCCAGGTAGTTCATGACGGCGCGTTTGTAGGGGATGGTCACGTTGGTGCCTTCCCATTCTTTACCCGTCATAAAGGCCGCGAGGTCCTCGGGCTCGCGCTCAAATCGCACGTAATCGAGCCCAGCGAGCTCTTTGTAGATGGTCGGGGTGTAGCTGTGGCCCAGCACGCGGCCCAGCACACCGTAGGGGCGGGTTGCGGCGGTATCGGTCATCTAGAGCACCTCCGTGTAGCTGCCAAAGTAGGTGAAGCTCTCGCACACGTCGTCGATGGAATCGAGCAGGTCGTCGAGGGCCTTGCTGCCAAAGGGGCAGTCCAGATCAAAGTAGAACATAAACTCAAAGTCGCGGCCGGGGATGGGGCGGCTCTCGAGCTTGATGAGGTTGATGTTGAGTGCGTAGAAGCGCTCGAGCACGCGATAGAGGGCGCCCGGCTCGTTGGCCGTGGTGATCATGAGCGAGGTGCGATTAGCGCCGGGGTAGACGCGCGGCTCGCGGCTGATGACGACAAAGCGCGTGTAGTTGTTGTCCGAGTCTTGGATATTGGGCTCCAGCACCTCGAGGCCATACAGCGTGGCACAGCTGCGCGAGGCGATGGCGGCGACGTCGGTGCGCTCGGAGTTGGCGACCATCTCGGCCGACATGGCCGTGTTGGGGTACTTGGTGGCGTGCAGGCCGTGGGACTCGATAAAGCCGGCACACTGGGCAATGGCTTGGCCGTGGCTGTAGACCTCGCGTATGTCCGCGAGCTTGGTGCCGGGCTTGACGAGCAGGTTGTGGTCGATCTTGAGGCGCAGCGAACGCACGATATGGAAGTCGAACTGGGCGAGCAGGTCGTAGACGGCGTTGACCGAGCCGGCGGTGGAGTTCTCGATGGGCAGCACGCCAAACTCGCAGAAGCCGTCGCGCACAGCGCGCATAACGCCTTCGAAGGTCTCGAAAAACGCGATGTCGGGCACGTCGAAGAGCTTGCACGCGGCGATTTGACTGTAAGCGCCCTCAACGCCCTGGCAAGCGACGGTGGCAGTTTGAGGGAAGGGCGTGTCGGAGGCTGCAGCCGTGGCGTGGGCCTTTTGCGAGACGGTGATGCCCTTGAGTTCGTTGATGTAGCGCTGCTGCTCGGCCTTGCTCATGCTCATGAGGAGACGAAACAGGGTGATGGTCTGCGCCTCATAGCGCTCGGGCGCGCGGCTGGCGAGGTTGTTGAGTTTGGAGCGCTCGCGGGCGGGGTCGAAGACGGCCTTGCCCATCTTGATTTTTGACTTGGCGACCTCGGTGGCAATGTCCATGCGCTCGATAAAGCTGTTGAGGAGCGTGGTGTCGATGCCATCGATGGTCTGGCGGATGTCAGCAAGGTCCATAGGGACCCCTTTCGTGAATCATTGCCCGGGGTGGGCGGGTTAGCGCTGGGCGGCGTCCTCGAGGAGGGCGTCCCAGATGGCGAGCGCCGCGGCTGCTTCGGCTACGGGGACGGCTCGGGGGACGATGCAGGGATCGTGACGACCGTGGACCGAGAGCTCGGCATTTTCCATGGCGTCCATGTCTACGGTCTGCTGCTCGCGGCCAATAGAGGGTGTCGGCTTTACGGCCATACGCCACATGACGGGCGCGCCGGTGGAGATGCCGCCCAGAATGCCGCCGGCGTTGTTGGACTCGACTTCAATCTCGCCGGTCTCGGCGTCGATGCGATACGGATCGTTGTTCTCGCTGCCGCGCATGGCGGCCACGGCAAAGCCCATGCCAAACTCCACGCCCTTTACGGCGGGAATGCCAAACGCGATTTGCGCGATGCGGTTCTCGATGCCGTCGAACATGGGGTCGCCGATGCCCGTGGGAAGCCCGTAAATGCCGCACTCCACGATGCCGCCGATGCTATCGAGCTCGTCGCGCGCGGCTAGGATCTCCTCGCGCATGCGGCCGGCTGCGGCGGCGTCAATGCAAGGCAGGTCGTTCGAAAGGATCGCCTTGCGGTCGGCCTCGCGATAGACCATATCGTCCATCGGCAGGTCGGAGATGCCGCCGATCTGCGCGACGTGCGCCATGACCTTGATGCCACGGGCCTCGAGCGCCTGCAGCGCGATCCCGCCGGCGATGCATAAGGGTGCCGTTAGGCGGCCGGAAAAATGCCCGCCACCAGCGACATCGTGCATGTTGTGATACTTCACACGCGCAGGGAAGTCCGCATGTCCGGGACGGGGCTTGCGGCGCAGCTCGGAGTAATCATTGGAGCGCGTGTTGGTGTTCTCGATAATCGCGGCGATGGGCGCGCCGGTGGTATGTCCATCGACAACACCGGCGATGATGTGGGCGGCGTCGGCTTCGCGGCGTTTGGTCGCGGTCTCGTCGCGACCGGGGGCGCGACGGTCGAGGAAGGCCTGCAGCTCCTCCTGGTCCACGGCGATGCCCGCCGGGATGCCATCGAGCGAGCAGCCGATAGCGGGGGAGTGCGATTGGCCGAAGATGCTTAAGTGCAAGACGTTGCCAAAGGTCGAGGACATGCTATTCCTCCTCGAGTGTGACCTTGCCGCCCAGCAGGCGGTAGTGGTCGAAGAAATCGGGATAGGACTTGTTGACGGCCTCGGCGCCGTGGATCACGACCTCGCCGGTGGCACGGCTCGCGGCGATGGCGGCCATCATGGCGATGCGGTGGTCGTTGTGCGAATCGACCTCGCCGCCGGTAAAGGCATCGACACCCTTGATGATGAGGTCGTCACCGGCAATGCGCACCTGCGCGCCCAGCGCGGTGAGCTCGCGGGTGGTGGTGGCCAGACGGTCGGATTCCTTGATGCGCAGACGGGCGCAATCGCGGATAAAGGTGCGGCCCTGTGCCAGCGAGGCCACGGCCGAGATAACGGGCACCAGGTCGGGAATGTCGTGGGCACTCATCTCAAAGCCGGCGAGCTTGTCGGACTGCACGGTGGCGGCGTTGGTGGAGCGCACGATGCGGGCACCAAAGCGCGAAAGCGCGGCGAGCACGTTGCGGTCGCCCTGTGCGGAGCTCAGCGACACGCCCTCGACGGTGATGGGGTCGGTGCCGATGGCACCGGCGCACAGCCAAAAGGCGGCGTTGGACCAGTCGCCCTCGACGGCTACGCTGCCGGGCGTGCGGTACGAGCCGCTGCTCACGCGGAAGTTCGTGACCTCGGGCTGGCCGTCCTTGGCCGGAATGCGCTCGACGTTGACCTCGACGCCAAAGGCCTTCATGGCCTGGATTGTCAGGTTGATGTAAGGGCGGCTCTCGATGAGGCCGGTCACCTGCACGCAGGAGGGCTGGGCCAGCAGCGGGGCTGCCAGCAGCAGGCCGGAGATATACTGCGAGCTCACGTTGCCCGGCAGCACGAAAGTGCCCGGGCGCATGCGTCCGCTCGTCTTGAGCGGAAAACCGCCCAGGCCCTGCAGGTCGCAGCCGGCGGCGATGATCTCGTCCGAGAGCGGGGACAGCGGGCGGGCGCCTAAGCGTCCCTGACCCACAAAAGTTGCTTCTGCGCCCAGCGCGCAGGCGACGGGCAACATAAAGCGCAGCGTGGAGCCGCTCTCGCCGCAGTCGAGCGTGCCACCGGCAAGGGCCTTGAGCAGGCCAAATTCAATGCTCTTCATGGTGGGGTGGACCTGGAAGCCGTCCTCGACGGTCTCGATGCGAGCACCCAGGGCCGTAAGGCAACGCACCGTAGCCTCGATGTCGGCGCAGGTGGTGTTACAGGCGACGTGTGTCTCGCCGTTGGCAAGCGCAGCGCAGATGATGAGACGGTGCGCCATCGACTTGGACGCGATGGCGGGAACGGTGCCCTTAAGCGGGGACGGGGTGATGCGGGCTAGCATGCGGATGCGTCTCCCTTCTGGCCGAGGCCCTCGGCAATGAGTTCGTGGAAAGTGGAAAGCGGCGTGCGGTCGATGCTGCAGCGGCCAATGCCGTGCGGAATCACCAGGTCGATGGTGTCGCCCGCGCGCTTCTTGTCGTGGAGCGCCTCGGCAAAGACGGCATCGGCATCTAGGTCGCAGCGGGTCTTGAGGCCATGGCGGGCGCAGAGCTCCTCAATACGACCGGGCAGTGCAGCATCGCAGGCGCCGTGCAGGGCCGCGGCGCGCGTGATGATGCCCATACCGATCGACACGCAGTTGCCGTGCCCGAGCTCAAAGTGCTCGCAGGCTTCGACGGCGTGTCCGGCGCTGTGTCCAAAGTTGAGCAGCTTGCGCTGGTTGGTTTCGTGCTCGTCGGCGACGACCACGGCGCGCTTGATGTCGATGTTGCGGGCGATGATGAGTGCTACGCGGGCCACATCGCGGTTGAGCAGCTCCAGCGTGAGCGGGGTCTTCTCCAGCTCGGCGAAAAGCTCCGGGTCGGCGATCACGGCGTGCTTGACGACCTCGCCGCAGCCGTCGGCGAACTGCTCGGGCGTGAGGGTGGCCAGGCACCCCACGTCAGCGATAACCACGCTCGGCTGCCAAAAGGCGCCGGCCAAGTTCTTGCCGGCAGCCAGGTCGATGGCGGTCTTGCCGCCCACCGACGAATCCACCATGGCGAGCAGGCTCGTCGGGATCTGCACAAACTTGCAGCCGCGCATGTAGGTGGCGGCCACAAAGCCCGCCACATCGCCCACGACGCCGCCCCCGAGTGCCACGATCACGTCGGAGCGCGAAAGCTCGTGCTCGGCCACAAACTCCAAAATGGCAACATAGGTTTCGGCGCGCTTATGGGCCTCGCCGGCCTCGAAGGTGCAGATGCTCACCTCGTAGCCTGACGCCTCCAGGCTCTGCTTAACGGGCATCTGGTAGAGCGGGCCCACGTTGGTGTCCGTCACGATGACGGCCTTGGCGCCGCCGGCAGTGGCGCGCACGAGCGGCCCCGCCTGCTCCAGCAAAAACGTGCCAACATGCACCTGGTAGGGGCGTGCGGTGTCGATATCGATGGTAATCGCCATAAGCTTCGGTCCTTTCGACCTGGCGTGATAGGTGGTCTAGTGGGAGGCCTCGTCGTCGAGCGCGCGCTTGATGCGGTCGCCCTCGGCAAGGAGATTCTCCAGATAGCGTTGGTCGCGGTCCTTAAGGGCGCGGCTGTAGGCGCCAAGCGACTCGATCAGGTGGTCGATCTCGAAGGCGAGCGCATTGGCGTCGTCGATCATAAGCTCGGACCACATCTGAGGATTGAGGTGCGCCACGCGGGTGAGATCGCGGTAGCTTCCGGCCGAAAAGCCGTGGTGGACCTGGGCGGTGGGGCTCTTGACGTAGGCGTTGGATACCACGTGCGCAAGCTGGCTCGTGAAGGCGATGACGCGGTCGTGTTCGGCGGCGCTGGTCACGCTGAACTTGCCAAAGCCCAAGGGGCGCACCATCTCGCGCACCTGGCCCAAAAGCTCCAGCTTGAGCGCATCGTCCACCGCGGGTGGCACGAGCACGAGCGGGGCGCCCTGGAACAGGTCGGCACGGGAGTGAGCGTAGCCTGAGAACTGGGTGCCCGCCATGGGGTGCGCGCCCACAAAGTAAAAGCCGTGCTCGCGGGCAAGCTCAAAGGCGCGCTCGCACACAATGCCCTTGACGCCCACGGTGTCGATCACCACGGGACCCATGATGGCGTCGGTGTCGGTGGCGTCGGCGAGTGCCTGGGCATGCGCCTCGAGCCATTCGATGCATGCCTCGGGATAGCAAGCCAGGACGATGATGTCGCATTCGCCGAGTGTCTTGCCGTTGAGCTCTCCGGCGACAGTGCCCATGCTGGCGGCCGTCATGACATCGTCATCGGGGTCCCAGGCCAGCACGCGGACGCCCGCCTGCGCATAGCCGCGGGCAAAGCTACCGCCGATGAGGCCAAGGCCGACGATGCCGGCGCACTTGGGGCCGCCCTGGTTAACGCGCGCGTTTCTCACCGTACCCATGAGCTACTCCATGGTCTCTTGGCAGACAACCTCGCGGATGGCTCGGATGCGGCGCATGGTGTCGTCGAACTGATCGGGGGTGAGGGCCTGGGCGCCGTCGGACCAGGCGCGGCTCGGCTCGTCGTGGACCTCGATCTCCAGGCCGTTGGCACCGCAGGCGGTCGCGGCGAGCGCCATGGGCTCAACGTAGCGGGTGTAGCCGGTGGCGTGGCTGGGGTCGGCGACGACAGGCAGGTGCGACAGGTGGTGCAGCACCGGCACGGCGTTGAGGTCGAAGGTGTTGCGGGTGCGGGTCTCGAAGGTGCGGATACCGCGCTCGCAAAGGATGACGTTGTCGTTGCCCTCGCTCATGATGTACTCGGCTGCCATAAGCAGCTCATCGATCGTGCCGGACATGCCGCGCTTGAGCAGGATCGGGGTCTGGGTCTTGCCGACCTCCTTGAGCAGGGGGAAGTTCTGGGCGTTGCGGGCGCCGATCTGCATGACGTCAATCTTCTTGTCAAGGAAGACCTGCACGTCGCGCGGGTCCATGATCTCGGTGACGATCGGCATGTCGAGCTCGGCAGACGCCTCGCATAGCAGGTCCAGCCCGGCGGGGCCCATACCCTGGTAGGCGTAGGGGGAGGTGCGGGGCTTGTAGGCGCCACCGCGCAGCATCGTGGCGCCGGCGGCCTTTACGCGGCGTGCGATGCGGATGAGGTTCTCGCCCTCGACGGAGCAGGGACCGGCGATGACCTGGAACTGGTCGCCGCCGATCTTGACGCCGTGGCCGCAGTCGATGACGGAGTCCTCGGGGTGGAACTTGCGATTTGCGCGCTTGAACGGCTCGGAGACGCGCTGCACGCGCTCGACGACATCCATGGACTCGAGCAGGAACGGGTCGATCTTGGTCGTATCGCCCACCAGGCCGATAATCGTCTCGTTCTCGCCGCGCGAGACGTCGGTCTTCAGGCCTTTTTTCTCAATCCAGCTGACGATATGGCTGACGGCCTCGTCGCTGGCGCTCTGCTTTAGAATTGCAATCATGGTGTGCCTCTCACCTCGATGGATAACTTTTGCAAAAACGGCCCGCATTGCGAGCCGTGTATATATGGTGCATGAAAGTTTATACTATCTGACTCGCTTTTGCCTTCTAAAGTGGGCCGTTGCACCGCGTCTCCCACGTAATTGCAAAGCTTTTTCTTTTATTTTGATAGCCCGTGGTGCACTTGGGTATAATGCCAAACGTTGGCCCTATTAGCTCAGGGGATTAGAGCGTCTGCCTCCGGAGCAGAAGGCCGTTGGTTCGAATCCAACATGGGGCACCATTCCAATTTTGCTCGAACCCGCTGGATGTCCAATCTGGCGGGTTCGCCCTTTTTGTCGTAGTTCAGCGTGACCAGTATCTCGTCCTCCGAGACGACAGCCTGCCACACGAACGCCTTCAGCAGCGTCGCGTCGTCGAGCGCCGTCCCGCACTGCAGGAAGTCGGCGAAGCGCTCCGGGTCTATCCGCTCGTCCGTGATGGCCTCGAGGTCGTACCTCGCGCGCGCCTGCTGCTCCTCGAGCTCGGCTATGCGCTCGTTCACGCCCGGCGCTATCACGCCCTGCTCGATGGCGTTGAGGATGTTCCTCAGGCCCCTCTCCGCGGCCCTGAGCGAGTCCTCGGCCTGCCTGCGGCGAGCCCGCACCTCGGCCGTGTCCGCGCGCTCCGCTACCATGTTGGCTATCTGCAGCGCCTCGCCGCGGTCGCCGAGCAGCCCGCGCAGCGCCGAGGCTATGGAGCCCTCGAGCTCCTCGCGCCTGATGTTGCGGACGCACGACCCCGGGCAGCTGTAGTACTCGTACTTCACGTTGTTGCGGCCCCTGCCGCTCACGCCCTGCAGGTTCCTGCCGCATTCCGCGCACAGCGCCGTCTCCGCGAGGGCGAAGTCGCCCCAGTTCTCGCTCGAGCGCTGCTTGCGGCACTTGATTCCCTGGACCTCCATGAACGTCACCTCGTCCACTATCGCCGGCATCCCGCCCTCGCGGACGATGCCTCCCCACTCGTACCTGCCCGTGTACCTTCGGTCGCGCAGCATCTGCTGCACCATCGCCTGGCCGCACGGGCTGCCCTTGCGCGTCCTGAGGCCGCGCCGAGCGAACTCGCGCGCTATCGCGTTCATGGACATGCGCTCCAGCCTCAGCGCGAAGGCCTCGCGCACCCACGCCGCCTGCGCCTCGTCGACCTCGTACTCGTCGTCCTCGTTCCTGCGGTATCCGAAGATGCGCACGCCGTTTGTCTTGCACTTGAGGGCGTTGCCCTCCATGCCGCGCTTGGTCCTGATGGCGGTTTTCCTCGACTCGCAGGCGGCGAGCCCCTCGAGCAGCTTCTCGTAGATGATGCCCTCCGGGCTGTCGGGTATCTGCTCGAGCGCCGAGACCAGCTTGACCCCGTGCGTGGCGAGCTCGCGCTTGTATATCGGCGCGTCGTACTCGCCGCGGCTGAAGCGGTCCATCATGTAGACGAGGACGATCTCGCTCTCGCCGGCGTTGGCTATCATCCGCTGGAACTCGGGTCGGTCGTCGGTGCGCCCCGACACGGCGCGGTCGCAGTACTCCGCCGCGACCTCGTAGCCCTCGCGCGCGCACCACTCGCGGCAGACGCGCAGCTGGTCCTCGATGGACGCCTCGCGCTGCCTGTTACACGAGAACCTCGCGTATATCACTGCCCTCTTTGGCATAATGTGTATGTCACCCTTCCTTCAAGTTGA
Source organism: uncultured Collinsella sp. (assembly GCA_905207425.1). Classification (GTDB taxonomy): domain Bacteria; phylum Actinomycetota; class Coriobacteriia; order Coriobacteriales; family Coriobacteriaceae; genus Collinsella. The sequence continues at coordinate 29,173 of CAJLLB010000004.1, forward strand.
GTTTGCATGGGTGCACTGGTTGGATGCCCCGTCGGCTAAAGCGGTACCAGCGCTGCCGACGGGGCTCTTTAGTGTTTACTCGCGGTATGACTCTGCTCTATCGAGTAGGTCGTCCACGGATATTCCCATGGCTTGAGTAACCTTTCTCACGACACTAACCTTCGGGTCTCTTATCTTTCCGCTGAAAAGCTGTGAGACGTGGGCGTCTGATAGGCCCGATTTTCGGCAAACGTCGACCTGTCGCATGCCGAGCTCGGTAATGTATTCATTCAGTGCGCGCGCCAGCTGCATGTCGTGAGCTTCCCACGCGCCAGTTCCTAGCAGCTCGTCCGCTGAGCATCCATAGAACCTTGCGAGCTTGGCAATCTTGTCGCCACTTGTCGTGCGCGTGCCACTCTCCATCATTGAATAGCTGGATACGGAAACGCCCAGTATCGATGCGACTTCCGACTGCTTAGCTCCGTACTTCAGTCTGGCTTCTCTCAGCCTTAACCTTGCGGCCATCGTGGCTATCACTCTCCAAGCGTTTTCCTTGCCATTTCATCGAGAGATACGCCCAATGCGTCAGCTATGGCCTTTGCTTTCCCCAACGTTGGTTCCTTGGCCCTTCCGCTGAGGAGCGCAGAGACCGTCGAGCGCGGTGAGCCGATTTTGGCAGCTAGCTCAGCCTGTGACATCCCTGCCTTATCTAAGTAATGGGCAAGTACGTAGCGGTATTCCATGTCGTGGCTATCCCTATTCCTTCAGCAGGTTTCTCTCAAGTGAGCTTCCTAACTTCCTTCAATCTGGCCTGTATTTAACGCACCCCGCTCTCTTTTTCTAACGGAAAAGTCTCGGCGAGGCTTTTTGCAGTGGCCATTAAAGCCTTTTGGCCGTCTTTACTCATTGAGTTAAATAGATTCAAAAGCTCGCGATCAGGTCCGCCAATTTGTTCACCGTCACCTTCTTCAAGGTCGAACAGCTCTCCGATGGTGCATTTGAAATAACGGGCAAATTCAGCCGCCGTGTCCATGTCGGGGCTAGTGTTTCCAAGCTCATAGTTTTGATAGGTCCGGTATTTGAGGCCGAACACGTTCGCGGCCTCTTTTTGCGTCAACCCAGAACGCTGCCGAAGGTCTTTAAGACTCATAGCTATTCCTAAACGTAAACGCCAGTCTGAGCATCATTAGATATATGCAAAGAAAGCGATCTTGCAACATCGAGCAATACCGCTCGACCTTCTGCGCTTAATTCATCAAAGAGCTGATCAAGTTCACGGCGCTGCATATCAAATTCTCTTGCGCATACGTCGGTCATCAATATGTAATCAACGTTTGAGTTGAACAAACGGGCCGCTTCGATAAGCTGCTCGCCATTCATGATGACTCGCCCCTGTTCCCAGTTTCTATATGTACCGAGGGAAACGCCGAAGGCCTCGGCGGCATCCTGCTGCTTATAGCCGGCTGCCTTACGAACCTCCTTCAACCGCGTATGCATATCTCACGCCCTCCTTAGAATCTGTAAACGCTTACTTCTTATAGTTCGCATAGTACCAATATAAAGCGCAATTGTACAGATTTCTTCTTGACATGTACTAGTACCGTGCGTACTATAAAGCTCGTAAGTACTAACCAGATGCATAGTTGATAGGAGGAAGTACCAATGAGGAACCTAGCATCTGAGCGTACGCGTCTCGGACTGAAGCAAGCGGAGGCGGCTTCAAAGCTCGCCGTATCTCCTAAAACGCTTGCGAAATACGAGAACGACCCAAGAAGCATGCCAGGAGACTTTATCTACCGTGCATGCCGATTCTATGGCTGTAACGCCAGCTACCTGCTCGACATGTGCGATGAGCGAGCCGTAAACGCTATGGCTGCGGTCTAAATGGCCAGCGAGGCCAAGCAGCAGGAGAACAAGCCCAAGAACCCGCGCGAGATAGCGCTCGACGCCATGTGCTCGACGCTTCGGGCGGCATACCGGGAATGGGAGAGGAAGGAGGGGAGCAAGAGACAGTGAGGCCATGGTCGACACGTGAGATCCGGTACCTGAGGGAACACGCCGGCGACGGAGCCAAGGAGATAGCCAAGGCACTGGGCCGCAGCACCGACGCGGTCAAGTGGCAGGCGCGCAGATGCGGAATATCGCTCCGCCAGCGCTGGATGTGCCCGAAGTGCGGGCGCACGACGTTCAAGCCGCTGAACAGGGCGAACGGCTGGTGCGCGGAGTGCACGAAGGAGGGCCACGTGGCAGACCTCAGGGAGCAGGCCAGCGCGATGCGCGAGGAGGCGGCGAGGGCCAAGCGGAACGACAGGGAGCGGCAGAGGTGCTACAGCGCCAAGAGCCGCGCCAAAAAAGTCCCAAAATAGCCACCCTAAAAGCCACACCAGCATCTACCTGCGAAAACATCAGAAGGGAACACAAGATGTACACATACAAAGAAGCGAGCGCCCCCAGCTACCAACTTGCGAGCACTCGCCGAAACAGCCCCAGACATGAGGCTCGGACCATCATAGCACCCAAGTCATACCGACCGACCGCCCGCGAGCAGCTCGACTCCGATGCGTTCAGGGCGGGGGCCATGGTCGGCTTCATCGCCGCCGCGGTCCTGTTCGCGGCGGTCCTGACCGTCTTCGTCCTCCCGACGATGGACGGCGCGGTCCAGGCTGCCAAGGCCGCATACGCTGCGGGGGCCGTCAATGCGTAACGACGAGAGATACCGCCAGAAGCCGATGAGCAACCAGCTCGAGATATTCGGCCTCGGCGCGGACGGCGAGCAGGACATGGCGGACGCGCGCGCTTGGATAGGCGAGCACCCGCGGGCGTGGGGCTTCATGGTCGAGCAGGCCACCCGCCTCAACCGCAAGGGCTACGTCTCGATCAACTACCTCATCCACATGGTGCGCAACGAGCTGCACGTCGGCGTGAAGAACGGCCTCGCGCCGAGCCTCGCCCGCATCATGGAGGCGCGCTACCCGCACCTGAGGCACGCATTCAACAAGCACCGCTCGAAATCGGACGGTTTTGTCGATGAGTAGGAGCAGGAGGACCGCGAGGGACGCGGGCACGAAGTTCGAGCGACTGGTCGCCGACTACCTCGCCGGGAGGCTGGGGAGCGACATCGACAGGCAGGTCAAGACCGGCTCGCACGACACGGGAGACATCCGCGGCGTGTCGATGGCCGGGCGGGGCATCGCGATCGAGTGCAAGGACTACCAGGGAAGGCACGAGCTGCCCAAGTGGCTGCGCGAGGCGGAGACCGAGCGCAGGAACCGCGGGGCCGAATACGGCGTGGTCGTCTGGAAGCGCCGCGGGACCGCCATCCCCGGCGAGCAGTTCGTGACCATGACATTGGAGACGTTCGCGGCGATGCTCGCGGGCGCAGGCAGGGAGGAATAGCAATGGAGAGCACAAACATCCCGGTGGAGATCGAGGCCAAGTTCAAGCAGGCCACCGTTAAGGGCGGCGTCGCCGTCCTGCAGTTCGAGGTCGACACGGAGGACAGCGCGGCGTTCGAGGCCATCCGCAAGAGCGGCGAGGAGGTCTGGCTGTCCATCCAGAGCAAGCAGCCCCAGATCCTGTTCGTGAGCCACGACGGGGAGGTGACCGAGTGATGGCGGACTACAAGGGGATGCTCGCCGAGCTGGCCGAGCTCGCCACGGAGGAGCAGGCGATGTTCACCATCTATGGCATAACCAAGTCCGACGAGGCGTTCGACAGGTTCTTGGACGCGCGCGAGAGGCTCTCCAAGTGGATCGTCGGGCACGCGGCGGTCATCGACGAGGCGATAACCGAGAGGAAGTACAACAAGATGCTCAACGAGGAGGTCAGGTAATGGCAGGGGAGAGTAAGGCCGAGGAGGTCGTGGCGGAGGTCGTCGAGGAGCAGGAGGCGTCGTCGCTCATCGTGACCTACGCGCCCTCGTCCATCGAGGCGAACTTCGACGCCCTCGAGAAGCGCGTGCGCAAGACCGTCGAGCTCTATGAGGGCGCGACCTACGACCTCACCAAGGCCGACAAGATCAAGGAGGCCAAGAACGACCGCTCCTACCTCAACGGGCTCAAGTCCGAGATAGAGGAGCGCCGAAAGGCCGTGAAGCGCGAGTACAACAAGCCGCTCGCCGCCTTCGAGAAGCGCTGCAAGGAGATCACGTCCATCATCGACGGCGCGTCGGACGGCATCAAAGCGCAGCTCGACGAGGCGGAGGAGAGGCGCAGGGCGGGCGCGAGGGCCGCGCTCGAGGCCCACTACAGGGAGTTCGCCGAGCTCCTCGCGCCGGTCGTGCCCTACGAGCGCCTGCACGACGACAAGTGGCTCAACAAGTCCTTCGGCGAGGTCAAGGCGAAGAAGGCCCTCGAGGAGAAGGTCTCCGCCGTCGCGCGCGACTGGGACACGCTCAAGGCGCAGCGCGACTCCATGGCCCACTACGAGGTCGCCGAGCGCGAGCTGTTCCGCACGCTTGACCTCGGCTCGGC
>CAJLLB010000005.1 GCA_905207425.1 uncultured Collinsella sp.
AGCGTCCTCCAGGGCGGAGGAAGCGGACTTAGCGGGAATCTTCATTTCGGCAAGATGACCCATCAGTTCCTTGGAGGTCATGCCGAACTCTTTGGCCAGGGTGGACACACGGACTTTTGCCATATGACTTCACCTACCCTTTCTGGCACCTTGGGTGCCTAGAGACTGAACGAGCGTGGAAGACGCGCCGGGACCCGCCCGGCGCGAACGCGCGCTAGATCAGGTCCTCCGCATCATCGAAGGCGTCGGTGTCGTGGACACCGCAGAAACGGGAGCCGGGACGAGCCTGGTTGCGGCACTGGATACCGTCCTCGGACACGTACTCGCAGCGGCGGACGTCCTCGTCCTCCTCGTCACCGATCAGGTCGGCGGCGGGCTCCTCGTGAACGGGAACGTTCTTGAGGATGTCGGCGGCAAGCGTCTCGGACTTGATGTCGATGTGCCAGCCGGTCAGGCGCGCGGCGAGGCGGGCGTTCTGGCCCTCCTTGCCGATGGAGAGGGACAGCTGGTCGTCGGGCACGATGACGCCGGCGTAGGCCTTCTCCTCGTCGATGAGGACGCGGGTGACCTTAGCGGGCGAAAGGGCGTTGGCAACGTAGACGGCAGGATCGGCATCCCACAGGATGACGTCGACGCGCTCGCCACGGAGCTCGCCCACGACAGCGCGAACACGGCTGCCCTTGGGGCCGACGCAGGCGCCCACGGGATCCAGACGGTCGTCGAGCGAGTGGACGGCGACCTTGGAGCGCTGGCCGGGCTCGCGGGCGATCGACTTGATCTGGACGGTGCCCTCATAGATCTCGGGCACCTCCTGCTCAAACAGACGACGCATGAGCTCGGGGTGGGTACGGGAGATGACAATCGGCGGACGGCTGTGCTCGCCACGAACCGGCTGCAGGTTGGAGTTGGGGTCGCGAACGTCGATGATCACGGCCTTGATGTGCTGGTTGTGCAGGTAGCGCTCGCCCATCGGACGCTCGTTGCGCTCGTTCTCGTAACGGCGCTGGTCGAAGTGCGGCAGCTCGGCCTCGACGCCCTCGCGGATCTTGACAATCGTGAAGTCGGGTGTGGACTGCAGCACGGTACCGCTGATGAGGTCACCGATGCGGCCGGAGAACTCCTCGTAGATCTGCTCGCGGGCGGAGTTGCGCACGATGGCGTTGATCTCGGCCTTGGCGTGCTGGGCAGCGATGCGGCTCGTGTTCTTGGGGGTGACGTCAATCTCCTCGAACTCGGTGAAGTTGCCCTCCTCGTCCATGGAATCGTCGATCGGCTCCAAGCGGTAGACGTAGATCTTGCCGGTGGTGCGGTCGATGGTCACCTTGGCGCCCCACTCAAGATGCAGGATCTCGGCATAGCTCTTGGCGAGCGACTGCTCCAGGCGGTCGATCAGGTAGAGCTGGTCGATGTGCTTCTCCTGGCAAAGCTCCATCAGGGCGGACATCATGTCGGATGCTGCCATCTTACTTTCCTTCCTTCGCGGGCTTGAAGTCGTAGGTGGGCTTCAACTTGCACTTTTTAACATCAGAGAAATCGAGGGTAACGGACTCGCCGCCCTCGAGCTCGAGGGTCACGTTCGTCTCGGTGGCGGCGGCAATCTTACCGGCGTACTTGCGACGTCCCTCGGTAGCGGTGGAGGTGAGCTCGCAGTTCTCGCCCACAAAGCGGGTAAAGTCGCACGGGCGGCGCAGCGGGCGCGCCATACCCGGGCTCGACACCTCGAGCGTATAGCTCGAAGAGATGGGGTCGAGCTCCTCAATCACATCGCCGACCCACTTGGTGTTGGCCGTGACGTCGTTGAGCGAAAGGCTCTGACCCTCGGCACCCTCGATACGCACGCGCACGCAGGGGGCCTTGGTGGCACCCACGAGCTCGACGTCGACGATGTCGACATCGTGCTGGGGAGCGACGGCCTCGAGCGCGTCGATGATCGCCTGCTCGGTCTTGGTCTTGACCATTGCGGCACCTCCATCCATACAAAAAAGAAGCGGGGCCGAAACCCCACTTCTTTCAATTACAACTTCATTTGCAAGCAAACTATACCAATAGCTGCGGAAACGTGCAAGCACAGTACGAATCTGCAGGTCAGCGTGCGCACAGCTTCTCCACAAGAATAGGACAATTGACCGAAGACACCATGGCAGGTACATGCAAAACGAGGGACGGCCCAAACGGACCGTCCCTCGTTTATTGCATGTCAGCTTTGCGCGCAGCGCTTACTTGACCACCAGGTTGACCAGCTTGCCGGGCACGCAGATGGCCTTGACGACCGTCTTGCCCTCGAGCCACTTGGCGACGGCGGCCTCGGCGGCAGCCTGCATCTCCTCGTTGGAGGCATCGCGGGCAACGTCGACGCGGCCGCGGACCTTGCCGAGCACCTGGACCACGATCTGCACCGTGTCCTCAACGGACTCGGCCAGGTCGAACTCGGGCCAGGCGGCGGTGTAGGCGTTGCCCTCGCAGCCGAGGGCCTCGTGCCACAGCTCGTCGGCCCAGAACGGGCAGATGGGGGCAAGGACGCTCACGATATCCTTAGCCACGCCGTAGCACAGCGCCTTGTCGCGGGCGGTACCCTCGGTGGCGTTGAGGTAGGCGCTCGCCGCGTTGACGAGCTCCATGACGGCCGAGATCGCGGTGTTGAACTGGCCGCGATCGAAGTCCTCGGTGCACTTGGCGATGGTGCGGTGACGCTCGCGATAGAGCTTCATCGCAACCTCGTCGAGCGCGGACTTGTCGAAGGCCACGTTGGCGTCACCGGACTGGACGAGCTGCCAAACGATACGCCAGGCGCGCTTGATGAAGCGGTTGGCGCCCTCAACGGCCTTGGGATCCCAGTCGAAGTCCTTCTCGGGCGGAGCGATAAACAGGATCGCCAAACGCATGGTGTCGGCGCCGTAGGGCTCGATGACCGAGCTCGGGGGCACGACATTGCCCTTGGACTTGGACATGGTGTCGCCGTTCTCGTCCTTGACCATGCCCTGGCACAGCAGGTTGGTGAAGGGCTCGTCCACGCTCAGCAGGCCCAGGTCGCGCAGCGCCTTGGTAAAGAAGCGACTGTAGAGCAGGTGCAGAATGGCGTGCTCGATGCCGCCGATGTAGTTATCGACGGGCATCCAACGGTCGGCGGCCTCGCGGGAGAAGGGCAGCTCGGTGTTGTGCGGATCGGTATAGCGCAGGTAATACCAGCTGGAGCAGGTAAAGGTGTCCATGGTATCGGTCTCGCGCTTGGCCGGGCGGCCGCAGACCGGGCAGGTGGTCTCGTAGAACTCCTTGCACTCGGCAAGGGTCTCGCCAGCGCCCAGGTCCAGGTTCTCGGGCAGCGTCACCGGCAGCTGATCCTCAGGCACGGGCACAATGCCGCAATGCTCGCAGTGGATGGCCGGGATGGGGTTGCCCCAATAGCGCTGGCGGCTGATGAGCCAGTCGCGCAGGCGGAACTCGACCTTACGACGACCGCAGCCCATGGCCTCGAGGTCGGCCACGATGGCAGCCTCGCCCTCGGAGTGCTTGCCGCCGCGCATACCGGTGTACTTGCCGGACTGGACGAGCGTGCCCTCGGCAGCGTGGGCGCAATCCCAGTCGACAGTCTCGGCATGGAAGGTATCGATGGTCTCGCCGCTGGCCTCGACGGCAGCGCGATCGTCATCGTCCAGGATGATCGGCACGATCGGCAGGTCGTACTTACGGGCAAACTCAAAGTCGCGCTGGTCGCCACAGGGAACGGCCATAACGGCGCCGGTGCCGTAGTCGGCAACGACATAATCGGCAACCCACACGGGGACCTTCTCGCCGTTGACGGGGTTTACCACATAGCGGCCCGTAAAGGCACCGTGCTTCTCGAGGGTGCCCTGGGCACGCTCGACGGCAGAGATGTGCTTGGAGTCCTCGACGATCTTGGTGACGGCCTCCTCGTACTCCGTGCCCTCGACGAGCTCGTGCAGGCCGGCGTACTCGGGAGCCAGGACAAAGAAGGAAACGCCAAAAAGGGTATCGGCACGCGTGGTAAAGACGGTGATCTTGCCCTCGTCGCCCTCGATAGGCTCGCCATCCTGGTCGCACAGGGTAAAGTCGACCTCGGCGCCCTCGGAGCGACCGATCCAGTTGGCCTGCATCTGCTTGACGCGCTCAGGCCAGCCGGGGAGCTTCTCCAAGTCGTCGAGCAGCTCCTGAGAGTACTCGGTAATCTTGTAGTACCACTGCTCAAGGTCGCGCTTCTCGGGCTCGGTGCCGCAGCGCCAGCACTTGCCCTCGGTGACCTGCTCGTTGGCCAGAACGGTCTTGCAGGTGGGGCACCAGTTGACCGGGTTCTTCTTGCGATAGACCAGGCCCTTTTCCCACAGCTTCTCAAAGATCCACTGACCCCAGCGGTAGTAGTCGGGGCTGCAGGTCTTGACCATGCGATCCAGATCGTAGGAGAAGCCCATGCGCTTCATCGTGGCGAGCGCCTGGTCCATGTTCTTATACGTCCAGGCGGCAGCCTGCGTGTTGTGCTTGATGGCGGCATTCTCGGCAGGCAGGCCAAAGGCGTCAAAGCCGATGGGGTGCAGCACGTCGTAGCCGCGCATGCGGGCCTGACGGGCCATGGCATCGCCGATGGTATAGTTGCGTGCGTGGCCCATATGCAGGTCGCCCGACGGATACGGGAACATCTCGAGCACGTACTTCTTGGGCTTGCTGTCGTCGGTGTCGACGGCAAAGAGGTTGGAGTCCTCCCAGGCCTTCATCCACCGGGACTCGATGGCCTGCGCGTCGTAGGCAGGGATCTCGTCCTTATGATCTGTGCAATCGCACATATCAGCTCCTTTAATCTTAGCTGGGGTCGGGCGGCTTGGCTTTATTCGCTACTGCGGACAGTCCTGCGCAAGACGAAGAGCACATTAAGTGCTCTTCTTTGCGTGCGGAACTTGTAGCGAACAAAGCCAAGCCGCCCGACCCTAAGGTTAACTTGACTGATGATAGCAAATACGACAAGCGAGATGCCTGCGACTTGCGGGCATCTCGCTTTATCTAAATAACGTGGTTTTGAATCAACCACTAATTGTCACCCGCCCAAGCATGGTCGGGTTTTCCAAGTGCCGCAGATTGCCGTGAAAGAGGAGCGACGCGTACTTTGGTACGCGAGCGACGGTTTGAACGGCAAGGTGCGGTGCTTGGGAAAGCCGCTTATCGATAGGAAACGCTCTGCTGGGAATCCTTGACGACTACGTCGTGGGCGCCACCTTCGACGATCGAGGTCGAGCTGACCAGCGTTAGGCGTGCCTTTTCCTGGAGCTCGGGGATCGAGAGGGCGCCGCAGTTGCACATCGTTGACTTGACCTTGTAGAGCGTGCCGCCCACGCCGTCCTTGAGGGAACCGGCGTAGGGAACGTAGGAGTCGACGCCCTCGACGAAGCTAAGCTTCGCGGCGCCGCCCAGGTCGTAGCGCTGCCAGTTGCGAGCACGCGCAGAACCCTCGCCCCAGTACTCCTTCATGTACTGACCGTTCACGTTGACGCGCTCGGTCGGGCTCTCGTCAAAGCGGGCGAAGTAACGACCCAGCATCATAAAGTCTGCACCCATGGCAAGGGCGAGCGTCATGTGGTAGTCGTAGACGATACCGCCGTCGGAGCACACGGGCACGTAGACGCCGGTCTCCTCGTAGTACTCGTCGCGAGCGCGGCAGACATCGATCAGCGCGGTGGCCTGGCCACGGCCGATGCCCTTGGTCTCGCGGGTGATGCAGATGGAACCGCCGCCGATACCGACCTTGATGAAGTCGGCACCGCAGTCGGCAAGGAAGCGGAAGCCCTCGGCGTCGACGACGTTGCCGGCACCGACCTTGACGTCCTCGCCGTAGTTGGCGCGGATCCACTCGATGGTGCGCTTCTGCCACTCGCTGAAGCCCTCGGAAGAGTCGATGCACAGGACATCGGCACCGGCCTCGATGAGCAGCGGCACGCGCTCGGCATAGTCGCGGGTGTTGATACCGGCACCAACCATGTAGCGCTTGTCGTTATCGAGCAGCTCGTTGGGGTTGGTCTTGTGGCTGTCGTAGTCCTTGCGGAAGACAATGCCCATGAGGTGATCGTTGTCGTCAACGATGGGCAGGGCGTTGAGCTTGTTGTCCCAGATGACGTCGTTGGCAACCTTGAGGCTGATGTTCTTGTCACCCACGATGAGCTGCTCACGCGGGGTCATGAACTCGGAGACCTTCGTCTGGTGGTCATCGCGGCTGGGACGATAGTCACGGCTGGTGACGATACCCAGGAGCTTACCCTTGGGGGTGCCGTCGTCGGTAACCGGCATGGTGGAGTGACCGGTCTTCTCCTTGAGCTCAATGACCTGCTCCATAGTCATGTCGGGGGTCAGCGTGGAATCGGACTGAACGAAGCCAGCCTTGTGATCCTTAACGGCCTTGACCATGGCGGCCTCGGACTCGGCGCTCTGGGAACCGTAAATAAAGGACAGGCCGCCCTCGGTAGCGAGCGCGACACCCATGTCGACGCCCGAGACGGACTGCATGATAGCGGAAACCATGGGGATGTTCAGGGTGATTGCCGGCTTCTCACCGCGCTTAAAGCGGGTCAGCGGCGTCTTAAGAGAGACGTTGTTAGGAATGCACTGCGAGGACGAGTAACCAGGGACCAGCAGATACTCCGAAAACGTGTGGGACTCACCGGGAAAGAACGTAGCCATGTTTCTCCTTTTTCCATGCGACCGGTCGGCTGCAGGCCTCGTAGGACCCAGCCCAACCTTGGGCGCCCAATACTGGGCAAGTATCTTAACGCACTTTGACTGCTACAATGCATGATTTAAGAAGAGCACACGAGGGTTTGACGCAGGCTTTGCGTTTGCCCAGCAAACACTTTAGCGGGGAGACGTGGAGCACATGAAGTACAAGACAACGGCGAAGTTGGTCATTCAAGCGTGCGACAAGGATCTGCCGGGCGTGTTCGGCCACGGCTGCGTCTTGCTGCTGCAGGGTATCGCCCGCGAGCACTCGCTCAACCGCGCCGCCAAGAGCATGGGCATGGCGTATTCCAAGGCATGGCGCATTGTGAACGAGGCAGAAGGTCAGCTGGGCTGCAAGCTCATCGAGCGCGACGGCGCCCGCGGGTCCACCCTGACCCCCGCCGGCGAGCGAGCCATAGCGGTCTACGAGGAGCTGCAGGCCGACATCAACAACGTCATTGCAACCAAAGCAAACGACCTCATCGCCAGCATCAAAGAGTAGCTAATTTGGGACGGGGCTTTTTTAGCTGCACAACCCCTTCTCATAAGTTGCGGTGAAATAGGGACTGTTTATACCGATAAAGCCGTAAACCAATCCCTATTTCACCGCAACTTATGGAGTTGAGGATGATTTAGCTAGTTGCGGAGGGCGTTGTCTAGGGTTGACGCTACGACCAGGGGGTCGTCGGTGCCGGCAAAGAGGCGGATGGTGTTCCCCTGCTTGCCGCGTGGGGCCGAAAGGCGCGTTGTTGCGCCGCCGGCGGGCGATGCGCGGAATTCGTCCGGCAGTATGCTGAAGAATTCGCACGCGGTGCAGTCCATCAGGTCAAATTCAACTGCCGGGCCAAAGCCGTGCTCGAGGATTCCCGTTGCAACCGCGTGGTCGGGATGCGAGCTCAATCCGGGGTAGCGCACGTCGCGCACCATCTCGTTCGCGGCCAAATATTCAGCCAGCGCACGGGCGCGATCGAAGTACGCCTGCATGCGGGTGTCGAGCGTGGCGAGACCGTTCTCTAGAACCTCAGCCTCAACGGAGGACAAGTCGAGCGCGACCAATCCGCACCCCTCGATCAGCGCGTGCGCGCACTCGGCAGCAGCATCCACACGATGGCGCTTGAGCTGCGAGCGCGCCACCGAAGCGGCAACGAGCTTACGCGGAGCCTTACCGGCACACACGCGGTCGAGCGCCTCGAGCGACAGCGCAGCACCCAGCCGCAGCGGATCGCAGCCAAAGACGTCAGCCACGGTGTTGTCCACAACCAGCAGCGCATGAGCCTCACGAGCGGCACGACCCAGGGCGCGCAAATCGGGCACACGCAAGCCAAAGCCGCCGATCGAGTTGACGAACCACCATAGGTGCAGTCCCACGGCATCATACGAAGCATCAAAACCCTCGGACGCAGCAGCAAACGACTCGACAGACGGCTCCCCCACCAGCACCACATCGCAGCCATCAAAGCCGCAAGCAAACGCATCGGCAAAGTCATCGGCAAACGCGACCAAGCGGTCGCCGGGGCGCACAATCCCCAGTTGAGACAGCGCCGCCGGCACATGCGGGGCCGCGACCAATCGCGCCTCACGCGCGCCGACTTTCAAAGCCCAAGCCTCTTCAAACTGCTCTACGCCCATGCGGCACCATCCCTTCAAAAACATAAACCCACGATGCGGATGTTCCCCGCATCGTGGGCAACGGCTGCAGTATAGCGCCGATAAGCAACGAATCACCTAAATGCTGAGCGCGTGGTAGTTCACGTTCGCACCCGGTGCATCAACGACAACGCCATAGGCCTCAGGATAGATACGCGTCGAGAACACGAGCGAGCCGTCATTCACGAACACCTCGACCGACGAAACGTCGCCCACAATGCGAACGTTGCGCACCTCGTCAACGGGCTCCCAGCGCACCGTGCGCCCGCAGCCGGCAGAAGCGCGCGATTCATTCGCAAAGCGCATCTCAAAGCGCGCGGGCAACTCGCCCTCGGCCGGCAGGAACGAAAGTCTCAGCTCGCCATCAACGGTCGCCGCAAACGCGTCGCCAACGCCGTCGACCTTAACGTCAAAGCAGGTATCGTCGGCAACCTCCAACGAACCCTCCCCCACACGCACCGAGACATAATGATGCTCGATCTCGCGCGCCGGCTGCTGCAGCACCACACCATCGGCACCAACCGTAAGCTCACGCGGCACCGTCAAGCAGTGCTGCCAGCCCTCAGCGACAGTCGGATCATTGCCATAGGACTCATCGCCCGGCAGGCTCATCCAGCCGATCAGAATACGTCGACCGTCTTCCGAGCTAAAAGTCTGAGGTGCATAAAAATCAAATCCAGCATCCCATACATAAAATTTGCCAAGCTCATATTCAGAGCAAATATCTCCGTCGAGCGTAAAGTACCCCGAATGATACAGATTCCGTCGATCCCAATCGGAACCAACCAATCCCTGAGGGCAGACGGACAAAACCCTAACGTCAGACAGCTCAAAATAGTCAGGGCACTCCCACATAAACCCAAATTGTTGGGGAGTCGTGATTCGGTTCTGCAGCTTCCAATCGACAAGATTGTCTGAAGAAAACAGCAGGACCTCCCCCTGATCAGAGAAGCAATTCGCACCATTATGACGCTTAAGCAGCTCCGTTCGAGAAGAGACGTACCCCTGAAGACACTCATTCCCGGCATTGACGCGACGACGTGCGCCCTGCACCATAAGATATCGTCCGCATGGAACGTCGGAGCACCAAACCTTTGGATCACGCACATGGCACGAAAGATCATCGGGATAATCGACATTAGTCATGAGCAATTGCTTTGCACCAAATGACGAATCTTCCGCCATATTAACCAAAATGGTATTTGCCTCACGACCGCTGTAAATATAGTCACAAGAACCGTCACCGCAGGGCAACTTGACATTACCGGTATAAAACAGCGAAACGATGCCGTCATGAACCAGCGCAGAGCCAGAATACACACCGTGGCAATCGAAAGATTCATCCGGCAGCAAGGCGACGCCCAAGTCTTCCCATTTCATGAGGTCACGGCTGATGGCATGTCCCCACATTTTTGAACCGTTGCCCTCAGCATCCGTGGGGCCATACTGATAAAAAGCATGGAATACCCCATCTCGCTGATGAAGTCCGTTTGGGTCATTTAACCACCCGCACGGTGGCATTAAGTGAAACTGTTGAGCCCAGCGATAAGAAACGTTCTTGGCATTTAGCTCGCAGTCTTCAACAAGTCGAAGCAAATCTCTTGTGAGCGAATTGCTCATACAAAATCATCCTATCCCAGATGCAGCGCACTGATGATGCAGTGCGCGCCATAGCCAAAAATAGCCATAGCGCGCAACGTACATAGTGCCGATTGTCTTAGCAGCCAAATCCAATTGGACGCAACATAACACCGTTATCGTCTAGCCACTTTTTCAAAGACGGAGACGACAGCGCAGCCTGATCTTTCATTCTGCCTTCACGCAACGAAGAGATCTCCATCAAGCTCTCATCAAGAAAAGCAGGGTGAAACACGACGAACGTCTTCTCGTGAGTCAAAATTCCCGATTCACCACTCATCAGAAAATGAAGAGGGTTGTACGAATCGTAAACCATGTTATTTGGTAAATCGGGCGTATAGATCCATGAATGCTTTCTCAGGCTCGTAAGAGTAAAGTCAACGTAGGGGACTCCAATCCTCTTAGCGACCCTACTCAAGCCCTCATCAACGTGTGGCGTTCCCACGGAATGACAATCGATATAGGCCGGAAGCATTCCAAACAAGCTCTGAAACTTATCTACCTGCGCCTGAGCTTCGGTTTCAATCTCATCCGCATCGATCAAATCCACTTCTGAGGTTCGATAGCGCCTTGAAGGAAAGAAATACCCTTCGTCGTCAACCAAACCGGAATCCATAGTTAAGTTCGATACCGGTTTGCCCGCGACAACATTCACGTGAAGGCCAATAGATATGCCCTCATGAGACGCAAGGGATCGAGCATCATCAGAACGAACACCGGTATTAACGATGACACCAACTGACGAAATGCAGCCATTTTCCAGGGCTCGCAGAATGCCGAGCGAACAACCCTGCGTCAAACCAAAATCATCGCATCGAACAATTAACTCACTCACAACAAGCTCCTTGACACCGTTTCAGTCGTTAAGATACCAGCCGAGCTACTCTTCGGACTTCTCGCCAAAGCCGAGAACCACGTGCAGGGCGGCGGTGCCAAAGAAAGCAATGGCGCAGCCAACGCAGTACATCGGAATATTGGTAGCCGTAACAATAGAGGGGAAACCACCGGCAGTAGACATCTCGCCACATCCAGTTGCGGCAACAAAAGCAGCAGCGACGCCGGTCATCAGGCACATGATAACCATGGATTTACGGTAGCGCAGGGAGATGCCGTAAATCACTGGCTCGGTGATACCGCCAAGAAGGGCAGGAATAATCGTCGAGAATGCAACGGACTTGAGCTGAGGATTCTTGGCCTTAATGAACACGCCCGCAGCAGCGCCAGCGGCTGCAAAAATCGTCATACCAAGCGCTGCCATTACGGGATCGGACCCCAAAGCCGCGATGTTGGCGATCAAAACCGGGATGATAGCCCAGTGCAGACCAAACAGGACCACGAACATCCAGATGGAACCAAGGATAAAGCCAGCAGGAACAGGCATGGTAGCCATAAGCCACATCACAAAGTTGCACAGGGCCTGGCCAACGTAGAAACCAAAGGGGCCAACCAGAAGCATAGTCACGGGAACAACCACAAGCAGGCAAAGCGTAGGAACGATAACGACCTGCAGGTCCTTGTAAACGACACGCTTCAGCAGACTTTCAACAATGTACAGCAGAGTCGTCGAAAGCATCGCGGGGAACACCGTCGATGCATAACTCATAAGCACCATCGGGAGACCCATAAAGCTGCTCATCTCGCCATTGCCACCGAGGGCTGTAAAATTGGGCTCCAAAAGCGAAGCCGACACGGCAGCAGCCAGATACGGGTTGGCGCCGATTTTACGTGCCATCGACACAGAAAGAACGATCGGCAGAAAGTAGAAAATGGAGTTAGAAGCCGCCGAAAGAACAGCGTACGTGCTGGACTCCGCAGCGAGGCAGCCCGTCATGGTACAAATCGAAAGAATAGCCTTAACGATAGCAGCGCCGCAGAAGGCCGGGATGATAGGGGTAAAGCTACCCGAAATCACATCAAAGACCTTGTTTCCATAGAACTTAATGGCATTCAAAACGCCAGGCTCGCGCACGGGCTCTTCGGTCTCATCATCCACGGTGCCCTTGCCAAACGATTCGCCCAGAATACCGATGATCTCCTTATAAACGCCCTCAACGGTAGGGCCGACGATTACCTGATACTGAGTACCCATATCAGCAACGCCAAGAATACCGAGAGCCTC
Organism: uncultured Collinsella sp.; assembly: GCA_905207425.1. Classification (GTDB taxonomy): domain Bacteria; phylum Actinomycetota; class Coriobacteriia; order Coriobacteriales; family Coriobacteriaceae; genus Collinsella. The sequence goes on from CAJLLB010000005.1 coordinate 12,116, forward strand.
AAGCTCCTCTTTGTTGGCCTTGCTGTTGTCGACCAGATTGAACCTCAAACGCGTAGTGCAGTGCGTAACCCGCTTAATGTTGGACTTACCGCCAACATGCTCGATGATCTTCTTAGCATCAACCGAAGCTGCCATGAACGAACACCTCTCCCCTTCTTCATCAAAATAACCTTCGTCACTTTGACCTCATTGGTCCTTTATAAGTACCGAGTATCGACCGATGCCAAAGACTCCTTTAAACCAATTAGGCGGTTTTCCCGGGTGTTAACCCAGTGGCTAAGTTAAATGTAATCGTTTTCAGTTAAACTGCAATCGTTTTCAGTTTGTTTCAGGGATGAACGGTATGTATTTCACGGTAAACGGTATCCGAGTGAAATCACTCGACGATTTTGTGCCCCAGCTGAACCTGACGGAAGTCTTTCTTTTGCAACGAACCCCCAGACGTAACCTCAAGAATCATTTGAGCGGCGGTGATGCCCATCGTTTTATAGCCAAAGTGCACCGTTCTAATTCCGCCGCTAACGGCACGCAAAAATTGGTTATCACCAAAACCAGAAACGTGTCGCGCAGGATCGCTCACGCCAACCTCTACTAAGGCACGGATAGCTCCCGCGGCCATCGTATCCGTAGCGCAAGCGATAAAGGCGGGGGCAGGCGTTTCTTTTAGAAGCTCACAAGCATGGCTGTAACCGCCATCCACCGTAAAGGAGCTTTCGCGATAAAGTTTTGAATCGAGCTCACGACCGGCATCGGAGAGTCCCGCACGAAAACCGTCCTCGCGAAGAGCGCCAGCCGAGATGTCCCGACGAGTGGCGCCCATATACGCAATTGGGCCTTCACAACTGGCGCACACGTGATGAGCAAGGTCGCGCGCCGCCTCGTATTCGTCATAATAGACACAATTGCAGCCGTCAAGTTGCTGACTGGTCAACACAACGGGGACTCGCGCAGAATCAAAGAATTCCTCATGCTCGGGAGTAATTACAGTACCGGCAAGAATGATGCCGTCAACGGGATACGCCTGAAAAAGCTCAAGGAACGAAACCTCGCGCGCCGGGTCATTGGCAGTGTCGGCAAGGAGCATTTGATACCCCTCGGCCTGAAGCCTTTCCCCAATGCCCGCCGTCAATCGGCTAATGGACTCCGAGTTGATCTTAGGCACGATAACGCCGATGAGCCTGGTAGACCCGGTGCGCAGTGCGCGGGCCTGGCTGGAGCGCACGTAGCCGGTCTGCTCGATCGCCTGCTTAATGCGCTCGGCCTTATCTGCCGAAATATAGCCACCGTTAAGATAGCGCGAGACCGCGGCGCTCGAAACGCCCGCCAGCTCGGCGACATCTTTCATCTTTACCACGAGTACCCCTGTCATTGAAATCGCTTTCATCATGATACCCATGAAGGCACTCCGGATGAATCGATTTCACCCAGGTCGAAAAAACGCTAGCGAGCGCCGGAACCAAATTACCCGTGGTATTCGCCGTTGTACTGGATGAGCGTGAGGTCCTCCACGCCGTCGAGCGCGCGGATGGCGTCAGCATAGGGCATATCTACACCATCCGAGAACACCTCGGCAGCCATTTCGACGTTGTCGCCGCGCATGGTCTTGGACTTGACGGTGAACTTGGTGCGCCCAAATGCACGCACGATATCGTCGCCGGTGGTCTGGCCCGTGTAGTGGATGACCATCATGTACACGCGCGCCTTGTCCTGGTGGCTCGCAAAGCCGGCGATCATCACCACGATCACCACCGCCGTGAGCCCCACGAGCGCATACATGCCGGCTCCCGCCGTAATGCCCGTGGTAATGGCCCAAAACAGATACAGCAGGTCGAGCGGGTCCTTAACCGCCGTACGGTAGCGGACGATGGACAGAGCACCGACCATACCGAGCGAGATGACCACGTTGGTCGAGATCGCGAGCGTGACCATGCAGGTGAGCACGCACATGCCCACGAGCGTCACGGCAAAGCTACGCGAATACACCACGCCGGTAAAAAAGCGCTTGTACACGTAATAAATCAGGATGCCCATGGCGAGCGCCACGAGCAGCGAAAGGCCGATCTTGGCAGGGTCGACCTGGCCAAACGCCTCCAAGACGGAGTTCTTAAAAAAGTCCCTGGTGCTCATGGTCTAAATATCCCCTCGGTTCTCAAAATCCGATTCCCAGTAATTAAATCCGCGCAGGTAGGCGGTCTTTTCGTAACACAGGCAGTACTTGGAGACCGCCGTGAGTTCGGCCGCGCCCGGCGGCACCATATCGCGCACCAGCTGCGGGCAAAACTCCGTAAACTTGACCTCCATCACCAGCTTGCCGGGTTCTAGCACGGGCAGCGCGGGCAGCGTCGCATCAAAGATGTCGAAGCTACCCACCGCGGCACGCACGTTCATGTCAAACGTGATGCGCACAGTGCCCTCGTCCATCACCCACGGCTCGCGCTCGTAGTCCACGATGGTCCGCGGGCGCATCATGTTGCAGATGCACTCGATGTAGAACTCGCGACAGAGCGGATAAGGGCTCCTCAGCAAAAAGTCGTAGTCGCCAGCCAGAATCTGCTCAAACTCGCCGCGCGTAAGCGGCGCGTCCTCCTTGTAGATCCAGCTGCCGTACTTCTTTTTGCGCTCGAGCTTAATCACCTTGTCGCTGCCGTTATAAATGCGTACGCGATACTTTTTGCGCATGAGAATGCCGGCGTCTTTTTCCTCGTAGGCCGAGTTGCAGTAGTCGTCAAAGTACAGGCTGCGAATGGTGTAACCGCCCGCCCGCGCATGCTTGTCCAGCTTAAACACCGGCGCCATGCGACAGGCAAGCGCGGCGTGCTCGCCCTCGTTAATGAGATATTTGAGCTCGTGGCGGTAACGCTCCTGCGTGGCACGCACAGGCGGGGCCGCCAAGCGCTCAAGCAGCGCGCTAGCCCTCCTCATACGTATCCTCCACGACCTTACCGCCGTCTTGCACGTAAAAACACTTCATGCCGTACTGTTTGCCATCGTCGGTAACGTAATAGTCAAACGCATCTTGCGTATAGCCGTCGGAGTTAGTGGCACGCACGCGCACAAAGTACTGGCCGGTATCGGGCGCATCACTGGTCACCTCGGGAAGCAGCACGTCCTCGGCCTTAAAGACCACATCGCTTATGGCATAGTCGCGCGCAAGTTCTACGGTGTAGCGAATGTCGCGCGCCTCAAAGTCGTAGGATGCATCCCAGTTAATGCGCAGCTTGCCGTTATCGATCTGCGGCACACCGATGTAGAACGGCATGGGCTTTTTATAGCTCTCGCGGAAGCTCTTATAGTTCTCTTCGATCTCGGCCGGAATCGCCGCGGCGATCTGCTCGTATTGATCCTTGGTGACAGGCAGATTATCGATATCGGGCGAAGCGAAGACCAGGGATTCAGTCACCTCGCGGTAGTGCTTGATCATCTTGGTCAGGCGAGTCTCGGTCAAATACGAGCGCAAGTCCTTGACGGCACGGTCGAGTTCGCTGCGGAACGACTTGCTGCGCAACGCGCGGTTAAACAGCACGTTACCCCAGTAGTTGCTTGCGCCGCGCTCCCAGCTCGCGTAGTCCGAAAACCCGGTAAGAGAAAGCTCCAGCTTACGAAGCATGCCATCGTTATCCCAATCTAAAAAGTACCAGGTATTTGAGTTGAGAGGACTGTACAGATAGCAGTTACGGTTCTGCGTATCGCAGTTGCCCGTCAGAATCTGAAACGCCAGCCAATAAACCAGATTCTCGGAATCAAAGTGGGTGTCGAGCACGTCATCGATCTTTTGCGATTCGTCGTTGAGCGCATCGAGCATCTCGATGAGCTTCGTGTGGTCCGTATCGCCCTTAATCTCGAGCATGCCTTCAAAGCTTGCCTGGTTGTAGTCGGGATCATCGGCAAGCTTAATGGTGTCCTCGTAGCGATGGAAATCAAAGCTGTTCACCTTGTACAGGTGCCCGCTCTTATCCAGGCCATGTGCCTTAAGCGCCGTCTTGTTGAGCTGCTCCACCTGCGTAAACAGGCCGTAGTCCTCAAAGGTATCGTTGGACTTTTCGGTCTGGTCGCACACCAACAGATGCACAAACTGCGTGCGCAGGCCCATCATCTGGGGAATCCCGCGGATAAGGTCGTAGGCCATCTTGTTGCGAAAACGCATACCCTCGCCCATGTGCTTGTTGAGCGCAATCGCGCGCTGTTGGCGCCAGGTACCCTTGCCCTTTTTGAGCTCCACCTTGTAATTCTTCTGCGAGTTCATGCTCGATGTCTGACCGCGCACCTGCACGGTAGCATTGGGCGCTTCCTCGCCATAGCCAACCTCGCCGGCAACCGGGCCGTCTTCGTCGCCCGGCTGTAGCAGGCCCATAACCTGATAGCGCGTCACGCCCATGTCGGCATAGTCATACACCGAGTACGTGTTGATCTCGGCCCAGCTGTGGTCGGTGTTCTCGGAGCTGTTGCCGCGTGAGACCGTCAAGTACATGGTCACAATGCCCGAGTCATCGTAAACCTCGTAGAGCTCGTCCTTGTCGCGCAGGTGCTTGGCCTCATTCGAGGCCTCAGCCTTTTTAATCTTGTCCTGCTTTTTGACCTTTTTGGTCGAGGAGTCTTCCTGCACCGAGCAGCCCGAAAGCAACAGCGCACCGGCAGCCGCCTCAAACAGGCGACGGCGAGACATCATCATATCGGTCATCAGAACCTCCCCAATGCTTGCGATACACGCGAACTACTGCGCGCTCAAACGCGCCGTGCGGCACGCCCTTATGTCGGCCTTCCTCATAGCGCTGTTCGGCACGGTCGAGCAAGCGGCCCAGCTGTGTAAAGCGACCCGTCTTGTCGGTCGTCACAATGGGCTGCTGGCTCAGGATACGATACGGCAAGTTGGAGGTATAGGTATCGAGCCGCAGCAGCGCCACGATAAAAAACACCGCCGCACCCAACAAAAAGCCAAAGCCGTAAAACTGCTGCGGCAAAAGCAACGAAGCGGCAGTCGCCAGCCCGGCCACACCGGCAAACAGGCCCGAAGCCAGCACGGCTCCCTTATAGTCGGTAAAGTACAGCAAGATGAGCATCACCGTATTGCCCACGGCATACAGGCCATAGCCCACGCACAGCGTGCGAAAATACCCGTGCATCAGGTTGTTAAAGCCCAACGGTAGGGCCGACAGCACCGTGGTCTCGAGCGAAATGACCGCCGCGGTCACAAACAGCTGCTTGAGCGCACAAAAGCGCAGTTCGCTGTTAAGCGTGGAGAGCATCTCCTCCTCGGCCACCACAATGTCGCCCACCACGCCGCCGTCATTGAACAGGCTGTAGTAGTCGTGGTAGCGCGGATAGAAGTTGACCTCGACCGAGACCACAAAGTTGACGGTCGTGACCAGGATCGTCAAAAACGCAATGAGCGCCGGCACATCGTAGTAGGGCGCACCATAAAACAAGCCCTTGACCTGCACGCCAATAGGACCGGCCCAAATAATCACCAGGTGCGCAAAAAGTCCCAGATTGGTTAACAGGCCCGTGAGCGCCAGCGGCATAAACTGATCGAGCCACTGCAAAAAGGGCCAGGGGCTGCGGTCGCTCTGAGGAAAATACCGGTACAGCAGCACCACGTCCCAGGCGAGCATGACGCCGTAGCCCAGAGCAATTGACGCCAACAAGCCCTCGACCGGCGGCAGTCCCAGCGCCAGCGCGGCCAGGGCGCACAGGCACGCCACGCCAATGGCAGCCGCAAAGCTGCACAGGATGCCGCGGTAATCCTTGATGGCCGTGAGGTAGCTCATGCCGTTCCAGTTGACGATCATAATGTTGAACAGCCACAGACACAGCAGCCCCTGCAGCAGCGTGGCGCCCGAGAACAGCAAAAAGACGCCGTAGAGCACCGTGCCCGCAACGAGCATAATGGCGTTGGAGCCCCAAAACGAAGGTAGGATCTCATCCTCGCGCTCGGCAAAAAGCATATCGGCCAAAAAGCGCGTGACCGGCATAGAGAAAAAACTCGCGAGCGTGAGCGACGCCAGCAGCGTATAGGTCACCATGCACACCAGCAGATCTTGGTTGGCACGGCCCACACCCCACAGACCGCACAGCACCAAGATACCCACCTGGAGCAGCACGCCCAGCAGCATGGGGCCCGTACACACAATGCCGGCGTAGCCATAGGCGCGCATCGTGGCAAACAGACCCTTGCGCCTAAACAGGCGCTTGAGCTCAAAACCGATTCCGGCCACCGGCTACTCCCCCTCTCTGGGCAGGTCAAACGCTTGCGCCGTCTCGTCGTACAGCGCGCGATAGTTGGCGAGCATCTGCTCGTGCAAGAAGTACGTGGCAACGCGACGCTGGCCGCGCTCCCCCATCTCAATGCGACGAGCGCGGCTTGTGCACATGCGTTCCATGGCATCAGCCAAGCCCTTGCGATACATGGGCGGCGTCACAAAACCCGCCACGCCAAAGTCGTCGCCCGGGGCGCCTTCGAGAAGCTCGCGACAGCAGCCCACCTCAGTCGTCACGCAGGGACGGCGCGCCGCAAGCGACTCCAGCACGCTGAGCGGCTGGCCCTCGGAGATGCTCGTCAAAATGGTAAAGTCGAGCTTTTCCATGTACTCGACCACGTTGACGCGGCCGGTAAAGATCAGGTCGCGCACGCCCAGGGTTTCGACCAGCGCGTGGCACTCGGCGCCGTACTCCTCGTCGTCCACGCCGCCCATGATGTGCAGGCGCACCTTGGGCAGGCGCTCGTGCAGCTCAAAGAAGGCATAGATCATGGTCTTGACGTCCTTGATGGGTGCCAGGCGCACCACCGCGCCAATGTCCACCCAGCCGTCATCGGGCTTTAAGGGAATATCCTTAAAGCGGTCGAACTGGATGCCGTTGGGGATGACCAGGCATTTGCTCGCATCGCAGCCCATATCGATCTGCGTCTTGCGGGCGTTATGGAACAAACTCGTCACGCGGAAGGCGCGGCGGTAGATCTCCTCCGAAAGCAGGTAGAAAAAGCGAATCCAGCGGTCCTTAAAGGACGGCACCACCCAATCGGCGCGAATGATCTCTTCCTCGCGCTCGCGGGTATAGATGCCGTGCTCGGTGAGCAGCACCGGCGCATGGTGAACGCTTGAGCCCAGGCAGGCGAGCAGGCCGCCGTAGCCGGTCGAGATAGCGTGGTACACATCGGCAACCGGCACCTCGCTGCCCAGCAGGTAGAGCACCGGCAACAGCATAGAGCGCATGGTGTGGAATGCGTCGGCAAAGGGCGTGTAGGGGTACTCGGCAAGGCACACGTCGCGGAAGATGTCCATAAACGTTCGGCTCTGCAAAAACGAGAGCGGATGCACGCGACGGCGGTGGAAGATATCGAATAACACGTCCCAGTCCGGATTGGAGAGCGACACCAGACGGCGTAGCGCCTCGCGCTCACGGTCGTTAAAACTGGCTTCATGTTGCTCGCCCGAAAGCCGCAGGGCATCGTCCAGAAACACCTCGTGCACCTCGACCACGTTGCCGGGCAGCTCGTAGACAAACTTGCCGCGGTCGGCAGCATGTGCGTCAATCACCCACAGCACGAACTCGTGCTCGGGCATGGCCTGGATATAGCCATGCATCCAGGTAGATACGCCGCCGTGCACATAGGGGTAGCAACCCTCGAGTACCAAGCAGATTCTCATCTATCGCCACCCTCCTTGCGCTCGATCGTCAGGGTCTTATCATTTGCCTTGAGCAGATACAGATTGCCCGTAAGGTGCGTTAGTTCGCCACCCGTCACCGCACCCGGCTCGCCATTATTGGTACGGAAGATGAGCCAAGCCTCGTCGTGGAAATTGCCCAGGCTGAGCGTCCAGGCATCCGCACTGGTATCCACACTCACCGTAACCGACGAAAAGCGCTGAATGGCGCCCGAGCAATCCGAGCCGGTCTGGCGGCGCAGGTCGGGCGCAGACTTGGTAAGCCAGTCCAGGTAGTCGGTCAGGCCGCCCTTGTAGACTTCCCAGCCCTCCTTGGCGCCGCGATCGGGATCGAGCAGGTCGTCCGGGTGCATAAAGTGCGTACTCACGTAGTGCATGTTGAGCTCGGACACGGCAGCCAGGCGCATATAGGAATCGTCGACCATGCCGCCCGAGACAATACGCGGCTGCTCCACAATACCATCGCTCGCCACGCCAAACTCCTGCACGTACGGCAAGTCGGTACCGTCCTCAAAGTACGTACTGGCAATAGTCTTAATGCGCGGAACGTCGGTGCCGATAAGCTGGCGCGCGCGGGCCGAAAGGATATTCGACGGTGGCACGTAGACCGAGCCGTGCGCGTTGGGCAGCACCTCGTCCTGGAAGGCTATAAGCTCGTTGAGCGAAGCGACGAGCGTTTCCTTGTTTTTCCACGTCTTGTAGACGTACAACGTACCATAGTCGGTGTCCCAGAGCGCAAGCGGCTGATGGTTGTAGCCGTGAAAGCCCAGCTCTCCGCCCATCTGCAGCAGCATGCCGCCAAAGTAGCGGAACTGCGTGGTATCGGCCTGGCGCGCGGGCTCGGTCTGGTTGACCGCGTCCTCGTAGTTTTCGATCATCACGCCGGTATAGCGAATGCCGTATTTTTGCGCGAGCTTTTGCAGATCGGGCCACCAGACCTTGGCATAAAAATCGGCGACGGAAAGCCCGTAGTCGCGCTTGATGTAGGTGCCGTCGCCCGAGGGCACAGGGCTGGGAAAGTCGTCCAAATAGAACACGGCGCTGTTGATGACCGGATAGGCCGTGGCTTCACCCAGCAAGCTTATGGCCGAAGCATAGAACCCACGCATGACCTTGTCGTAGATGCCAATGTTGCACACCACGGTGTGACCACTGCCGCAATCGTTAGACCAAATGAGCGGCGTGCCCGCGTCACCGGTCTTTGCCCAGACGTGCGCCGTTTCGCGCAATGAAACCGAGAGTGAAGAATCGAAGGGATCCGAGAACTCGTAGCGCTCTCCCCCGCCCAGCATAAAGTCCTCACTCGGCACAATGCTTTCGGCTTTTACATAGTCATATCCGGCCGATTCAATGCCAAGCTTGGAGGCAATCACTTGCAGATAGCTCGAGTTATCCGGCGGCATGGCGAGCATAAGAGAACCGCCAGCACTCACCCAACCCATAATGTCGCTCAGGTGCGTACCGAGCCCATCGAGCGACGGCATGAGCAAAATCACGCGATCGAAGGAGGTCAGCGAGGGAATGGCATCCGCACCATCCAGAGCAAGGTCCACGTCGCGGTGCGCGATCTTCATGTCCAGCAAAATCTGGTCGAACTGTTCCTTTACGTCCTCGACGCCAGCTTGATCGGAATCGGTAATGACCAGGCACGTGGGCTTTTGGCCAAAGATTGCCGAGGAGGCCGGCACCGCATCGTTGGCGGCAAGCATCCCCAGCTTATGCTGGCCCGCACTGTACTGCACGCCGGCACGCTCCACTAGCAGCACGGCGGCCATGGCAATAAAGACCGCCCACACCACGAGGAGCCCCATCCAACGAAAGCGGCCTGCACGGTCGCGGATATGTTGCGCCACGCTCATCGGACCTCATCCCCGTCGCGCCAAAACGCCAACTTTTCGCGGTTGTCGGCGCTCAAATACACATGTTGCTTGTCAATCGCATCGATCACACGGTGAACCTCGACACCGTTGTGGCGCATCACGGCCAGCCGCAGGCAAAGCATCCAAACCTCCTGCTCCTCGGGCACGTCGAGCACCAGCTGGTCGGTCACGACCTGCGCCTCGTCGATCTGTCCGACATCGGCCAGCGCCGTCGCGTATCGAATGCGCAGCTCAAAAGTGTCTTCGCGCTCGCAGCGACGCGCAAGCAGGCGCGCGTACTGTTGGCGCTGAATCTGAGCCACGCGCCCCTCAGCCAAACCCGAGCCCAAGTATTCACCAAGAAAATCGCAGTATTCGTTGAGGTTTTGCGCACTCGGGTCCGTCTTAAAGGCACGCTCCAGCTGCTGCAGTTTAAGGTCGGACTCCTTGGAGATCTGCGCCACCGCCGTCGCGGCATAGTGCGCCACCTCAACGTCGTCGTTAAGCTTAGCCGCCTGTAGCTGCGCCAGGTACGCGTCGGGCTCCTCGGTGAGCATGGAAAGCATTAGACGGCGCCGGTATGCCGGGTCGTTGACGATGAGCGCCTCCTCGAGCGGCACTACGCCTGCATCGTCCTCACCACTCGGTACCGACATACTGCGATGGAGCTCGTCGTTGAAGCGCAGCGACTCCAGCGCAGACTCTTTCAGTCCCTCGCCAAACTTCGCGCTGCGGATCGATAACAGAACCACCAGCAACGGGCCCCACAGCGGCACCAGCACTATCACAGCCAGCATGTGCCCGCGCACCGGCAGCAGGCCCAGCTTCATGAGCGTCCACAGCATCAGGCAAACCAGCGCATGAATCAGCAGCAAGACAGCAGCAACGACAAGCGAAATCAAGCGGCACCCCCCTCACCGTCACCGGTGTAAGAAATGTGCTGCAACAGCTCCACAATGTCCTCGCCGTCGACGGGCTCCACCACAATATGCTTTGCGCTCAGGCGCTCGCGGATAATGGGCAGATCGCACGCCTTTGCCTGGCGCATAAGCAGATAGAGCACGTCGCCGTCGACCAAGCCCGCCGCGTCGCTCTCGCGGATTGCCGACCCAATTGCGCCCACCAGCTCGCCGACAGGCTCCACGCCCGGTACCACGCGCAGGAGCAAAAAACTCCCCATCTTGCTATCTGCCAGCGCCTGCTCCGCCGCGAGCTCTTGGCCAAAGGCAGCCTGCTTGAGCACGCAAGTACCGTCAACGCAGCGTTTATCCTGCGCCACCGCCCAATAGTCAAAGGCACGGCCCAGCGCGCTTTCGACCAGCCCGCACAAGATGCGGAACAGGTTTTGATAATAGAGGGTCATTTGGTTTTCGGCCGCACTACGCACAAAGATCAACACGGCGGGTGCCCCGTCGCGCTCGATCGCGTATCCAAACATGGGAAGCCCCGGCGTCAGCTCGCGGTTCACCCACAGGTTCGAACGACCCCCGTCGCCCAAAAGAGGTGCAAGCTGCTCAAGCGTGAGCGAGCGTGCGGCATCTTCGGCAATCGCGGGACTTGCTGCCACCAGGCGTGCAAATGCCCCGCCCGAAACATGGTAGATCGCCACCGAATCGTACTCGAGGATCTCGCCCAGAAGCTCGCAGCACTTGCGATAGATGTCGCGCGGGTTGAGCACATCGAGCTCCTGCGTCACGGCAAAGATCTTGCCAAAGCTGTCGTGGCGACCCACGATCTGGCGCCTGTACGCGCGCTTGTCCTCGATCGCGTCGTGGTAGAGCTGCGTAAGGAACGTATTGCGGTTGCGCACGAGATCGTTTTGGTCGCGCTCCGCCCTAATGGCTTCGCTGTTGCGCAGCTGCACATAGCCGCACACGGCACCCACCACAAAGTACGCAATAAACGGTAGCCAGTTGGACGGCTCGTAGAACAGACCCTGGAAGGTATAGCCGTACTGAGTAAAGTAGCTGGCTGCCAAACCCACCGACGCCAGCAGCGCCGCAACCAGGCCAAAGTCCAAGCCATACAGCGTGCCGATCAGCACCACGTAGAGCAGGCGATAATCGAGCACGTTGAGCTGGACCGATTGTGAGAACAGATGCTCCAGTACCTCGAACAGAACCCAGGCAACGCCCGTCTCCAGGCATTTAATAGGCAGCGCGCGCATCTGGATGCGGTCGATGGCGGCACGCAGCGGGTTGATCTTTTTGATGCGTCCAGCGCCCCAGCGAGCTTGAATGGTCGAGAGATCGCGCAGCAAGTCATAGCGCTGAAACCAGCCATAGCGCACGCGAGCGACGTCGCTGGCGGGCAGGGCGTAGCCGGCAGAATCGCCATAGGCAACGGCAAGGCCGGGGAACAGCGCCTTGAGGGCCTCGCCCACCTCACCCGCCGTGTGATGGAAGGTATCGGCAACGTCGAGCGTCTCAAAGTTACCATCCCAGCTATCGAAGATGCGGCGCACCAGCACCGCAAGCTCCTCGGCACACAGCAGGGGAAACGCCGCATCCTGCGCGCCCTGCAGAGCGACCGATCCGGTTGAGCACGCGTCGAACAGCGGCACCAAAAACGGGTCCTCCAGTGCGGCAGACGCGGTATACAGGAACGGCACGCGCAGGATCTTGGTCTGAACGCCCTCGCGAGCAGCGTAGTAGCGGCACAGGTCGTTGGCTGCGTGCGCGATAATGCCCTTGCCCGTTCGCCCCGCGGCATCGGCGGCACCCTCGGCACCCGCGGGCCCCGCTACATACAGCAGTTGGACCCGGCGACCCGCGCACGCACGAAAGACCGAGCGCAACAGCTCGATATCGCCCACGATATCGGTATGCGGGGTAAGGTAATTAGACAGGTAGACCACGCGTTCGAACTCGTAGGCCTGATCCAGGTGTTGCAGAAGCTCTTTCCACGAGGTATGGGGCGATGACTCATCGCGGCGTGCTTCCGCGGCAGCGACGACCTGCACATGGTCCCCGGGGAACGCCTTGGCACAAAAGTCATCGTCAACATATGCGGTGTTGCCAACAACCAGCACCTCCATGGCGCACCCCTCCCCTAAAATCCACTTCGTTCATAGTCAAACATGCGTATTTTACGCTGTCAACGCGAGTTGAAACGCCTTTAAGGCTGTTTTAAGAACTTTTTTAGAGGATGTGGGGACATCGAGAGTGCTAAATGAGCGACCAATTCGGAAGTACGGTGAAAACCCGAGATTTGCCGACCAGGCCCCGGTTTTGAGCTTCGGCGACCTGCGGTTTTGTTGGCAAAAATCGGTTTGTGCTCGGAGGTTTCCAATTTTTTCCCGCACTTCCGGAAACGGCGATAAAACCCACTGTCTCAAAGCGAAAACGCGACAACTTCCGGTAGTCACGAATACATCAAAGGACTCATTGACCACAGTTCGTAATTCTGCAATGTTGAATACTTGATAAACGGTTGACAGTGCGGATGTCCAGAGCGAGCAACTTGCAAAGAAGCACCTTCAACCCAAAGAGATTGAGGGCGTGAACTTGGCGACTCATTCGAACATTAGCGACCCAGAAATTCGTTAACCGTATTAAGAAAACCCTTGATGTCCATACTGTAGCTCGGATAGGCCTCTTGAAGGCCCTTCAGAGACGACACCTTAACGAGAAGGACGTCTTGCAAATCCTTTTTCATTTCTTCTTGCCGCGTATACAGTTCATTAGTTCGCAGGTCTTCATAATCGTCATAAATAAACAGATCGGTCTTTTGCTCCCCGTAATCAACGCACATCAGGCAATAAGCGTTATCGCTAAAGTTACCACTTGTTGCAACAACGCTCACAGAGCCAGAGCATGCCGCAAGACGATCTAGCAGCTTCAGCTTATTGTCAAGTTCAATTATTTCACTACGCAATTCATTAAGATCTGCTGACACACAAGGTACTAAGGCGGCATTCTCTTTTATTGCAAGTACATTTGAGATTAAAGCAAAAATGCGCGCCTCATCCAAAGAACCTTTATCGAACTTGAGCCCACTTCCGCAAACGACATCGTATGTCTCAAGGGCGGTTGCCCACTCATGTTGCAACCGTGTGCGGATCTGTATCTCACAATACAAGTCCTTTAAGCCCGTCAGCGAAGAATCGTGCTGGCATATCAAATGCAGACTTCGGTATCCATTTTTCTTGGGTTGGTGAATATAATCCTTGATACCCGGTATGCAACTATTCTTCAGAGCAGCCTCGAGGCAATCCTTAACAGCAAACACACAGTCATTGTCGCCAACGATAGCCCTGCATCCTGCAATATCATGCATCTGGTTGAGATTCATGTGCAGCCCCGGTCTCTTTAACTTGCCGATAATTGTGTCGTATCTCTTTAATCGGCTCACACAAAGCGCGTCAGAATCAAGACTCAATGCCGTCGTTTTTAGAAGGTCATGATAGAAATCGAGTATTTCCTGATGAGCTTCTCTCCAGTCCGAAACAATAGCATTTGCCTCTTTAACTTTATCCTCAGGGGCATTGATGTCGCGAAGAATGACACCGGCCCGTTTTGCCATGTTTTTGGAGAGAGGCCTCATTGATACCACCTAGGCAGTTTGAAAGACAGGGTTTTCGCAAGCCGGCGAAGAGTAGTAGCTTTTTATCGAATCCTTAGAGATGACACTGGAGCAACGTTCCCCGTCTTCGACACCTCCCCTTGCATTTTTCCAAGGGGCTTCTTCATGAGTAAGCTTACTCAACTCATCGCCGTCATATTCACTCAAAACTGAAAGAACCTCATCAACTGATTTCCGCTCGTTTTGATTGAGCGATGCAGGCTGATTCGATGAGCCCAAATCGCCAGGACCGACAATAAATCGACGACGATGCAAGACAAAAAGATCAGGGCAGACTGGTCCATTGGCCCATGCCTGAAAATCGCTTTCGAACAAAGGCACATCAAAATACACGAGCGAATAGGCTTGAGAGTAGAACGTCAACTTTTGCAGCTTCATCGTAGAGACAAATCCAAGTGAGTCCAATATGTAGTTAGCAACAACGTTAACCGTAGCCATCGAAATCTCCCCCCAATAGTCCCTACAACGCCTGTTATAAATACTAAATTTTATAGTAAGCCTAAAATCCTTAAAAACGCTCTGACGCATCTATATCAAGTCTAGATACCATGAAATTAGGTTGAGAAAAACATACAGGCCCGTGCGGACAGTAAACGACAGCAGCCCTAGCGTTCATACAGAAACCTGTGGACATATCAATAGAATCTTCTGGAAACAGTTCAGGACCAATACGAAACATGACTTCGTAAACGGGAGCCCCTCCGATATCCCTAATAACCCATGCTGACAGACGACCATCGGGGTGAAACCGAGTCTTATTACTTTCGACCGAAGCGTTTAATTCGAAAACGATCGAGCGCATAATTAAACAAAATAATAAGAACTAACGTCATCGTATAGATCACGAATTGATATATTTCAGATGGTGGATCAGACAAATAGTCTACAAAGACCACTTCCATGACGACCAAGGTAAGAAGCGTACATAACCCGATAAACCCCATTCTTCCCACGTCGATGCAAAAAATACTCCGATACTTCAAGAGCAAAAAGGCTGCGACACCATAGATGGCAAGGAGTGTGATTAAACCTGGTATTAGATTCCAACAAAAGAGGGCAAGAACAACGGGAAACGTCCAAATGGCATTCCCCGACGCACCTGAATCCATAAACGTATAACCTTTATCCCTCATTCCGTTTCTCTCCACGACAAGCTGGAGATCACTTCTCAATATCCATCCTGAAAATGATGCAAAATAGATAATGAACAATCGGTCGACAGACCACAAGGAATTATCCCCAAAGGCAAGCGTAAGGATGCGCGAGGCGACCGGAAGGGCCGCAGAGGTTAAAACCGCGATCAGGACATCGGAGGTTTCAAACCCACCGTCCCTGCCCTCTCGGGACTTGTTAACCATCAATCTCCCAACACAAATAGAAATCAGCATAAGCTCAAGCACCATACCACTTCACTGCGTATGGAAAATAGCAGGTCTAGGCATTGTTAAACACTTAAAGGGTAAAACCTACGGATGAAAGTTAGACAAGAAGAAACCCTTCGATCCTATTTACAGAACGAATAAGACCGAAACGAAACCCCGCCCACAGAAAGAAGGCAGTCACCATGAAACGAGCCGACGAAGAACCTACACCGAAAGCAATTGAAGACGCTCTTACCCAAGACCCGCTTCACCGCAAGAGAGAAATCGAGGACTTTCTAAAGATGCTCATTGCGGTTGAGCCTCCGTATACCTTTGTCATTGATGCACCTTGGGGCTCTGGCAAGACATTCTTTGTAAAGCAAGTTGCGAGAGTCCTGCAAATGGCAAATCCGGCTCTCGATATCAACCTAGAGACACTTAACGCGACGCTAGGAGAAACCGCAACAGAACTCCCCGCGACGCCATGTCTGCCCATTTATTTCAACGCATGGGAAGACGACCATTTCGAGAATCCGATCTTGCCCATATTGGCCTCCATCGCTAATGCCGCAGACGAACAGAGCGTCAAGGGGGGAAAGGATTTCGGCAAGGGGGTCATTGGCGCCATAGAAGCCGCCGCTTCCCTTATCGGATATGGCGGTAACATCAATGGTGTCATTGAAAATTTCAGCGGAACCGATTTTCTCGAACAGTACAAAAATGAGAAAGAACTTCGAGGCAAAATTGACGAACTCATTAAGACCAATCTTCCCGAGGTAGCCGACCGAGCCATCATCTTTATCGACGAACTCGACCGCTGCCGGCCCGAATTCGCAATAAAGGTACTCGAACAAACAAAAACGCTGTTTCAGCAAGACAACATCGTTGTAGTTTATTCGACCGACATTACGCAGCTTGCACATTCCCTCCAGGGCGTATATGGCCCAAGATTCGACGGCAGAAAATACCTCGAGCGCTTCTACGACAAACGTCTTGAGCTAAATCCGATAAAACCGGCTGATTACCTTCTGTATAAAGGAATCAATACAATGGATGGATATACCTTCATGGATATAACCATCGATTTGCTCGGCTACAAACAAGCCTCACTAAGAGCCTGCAACAGGCTTATCGACTCTATAACAAATCTATCTAGATACATTGCTAACCACTGGGAGCACTTTGGGAATGGAAGGGTTCAGCATTTCCCAGACCAGGGTCTGCTTCCTGTAGTAAACATTCTCGCTTACTATGACCCGCTCGCCTGGCACGAAATGAAGACCAGTACTGGCTACGAAGCTGTCTACGAACTTGCGAAACACAGCGATCACTTCATCCAATATCTTGATGAAGTGATTGAATCGGTATGGGGAGCCAATAAAGATGAGCTTCCCTATAAGCAGGATATTGAAAATAGACGCAAGCGTTTTGTAGAAGATCCATCCGCGTTGATATACGGCAACAATGACAGGGACCCGCGGGTCAAAGAACTGGGCAATAGTGAACTTACCAGAATGTCTTTCAATCAGCAGCTATATCAGCGTCTGGCACCGCCATTGTAGAGCACCGAAGATCCATCAAGTGGCCTTGTACGCAGCTCCATGACGACTGCATCCAGGCCCAAAGTGATGGCGCTCGATCACTTCGTCCGGAAAGATACAACTATCGCGGATAGAGGCGCATAATACGACCTGCATTAACATGAGCGAAGCCAACATGCAACAGCGCTGCCAAGCCAGACGTTAGCAAATAGGCATTGGGGCCCATGTCGGCCCCGGTGCCTAGGCGCAATGCCACGGTACTGCTTCACAATATTCAACAGTGGCTAATTAAACAAACGCCGTATCCCACCAAAACGCTAGTGCCCAAGCCGTTCTAGCCAAAGAACAGCTTGGGCGCACTCCATGAGACCACAGCAAGAGCCGCAACCAGACCTCGCGTCAGTAGCAAACACGCTCCATACCGCCACAAATCACACCTCCCCGTCCATGACCGTCCAGCTAACTGGCTCAATGCCTGAAAGAGACGTTAGGCAAGAGGGGCAGGCAACCTGATAGTTCCCGTAACTTGTTCTGCGCTGCATAGAAGCGGAGACATATACCGCTTTGCGGGCGCGAGTGACGCCGACGTAAAGCAGGCCCGTTTCCTCAATAAGCCCATCTGGCATTTTCTTCGCATCCACGATCCGACATCCATGCACAGAACGCGAGCACATACCAGCACTTTCGCACCGAGAGCAAATCACTCCAGGCCAATCAAAACGCGTAACGCCCGAAATGAAAACAGTGTCCCACTCGAGCCCTTAGCGGAGTGAATGGTCATCATCGAGATATCTACATCAAGGTAATCGGAGAAACGCCGCAGGGAGCCCTCGGAAAAGATGCTCACGATATAGTCGAAACGCTCAGACGGGCCCATCGCGACGCAGTCATTTGTAAGGTGTTTCCGCTTGCTTTCTGCAAACTGACCGCAGAAAGGCTTCGCTGTGAAGTATTTAGCGAGCGGTAGCACTACGGAGCTGGCCTCTAGCTACAAAAAGGCACCGCGATCGGTTTCGGCACCGGCGCCCAGCGCAATATTGACAGTGCCGTTATATGATATTCAGCCCCAACAACCCAGTAAAATACACGCTATTCCCCGCGGCTGTGAGCCCATGACACTAATCATGCTGAAGTATCTTGTACTCCTCAACTGCATAGGCAGACCGCCAGCAACAAATCGGCACCGGAGTCCACATCGGCGCCGGTGCCGCAGGGAAATAACAGCGGTTCCACATTGCAATTAGAAACGGACTTTCTTACTCAACGTAAACAAATGACTGAGGAGCATGGGTCAGATCGGGATTGTATTCAGACAGTAAAAGCGGGTTATCGAAAAGCCTGACGTTTCCGAGCTCAATAGCACAGGCTTGCTCAAGCCCAGAAAAATAAGAAAAGAAAAACTGTTCAGTAATTCCTGACTCTTTATGAGTTTCTTCCCATAGCGCGGACGGAGTATCTTTGATAACCTTTTCAACTTCGACTTCAGCAACAACGCGACCGACTGGAAGCGTCTCATAAATTACGATCGCTTCAACATCGTCGCGGGCAAACACACGACGCCGGTATTCATATTTTTTTTCACCAGATAAAATCCGCTTAACAAACTCGGATTTAATCGACAATAAAGCTTTCATCAGCATTCCCCAACGCCATTATTCCATCCATGTCATCTTGAGATATACGCTCGCAAACAAGACGCTCGGTATCAATAAACCCGCAATCCAACAATTGCTTGCGGTTAGGATAACGCTTCAATGGGAAGTTGAACAGAAGACAGATCAGCCAAGGATACCTTTTCGTCTGCCAAAAGCGTCTCAATTCCTCTAACGTAAAAACCGTTTTACCGCGAACCTTTTTCAGAAAATCTACCTCATCCCTGAAAAAGTTAAGATTGACCACCTTAACTACAGTACACACTGACGTAACGACCGAACGATAATGAGCTGGTCCCTCATAGTCAGTAGTTCGGTAAATAATAACTTTATCGCCTACCGCCATATCCGCGGCATTCTGCGAACCGGAAAGGTATATCTTCTCAATCGAGTTCAGGCAACTTTCATCAATAATGGGCTGACCATATTCACTTGTTAAATGAACATCCCCGAATAAATCCTTATGATATTCAGGGCGTATAGACAATATCCAGCAGTTACCCACAGAACGACTTACGAACGGATAACGAATGAAAGCGTTATCATCAGAACAAGAACGGGTCTTGTACAGAACCGTCTCTTGATCTTTGGATCCCCAATAACTAAAACCATATTTGTATAACAACTTAGCCAGCGAAGAGGTGTTCTCGTTTTCATGCATAGTGACGTAAACGAAATCCAACCCAGATCTGGCAAAGTCGCGTAAAGATATTGCAAGCAGGCGCTTTCCAATTCCCGTATGATGATCGAAATCTACCTTGAATGTTCCGATCTTCAAGCGAGGAAAGTCCATCCGAGGAATTACGCCCTCTTCAAGACCACTTTCTTCTTTAAGATAAAGCATCGCAATCAGATTGCTGCACGAATCGAATGCGAAATAAGCGTACTCTCCACCTAGCGCTTTCCTGTTAAACCATTCATCAAAACCAGCATAAGAGCATCTGAGGCTATCGAAAAAGGAGTCGTCCAGGTTTACTTCCGAAAACGGTAGCGGTTGGATGTAATCGTCTTGAACCATAGTCTCAACCAATCCCTAGTGCATCATTGATATCAACGGGTCTTTGAAGTTTGGCAACCCACAAAACTTCAGGCCCCCCAACCGAAACGGGAGGAAACAAGTCATAGAAGGTTTCTACATTAACCCCGGAACGTTCAATAGTCCGTTGATCGGCACCTCGGTCAACACACTCAACGTCACCAACAATAAAAGATCCGAGGAATGCGCCTGTCTCGCTATCCAAGTAGCATATAACATCGACTCCCTCTAACGAAGAGTCTCTGATTTCATATTCTTTTATGCCATTGCGAATCAAATTGAAAATAGATGGTCGAATTTTCAGCGTGGCTACCGTGCTCTTCGTCATGACAATCCAATCATATATAGGACGACCTATTCGGCGATCGCAAAAACTAAACGAATCAGAACTTCGCTCAGAAGGTTTAATAGAAAGAGGATAGCAAGGTAAAAAAGCAAAGTAAGAAAAGTGATACGTTTCCGCGAAAACTCTAGCTGTAACGAAGTATTGCTGTCAGATATGAGCCACTGATATACAAACATATCGCAGCTTTTTGAGTGCGGGATGGTAATGCCGCCTTTCAACCGGGGCTGATATTTTTCCCAAGCGATATTCTCCAACGGCCTCACCCTATAAGGCGTAAGAAAGGAATTTATCTCCCATTGCCGCGGGGCAATTACTGCAATATGCGTTTCGCCGATGTCGGTTTTCGATTCAACAAGCCTACGAACAACTGAACTCGGAAGACCTCTAACCTGATTGACGGCAATTGAGCTCATGGTACGAAAAGGAACGATAGGTCCTGTTATTACTTCTCTCATATCAGCGGGACCAGATAGCAAGCCATCAAGCGAAACGAATGGCAATCGTATTCTAAAGTACAAAGATGTGTAGTCGCGAGGAAGGACCGAGGGATCGTAACGAAACAAAAGCAAGGATCCTCCCTCCAGATTATCGACAACCAAGCTGTCGTTATGCGAAATAGGAAGGATCAATAATGAATTACCACAGTCATCCGTAACAATCGTTCGGTCAAAACGGCATTTAGTTTCACAATCCTGATTAAATAAAACCTGAACGAATCCGTTATCACGAAACGAGGAAGTAAGGTCTACGACATCGTTCTTTTCAATCTCGAAAGGGAAGAAAATGAAAAACCCCGAGATATCATTGAACTGCACCCCAAAACTTG
Source organism: uncultured Collinsella sp. (assembly GCA_905207425.1). Taxonomy (GTDB): domain Bacteria; phylum Actinomycetota; class Coriobacteriia; order Coriobacteriales; family Coriobacteriaceae; genus Collinsella. The sequence goes on from CAJLLB010000005.1 coordinate 32,982, forward strand.
GACGGCTTAAATAAGAACTACGCCGCAAGGGACTGTCTCCGGAACTCCTCCGGGGTCAGTCCCTTCAGTTTAACCTGGCGCCTCCTCGTGTTCCAATGGACCACGAAGTCGTCGAGGTCCGCCTTGAAGGACTCGAAGTCCGGCCACGTCCTTCCGCGGAAGAACTCGTCCTTGATGTGGCCGAACACCTGCTCCGTCGCGCCGTTGTCGATGCAGTTGCCCTTCCGGGACATGCTCTGCACCACGCCGGCCTCCTCCAACCGCCTGCACCAACCGGCCTGCTGGTACTGCCAGCCCATGTCCGAGTGCAGGATCGGCCTGGAGCCCTTGGGCTTCTTGGACACGAGCTGGTCGAGCAGCTCGTGCTGCTGAGCCATGTTGGGGTGCAGCGACGTGGACCAGGCGACGATCTCCTTGCTGCCGAAGTCGTAGACCGGCGCGAAGTAGGCCTTGCCCCAGGGCTGCTTGAACTCGGTGACGTCGGTGCCC
>CAJLLB010000006.1 GCA_905207425.1 uncultured Collinsella sp.
TACGTTATTTTTCTTTGATTTTGTGTCTGGTTGCCCAGTCTTTCTTGTTGTACTGCCGGGCGCGGGCGATGCCGAGCGCCTGCGCTCTCGCACGCTGGGCCTCATGCTGGAGGATACGGCGCTCGAGCTGGGTGCGATGGCGCTGAGTCCGCTGTCCAAAACTGAGTACGCGCTGGCGGCGCCCGCGCTTTGCGGCGGCTACCAGGGCGATTATGCGCCCTTTGGTGACGTATACCTGTCGACGCTCGAGTTTGTGGCGCGTGTGCGCAACCGTACGTCTGCCGTGGTGCCGCAGGAGCTCGTGACGCTCAACGCGGTGGAGGATTGCATGGAGCGCGTGCTGGCACAAGCGCTCTCGACGCTTGACGGTCCGGTCGACATGCTCGACCGCGCGGCGCAGCTGCTCGGCGGGCTTGAGCCAGGCGAGGTCGATGGCACGCTCGAGTCGCACGTCGACCGCAGCCGTCCCTTCGACGACATTCCGATGGCTGCCGGCAAGCCCGAGGCCTGCTCACTGCTGCTGATGCTCGTGCGTCAGGGCGAGGCGGCTCGCCGCATGCTGCCGACGGCGCCGATCGTCTCGGCCCGTTCGTTTGTCGAGCGCGCCTGGCCGTACATGCTCGCGTGGTCCGACCTGGGGCTGAGCGGCAAGGAACGCATGACGGTCGATGCGCTGGCGCGCGCCGAGGTGAACCGCTTTGCTGACGAAGATACAAGCGAACGCATGCGTGGCGAGATGATGGGCTTACTGGGTGACCTGTTGGGTATTTCGCCCGAGCAGATGGAGCAGCTGCGCTCCGAGGACGGCCAGCGCCGCCTGCACGAGGGCATGAAAAAGTTTGAGGGCGAGGTCCAGGACGCCATCGATAAGATGATGGGCGGCCAGGGTGGTCCGCAGGGTGGGCCCCAGGGCACGCCGATGCCGCAACCGCCGATGGATCCCCGACAGTTCCCATTCTTTAGCCAAAACTAACTATGGGATGGGATTCGCTCCCAACCCCGATTCTTCAACTAAGCACCTTGGCCCTGTTGTGTTATTCTAGAACAGACGTTCGTGAATAGTGCGCGGGGCCTTGTCTCGTGCCGTGCTTGTGACGAGGGGAGGTTGGCTTGGTTATCTTGGGTATCGACCCTGGTTTGGCCCATACGGGGTGGGGGATTATCGAGGAGCGGCGCGGCGAGGTTCGCTGCCGCGCCTACGGTTGTATCGAGACCGGCGCGGGCAGTCCGCTCGCGGTGCGCCTGTCGCATATCGCTCGCGACCTCAAGGGTGTCGTGGAGCGTTATCGACCCGATACCGCTGCTATCGAGAGCATTTACTTTGGCGCCAACGTTCGCTCGGCCATCCCTACGGCGCATGCCCGTGGTGCTGCACTCGTGGCGCTTTCGGAATGCGCGCTCGAGATTGGCGAGTATACGCCTATGCAGATCAAGCAGGCTGTTGTGGGCACCGGCGCCGCGGACAAACGGCAGGTCGCGTATATGGTTCGTACGCTCACGCAGCTCGATCACGACCCGCATCCCGACCATGCCGCCGATGCCCTGGCCTGCGCCATCTGCCACGTTAACCTTAGCCGCACCCGGGCGCTTACCGGTGGCGAGTTCTATCAACAGAGAGGAACCGGATACTGATGATCTCCCAGCTCCATGGAACGCTTGTCGAGGCCACGATGAGCTCGGCCGTCGTCGATGTGTCGGGCGTGGGCTTTGAGCTCGGTATTTCGGGCTGCACTGCGGCCACGTTGCCGACGCCCGGCGGCGAGGTGCGCCTCTATACCCGTATGCAGGTGCGCGAGGACGCCATGACGCTCTTTGGCTTTGCCTCCAAGGACGAGCGCACGATGTTCGATCGGCTCGTGTCCGTGTCGGGTGTCGGTCCGCGCCTGGCGCTCGCCGTGCTCTCCACCTATACCGTGGGTCAGCTGTATTCCCTGGTGATGGCCGAGGATGACAAGGGCATGGCCAAGGTTCCCGGTGTGGGCAAAAAGACCGCGCAGCGTCTAATCCTGGAGCTCAAGAGCACCTTTGCCAAGGACAAGGGCTTTGTGCCGGTCGACGTGATTCCCGGCCAGGTTGCGATGCCGGTCCCCGCCGCCGCTCCTTCGGCGATCGATGACGCCCGTGCGGCGCTCCTTTCCATGGGCTTTAGCCCGCAGGAGACCGATGTTGCCCTGAGCGGGTATGATGGGCAGAATATGCGTGTCGAGGATCTGCTCGGCGCGGCGCTTAAGCGACTTGGAATGGATGCGTGATGTGGGAAGCCGATGACTCTCAGGACCTGTGGGCGACGCCCGGCAACTCGCCGGCGGCATCCATGGCGCATGGCGAGCGTATGGTGGGTTCGGAGCTGACGCCCGAGGACCTCGATGTCGACCGTACCCTGCGCCCCCAGCGCCTGGATGACTACTGCGGCCAGGAGCATATCAAGCAGAGCCTGCGCGTGCTGATCGAGGCCGCGCAGAGCCGCGGCGAGACGCTCGACCACGTGATCTTCTCGGGCCCTCCGGGTCTGGGCAAGACCACGCTGGCTACGGTTATCGCCAACGAGCTGGGCGCTCAGATCAAGACGACGAGCGGTCCGGCCATCGCGCGCACCGGCGACCTGGCGGCCATCCTGACTAACCTGCAGCCGGGTGATGTGCTGTTTATCGACGAGATCCACCGCCTCAACCGCTCGGTCGAGGAGGTCCTGTATCCTGCGATGGAGGACTTTGCCCTCGATATTGTGATCGGCAAGGGTCCGGCTGCACGCTCGATTCGCCTGGATATCCCCAAGTTCACGCTGGTGGCGGCAACGACTCGCTCGGGCATGTTGACCGGCCCGCTACGCGACCGTTTTGGCATTTCGTATCGTCTGGATTACTACACCGTCGAGGAACTCGCCCAGATTGTGACACGCTCGGCGACCATCCTGGGCGTGACGATTGACCATCCCAGCGCGCTCGAGATCGGCTCGCGTTCGCGCGGCACGCCGCGTCTTGCCAACCGTCTGCTCAAGCGCGTGCGCGACTATGCGCAGGTGCGCGGCAACGGTCCCATCGAGCTCGATATCTGCCGTCAGGCACTCGAGTTCTTTGAGATCGATGAGCTCGGCTTGGACTGGATGGATATTCGCATTTTGGAGACGCTTGCCAAGACGTTCTCCGGACGTGCCGTCGGCCTGACGACGCTTGCCAGTGCGGTGGGCGAGGACCCGGGTACGCTCGAGGATGTCTACGAGCCCTATCTGCTGCAGTGTGGGTTGATGATTCGCACGCCGCAGGGTCGCCAGGCAACCCTGCGCACATTCGAGCATTTGGGTATCGAGCCGACCCTGTAGGAATGGGCTTGTTTTAGCGCATCTGTAGGCTATCGCTGGGCATCGGGTAAACATATCGCCGTTCGTCGGTTACGGGCGTTTTACTATTGCGCGCGCGTGCTATGCTGGATTGGTCTTTTTCTCATCCGGTAACGAAAGGACCGCCCATGCCTACTGACATCGAAATCGCACGTTCTGTTACGCCGCTGCCTATTACCGAGGTGGCCAAGAACGCCGGCGTCGACGTTAAGCATCTGATTCCGTACGGCTTTGACAAGGCAAAGGTCGACTATTCCCTGCTCAACGAGCCAACTGATCACCAGGCCAAGCTTGTCCTCGTGACCGCTATCAATCCCACGCCCGCAGGCGAGGGTAAGACCACTACGACCATCGGCCTGGCCGACGGCCTGCGCCGTCGCGGCGTCAAGAGCGCCGTGGCCCTGCGCGAGCCTTCGCTCGGTCCCGTGTTTGGCGTGAAGGGCGGTGCCGCCGGTGGCGGTTGGGCTCAGGTCATCCCCATGGAGGACATCAACCTGCACTTTACCGGCGACTTCCATGCCATCGGTGCCGCCAACAATCTGCTGGCAGCCATGCTCGACAACCATATTCAGCAGGGCAACCAGCTTGGCATCGACGTTAAGCGCATCACCTGGAAGCGCGTTGTCGACATGAACGACCGTCAGCTGCGCCATGTTATCGACGGCATTGGCGGCAAGGCCCAGGGAGTACCGCGCGAGGATGGCTTCGACATCACCGTTGCCTCCGAGGTCATGGCAATCCTGTGCCTGTCCACGAGCATCAATGACCTCAAGGAGCGCCTGGGCGAGATCGTCGTCGGCTACAGCTATGCCGGCGAGCCCGTCCGCGCCCGTGACCTTAAGGCTCAGGGTGCCATGGCGGCCCTGCTCAAGGACGCGCTCAAGCCCAATCTGGTGCAGACGCTCGAGGGTACGCCTGCGTTTGTCCACGGCGGTCCCTTCGCCAATATTGCCCACGGCTGCAACTCCATCATGGCCACCCGCATGGCCATGCGCTTTGGCGACGTCGCGATTACCGAGGCTGGTTTCGGTGCCGACCTGGGTGCCGAGAAGTTCCTCGACATCAAGTGCCGCATGACTGGCATTCGTCCCAGCGCCGTCGTGGTCGTCGCAACCGCCCGCGCGCTCAAGTACAACGGCGGTGTTGCCAAGGCCGACCTCAACGAGGAGAACCTCGAGGCCCTCAAGGTCGGCATGCCCAACCTGCTGCGCCACGTCGACAACATTCAGAATGTCTACGGTCTGCCCTGCGTGGTCGCCATTAACCGCTTCCCGACGGACACCGAGGCCGAACTCGAGCTCATCGAGTCCGAGTGCCAGAAGCTCGGTGTCAACGTTAAGCTGTCCGAGGTCTGGGCCAAGGGAGGCGAGGGCGCGCTCGACCTGGCCGATGAGGTCATGCGCTTGATTGAGCAGCCGAGTGAGCTCCAGTTTGCCTACGAGGACGGTGCCGATGTTGCCGATGCCCTTGAGGCCGTTGCCACTAAGGTTTACCGCGCCGACGGCGTCGACTTTACGCCGGCTGCCAAGCGTCAGCTCGCCGAGCTGCGCGAGAACGGCTTTGGCAACCTGCCGGTGTGTGTCGCCAAGACGCAGTACAGCTTTAGCGACAACGCCAAGGCGCTGGGCGCTCCCGAGGGCTTCCGCATCACCGTGCGCGAGCTCAAGGTTTCCGCCGGTGCTCACTTTGTGGTTGCGTTGACCGGCAGCGTTCTGACCATGCCTGGCCTGCCCAAGGTTCCCGCGGCCGAGAACATCGACGTCGACAACGACGGCAACATCACCGGCCTGTTCTAAGCCTGCTGCTTATAGCCGCTTGCCCGCCCCGTCGTGCCCCAAGGCCCGGCGGGGCTTTTTGATCCTTAGGCACGCGCATGTCTTGTAGATACCGACGGCCTTTGCCCATCATAGGCTTTTGCGCGGGTAGAATGCATGGATAACTTGATGCTTACAGGCGACGGAAAGGAAACGTTGCATGGACCAGGACAAGACGACTGTGATGGGCGGATATGGCTCCGCACAGGCTGGCGGCAGCGCCGATGCGACCCGCGTTGTGTCGAACCCCGGCAATGCTGCCCCCGATGCGACGCAGGCGTCCGCCGAACCCACACGAGTTATGGGCTATAGCGATACACCGCGGGATCCGTTTGATTATGCACCGCAGGACCCGTATGGCAATGCAACGCCGGACCCGTATGGCAATGCGGCGGCAGGCGCTTATAATAACCTGCCGCAAAATCCCATTCCGCAGCCTCAGCAGACGACGTATATGCCGCGCACGGCACAGTCCCAGCCTCGTTATGAGTCGCGCGATCCGTATGCGCGCCAGCCTTATCGTGAGTACCCCAAGTCGATTCCGCAGTATGGTGAGGACGAGGAAGAGGCGCCGTCGCGTTCGTCGAGTGTGATCAAGAAGATCCTCATTGTGCTGGCGATCTTCTTTGCCCTCTCGATTGTGTTTGCCATCGTGTCGGGCATGCTCAACAAGCGGGGGAGCTCAACGGCCGATACCACTGCCGAGCAAACCGAGTCCGCCTCGTCTAGCACCGTCGATCTGAGCGATATCCCGGGGCAGTACTGGTCCAACGCCAAGAAGCTCCTCAAGTCGCGCGGCGCCGATCTTTCGAATGCTGTGATTCTGACTGACGACGGCTCGACGCCTGTTGTCGATGCCAACTGGGTCGTCACATCTGCCTACTACAACGCTGACGGCAACCTGGAGGTCCAGCTTACGCGCAAGGACGGCTCGTCGGGCAATGCGTCCGGCGATCAAGGTACCACGGACAGCTCGAGCTCCAACACGCTGGAGGACCTGAGCAATAAGGCGCAGGAATTGGGAGACAAGGCGCAAGAGCTGGGCGATACGGCACAAAACCTGGGCGATACCGCGCAGAACTTGGGAGACATGGCGACGGATGCCTGGAACGCCCTACAAAACGGCATTTCGGGCGCACAGGGAAACTAGCGGCCGAGCGGCTAGAGCCTTAGCGGTGCAAACAAAAACGGGACGCAGGATCGCGTGACCGGGCGCATAGGCGCGCTGGTCGGCGGTCCTGCGTCCCGTTTTGCTGTCGATTACAGCTGCTCTGCCGGACGCTCGGGCGAGCTAAAGCCGGAGTCAAACGTGACGACGCATGATGCATCGGGCCTGCGCTCGTGCACGATGCGCGTGACGAGCTCCAGCAGCTCCTCGTCGGATATGTCAAAGCCGTCGGGACGCACCAGGTCAAACGAAACAAAGCCGTCGTGCTCGTGCAAGTCGTGGATGGAAAGCGCGGGGTCGATCTGCGCTACGCCGCGCTTGACCCAGCCGCGCAAGTCATCGCCGGTTGTTGCAATGGGGTCGCAGTGCAACGTGATGGCGATGCCCATCTGGCGTTTGATATCGTGTTCGATGGTGTCCAGAATCTCGTGGTGCTCAAAGGCATCGCCCTCGCCGGGCATTTCCACGTGTGCACTGGCAAACTGGCGGCCGGGGCCGTAGTCGTGCACCATGAGGTCATGAGTGCCCAGGACCTGGGGGTACGACATGATCCTGTCGCGGATTTCCTGGACGAGTTTGGGGTCGGGCGCTTGTCCCAGCAGCGGGCTGATGGCGTCGCGCACCAGGCCCATGCCGCTGATGCAAATGAAGATGCCCACGCCCAGGCCCGCCCAGCCATCGAGGTCAAAGCCGGTCGTTTGCGAAATGAGCGCCGCCGCCAAGACCGAGCCCGAGGCGATGACATCGTTTTTGGAATCCTGCGCCGTGGCGATGAGCGTCTCCGAGTCGATGCGATTGCCCAGCGTGCGGTTGAACGCCGCCATCCAGAACTTGACGAGCATGGATGTAGCCAGTGCCGCAAGGGAAACGAGTGTGTAAGCGGTGGGGGAGGGCTTGATGATCTTGGTAACGGACTCGAGCACCAGGTTGATGCCGACGGCACAAACGAGGACGGCGACAACCAGACCGGCGAGGTATTCGTAGCGGCCGTGGCCATAGGGGTGGTCTTCGTCTGCCGGGCGGCTGGCAAGTCGGAATCCGAGCAGGCTCACGATGTTGCTCGACGCATCGGAGAGATTGTTGAAGGCGTCGGCGATGAGCGAGACGGAGCCGGCGAGTAGGCCCGCGATGCCCTTGGCCAGACAGAGGGTAATGTTGAGGCCAATGCAAATGAGGCTTGCGGCAAAGCCCGCGTTGGTACGGCGAGTCGTATCGACCGGCTCGCCCTCGCTGCCGGGAACAAGCGTATGTACCAGCCGATTTACAAATAGCATGGCGATCGTCCTCACAATCATGGTTAAGGGGATAGTGTAGCTCGCATGGGCGCACCGTGCGCCGGTGCTCAGAAAATGCAGTAATGGTCTGCTGGAGCTAACGAGCGGCCCTTCTTGTCCGACCGGGTGCTCCATTTTGGGCCACATGGGTATGGGCATGTGCCTGCCTGCCCGACATACTTAATGTCGACAGCCCCTGCGCAAAGGAGGACGTATTCATGGACGAGATGTTTGCCATTAAATGCCAAAACTGCGGCGGCCCTATGTACTCACACCAGGCTAAACGCAGCTTTGAGTGCGCCTATTGCGGCACGGTCGTTCCGTGGCAGGCCGATGCGGGGGAGCCCAAGAGCGCCCTGGGCATTCGCCATACGCCACTGACGGTTGTCGATGGACTGCTTAAGCTCACCCACGTGTCGCAGCTCGAGCGCCCGGAGGACCCGGACTGGTATTTCTTTAATTCACACTGGCGCAATCAGTCGGTTCTGGAGCATCTGCTGTGGGAGGACCGCGGCACGGCGCAGGAGTTCCAAGAAGCCACGCACGTGAGCATTCCCTGCCCCTTCTGTGGAGCGTCCTTTGAAGGCGAGTCCACTCAGCGCGTGCTTGAGTGCCCGTCCTGCGGAAATAAGATCGGCGTTGCCGACCTACTCAAGCCCGGTACCTTTAGCAAGCGTCTGACCATGGGCGTTGGTGCCGAGTACGTGCCTGAGCAGGGTATTCCTTGCGAGATAACGCCGCAGCAGGCACGTGCCAACGCGCTGCAGCTGGTGCGCCAGTATCCCGATGCCTTTGCCGGGCACGACGTGGAAGACGCGATTCAAAATGACATGTCGCTCTTCTACTTCCCCATGGCGCTCGCGGATTTGCGCATGATGGCGTCCTTCCCGGGCAAGGGGCTGAGCAAGGAGACCCTGGTGTACTACGAGGTGCTCGACTGGGCGTATCCGCGGGCAAACTACCTGGACGTTCGCCTTATGGGCATTTTGGAGCCTTGGGACTTTGCCAAGGTTGGGCCGTTCGATCCCGCTATGCAGGAAGGCGACTTCCGCGTTGTCTCCGTCGATGCGTCTACCAAGGACCAGGTGGTCATTGATAAGCTGGCGCTCGACATTGCCGGCAACGATGCCGAGGCGGTGCTGGGGCTCAATAAAAAGAGCATCCGCACCTGGGCGCGCAAGGCTCGCAAGCATAAGGACGGCCTGGTGATGGTGCCGGTCTACTTTGTCGATCGCCCGGCGACGGACAGCCGCGATGGCGAGCAGGTGCGCATTGCCGTAAACGGCCAGACGGGCCGCGCGGCCGCGGCGGTGTTTAGCGACAAGCGTGAGACGCATGTGGTGGCGCCGCTCAACCCGAGTCTGCATCTGTCCAGAGAAAGCACCGTGCACGCCACGCCCATCGAGGTCAAATACGTTAAATCGCCCTTCCTATACCAGATCGTGCGCCGTGGAGACGGCGAACAGCCGCGTCAGGTGGCAGCGGTTGCCGAGGGTTCCTACCGAGAAGAAAAGCCCAAACGTCGCGGCCTGCTGGGTGCGCTATTTGGTAAGTAGGGGAGTGGTGTCAGTTGGCGCTGCGATCCGATAGCTAGAGGAACGGGGCAGCTCGCAGGAGTGCGGACTGTCGTCTGATTGTTTGAGGGTGCCAGATGTAAATAATCGGTGGAGCGGCTGCAAAAGAGCCGTCTCGCTGGGTAAAATCAGGATGTGCCGCGGAACCCGCTCCTCAGCTAGTCACACTTCGGAAGCGCGGGCAACGCAGGTATTATCGTCTAAAGGGCCGGCTGCAACCGGCCCTTTTTATGACTCCCTTCGCTATCCGTTACTGCTTATATTCCCGCCAGATCGAGTAGAGGTTCCGGGCAATGCCGGTCACATACATCGAGAGGCGCAGGATTTCAAGAAACAAGTTCATAGGCTTCACCCCAATCGGAGATCGGAGCGTTGCCCGCAGGCGGATTCCGCGGCAGTCAAGATTTTACCTCACAGGCCGCGGTGGGAGACATCCTGCCCATTCCATGGTTTGGAACAGTGTCGATCTAACGGGCAATCAAACCCCTAGCACTCTTTGAATTGAGCAAGCATCTGCCCGAAGAAGCTGAGCCCGGATGGCTCATAAATGAGTGAGCCGCCATCTTCGGTTCGGTAGACCCCGCAGGGGAGGTAACGCCCGTCGGGGAGAACATAGAGGTTGGCTTCTTCCTTCAGTCCTGCTGGAAATAGCGGAATCCCGTTTTCGTCCACTTGGAACTCGTCTATATTTGCGATCTTTCTTTCCGTGGTGCCTCCTGGTCAGTTTCTATCGTAAGTGCGCCCTAAAACAAACACTGCTCTATCAGCTCTTTACCGCGCAAGGCGTCGGTCCACTCCTGCGGAATTGCGTCGATGCCGTATACCGTGCCGGCGAGGGCGCCGGCAACGGCTGCGGTGGTATCGGTGTCGTCGCCTAGGTTGACGGCGGCAAGCACGCAATCTTCGTAGCTGTTAGTGTTGACGAAGCACCAGGTGGCTGCCTTAAGCGTGTCGCGCACGAAGCCACCTGACTTGATCTCCTGCTCAGGCATGCCTTTCAGATGGAGTGCCCACGAGGGGAGCGCGTCGTTCATCACATTCCTCATCAGCTCAACAAATATGATGCATGCATCGGTTGATGTTCTGTGGGCGTGCGTGATTGCCGAGACCTCGCGGATCTCGTTGTCCGTCGCATCGGTGAACGCTAGGGGAGCGATGCGCATGAGCGATCCGTTGCCGTTGTCGCGCTCGCCGGAGCCTCCTTTGCCGGTGTGCAAAGCGCGGGCGGTCGTGCCGCCGTAATCGAAAACGCCGTCGATCGTATACTCGCCACGGGCAATCCAACTTACGAACTTGTCGCGCATGTCCGCGGTGTCGATGTGCCCAAGCTCCCTAATCGAGTCGCAGGTAGCAAGCGTCATGGACGTGTCATCGCTCCAGGTGCCGGCGGGCTGCCCATGCGTGCCGTAGCCGATCATGTCGGTGCATTCGAACGTGCCGCGGGGCCTGAACTCGTAGGGAACGCCCAGTGCGTCGCCGACGGCGAGCCCATAGATGCAGTCGCGCAGTGTTGTTTTCGGTCTGTCTGTCATGGAAAGCTCCTCTTATCCCAGGTGATGTGGAGCGCCATCGGTGGTGTCGGTCGCAACGTATTGCTATCCTTGTGCTTCGCCATTAGTCGCTTCGTTGATGGCGCGGTACTCGGCACTCAGCTCGCGCGCCAGCTCTTCCTTACTTGGAAGATACGGCAGGTATTTGGCGGCAAACACTTGGTCGTTGTCTTCGGGCAGCGTGTACTCGACAATCGAATCGCTTTTGTCCGCGCAGAGCACGATGCCTATGGGCGGATTGTCGCCTTCGTTCATGAGCTCGCGCGTGTAGTAGTTCACATACATTTGCATCTGGCCCAAGTCCTGGTGCGTAAGATCGTCCGTCTTAAGGTCGATAAGCACGAAGCAGCGCATCAGATAGTTGTAAAACACAAGGTCAATATAGAAATGGCGCCCATCAAAGGTGATGCGCTTTTGGCGCGCCTCGAAAGCGAAGCCACGGCCAAGCTCCAGTAGGAACTTCTGAAGATGTGTGATGAGCGCCTGCTCTAGATCGCTCTCGCGAAACGCAGTATCGTCCGAGAAACCTAAAAACTCCAGTACATATGGGTCGCGGATGATATCCTCGGGGCGACGAGCCGGGGCGCTCTTCTGGATTTCTTGGGCGGCGGCCTCCTTGTCCTTGCTGGCAAGCAGGCGCTCGCGGAACATGGTGTTGATCTGGCGCTCGAGCTGACGCGTGCTCCAGCGAGAGTCAGCGCATTCGTTCATGTACCAGGCGCGAGCTTCGGGGTCGGGAATGCGCATCAGCCTGCGGTAATGAGTCCAGCTCAATTCGCTACGCAGTGCGTCGCGAATTGGAAACGCAAGAAAGAACTGACGCATATTGCGAAGGTTTGCGATGCCAAAGCCTCTTCCGAAATCCGCTGTAAGCCTTCTGGAGAGGCCCGCAATCAATGCCTCTCCATATGCTGCGCGCTCCTCTCCACCCTGTTCATCAACAATACTCTTGCCGATTTCCCAATATGCCTCAACCATCGCAAAGTTAACGGCGGTATAGGCCTTGTCGCGAGCGGCGTTGAGAATCGAGGAAACCTGCTTGTAAAAACCTTCGGGCACGATTGCCGATTCTCCACGGTTTACCAGTTCGCCCATCACTGTCGCCCCACTTTCCTCTTGTGGAATGCATCTTTATCGCATTTAGTTTAAAGCCTCGCGCGGACACGAATTGCTGTGCTGTCTGACATCTTCGCATGGGGCCTTGAGGTGGTTAAAATGTGGCCATAGAGACAGTTTTAATGAACCCCATGGGGGTGACGCGCATGGACAACAACACCTTGCTGTTCCAGGACAAAGGTTCGGGCGGGTTTAAAGACGTCAGGATCTACCCCAACCGCATCGAGGTGTTCAAGAAGGGCACTTTCGGCGGCAAGCATATCGAGATTGTCTACCTTAAGGACATCACGGGCGTTAACAGGATCAAGGGCCGCAATGTTTTTCTGCGCAACAGGTTGTTGACTGCCTGTGTCTTTTGCCTGAGCAGCCGCTCCCGGGCTCAGGAATTCGTCAACGTGCTCAATATGGTGATGTGACCGGGCGCTTCCGAACACAAAAAGCCGGGATGCAAGGAGTCACACCTTGCATCCCGGCTGAGCTAAAACGGCGCTGCTGCATGCCGTTGGAGCTTTAGCGCTTGATCTCGATATCGTCGAGCTTAACGTCCATGGCCTCGGTTTTTGCCTCGGCGATGTCATCGGCAAATTCCAGAGACTTCATCATGGTTTCGACGGCATCCTTGTGCTCCTCGACATTGTCGATGCGCACGTAGACGCTGCCGCCGCCTGCTTCGGTGAAGTACTCAGTCGTCACGCCGCCCGAGTGTGTATAGGAAGCGTTGCGCCAAGTCTTGCCGTTGTACTTGACGGGGTCATTCTCGGTCCACTCAAAGCTGGCATTCCACTTTGCCTCGTAGTCGAACAGCTCGTCGGCGTTCTTGTCAGGATCGAAGACGGGGATGAAGCGGTCGCTGGCGTGCTCGCTCTCGGTGAACTTAAACTGGGCCCTGTCGGCCGTGTCGCCGGCAACATCGGTGATCTCAACGCCCTCGGGGACCTCGACCTTAAACCAAATGAAGTCGGTCCTCATATCCACGGCTGGCTTTTCTGCTCCGCCGCCACCGCCACTGCCGGTAGCGCCGCCGCTTCCGCCACAGCCCACCAGGGCAACCGCGGCAAAGAGACTGATGCAGAGGGTGAGAATCGCAAAGGCCTTCTTTTTCATGGTCGTGTCCTCCTCGATCTGTAACCGCCCATGGATTACCTGCTTTTACTGTACGCGTTGACGGCTCGCTAGGGTGGGCCATGTGTCCCATTCTGAGGGCCGGATTTGCGCCGTTAAGTGGCAATATGTTCGGGCGCAAAAGAGGGGAGGGCCGATGTTGTCGGCCCTCCCCGGGGTTGGGTGCCCGTTGTTTTAATGGGGCGCGCGTACGTGGGCGTTGCCCCAACAGATTCCTTGTTTATAGATATGCCCCAGTTTGTGACGTCCGGAAGTCCCGAAAGGTGGGCCATGTGTCCCATGTTTGCGTTGGCATGGCCTATCGTGTGCCATAGAAATCCGCGATGGCCAGGTGTACTGACGCTAATGTGCTTATGGGCTAGACTTAGCATCATTACGTGTTTGATGCGGTTGGCCGGCGGTTGCCGCCCGACCGATCTATATGACTTGAAGGTGCATGCGTATGAGCCAAGAGATGATGGACAAGACCTGTCGCGGGTTTGCCGAGGCGCTGGCCGCGCGCGAGCCGGTTCCTGGCGGTGGCAGCGCGAGCGCCTTTGTGGGCGCGCTGGGCGCCTCGCTGTGTGGAATGGTTGCCCGCTACGGTGCGACCAATCCCGCGCTTGCTGATCGTGCGGATGACCTGACGCGCGCGTTTGCCCAGGCTGATGAGCTGGCGCAGGAACTAGTGGGTCTGGTTGCCGAGGATGTGCGCGCGTACGGCCAGGTGTCTGCGGCATACGGTATTCCTTGTGATGACCCGGCTCGACCCGTGGCGATTCAGGACGCGTTGCGCGTGGCGGCCATGCCACCGTATCGGATCATGGATGCCTGCGCCCGCGCGCTGGCGCTGCTCGAGGACATGGCCGACAAGGGTTCGCGCCAGTTGCTGTCCGACGTGGCATGCGGCGCCGTGTTCTGCCGCGCCGCCATGCAAGGCGCGAGCCTGACGCTCTTTGCCAACACCACATCTATGAAAGACCGGGCGCGCGCCGAGGAACTCGAGGCGGCGTGCGATGAACTACTAGATACGTGGCTGCCGCGCGCCGATGCACTGGCGCGCCGTGCTGCTGACGCCGCAAGGAAGAGGGGATAGCCATGGCCGAACTGCTCAAGGGTGCTCCCGTTGCCCGCGCTTTGACCGAGGAACTTGCCGCTCGTTGCGCCGCCCTGCGCGAACAGGGCATCGTGCCGACACTGGCCATCGTTCGTGTGGGCGAGCGCGAGGACGACCTGTCCTACGAGCGCGGCGCCCTCAAGCGCTGCGAGAAGATTGGCATTGAGGCTCGCCGCGTTTTGCTTCCCGCCGATGTTTCACAGGACGAGCTGTTGGCGGCTATTAAGGACATCGATGCCGACCCCGCTGTTCACGGCTGCCTGATGTTTCGTCCGTTGCCCGCTGGGCTTGACGAGGATGCAGTTGCCGCGGCACTCGAGCCCGCCAAGGATGTTGACTCCATGACGCCGGCCTCGCTGCTCACCACGCTTTCGGGGCGAGGCGAGGGCTTTGCTCCTTGCACGGCAGAAGCCGTGTTGGCGCTGCTGGACCATTACAGCGTTGAGCTGGATGGGGCCAAGGTCGCGGTCGTCGGTCGGTCGCTCGTGATTGGCCGTCCCGTTGCCGCCATGCTTACGGCTCGCAATGCCACGGTGACGATGTGCCATACGCATACGCGCGACTTGGCTGCCGAGTGCCGTGCGGCTGATATTGTGGTTGCGGCCGTTGGACGCGCACGCACGATTGGCGCGGATGCGGTTCGCGAGGGCCAGACGATCATCGATGTGGGCATTAACTGGGACGAGGCCGCTGGCAAGCTGGTCGGTGATGTCGATTTTGATGCTGCGCAACCGATCGTTGGCGCAATTACTCCGGTGCCGGGCGGCGTGGGGGCTGTGACCACCGCGATTCTCGCCAAGCACGTGATCGAGGCGGCGGAGCGCGCATCGAAATAGTCGTTTTTGACCACAGGGGTTGCCGGGGCGGCTGTTTCGCCCTTTTTGCGCCGAAGCGATACACTGTTGCCGTTTGATTTCTTCGCTCAAGGAGGATGCGCATGCCGTGCACAACGATTTTGGTTGGTAAGAACGCGAGCTACGACGGGTCGACGCTTGTCGCCCGCAACGAGGACTCGTCCAACGGGGTGTTTGAGCCCAAGCGCATGCGCGTGGTGCACCCCGACGAGCAGCCGCGTGTCTACACGAGCGTTCTGAGCCACCTGACCGTTGAGCTGCCCGATAATCCCATGCGCTACACAAGCGTCCCTGACGTTGTCCCAGGCCATGGCATTTGGGCCGAGGCCGGCTTCAACGAGCTCAATGTTGGCATGTCCGCAACCGAGACGCTCACCACCAACGAGCGCGTCCGCGGCGCCGATCCGCTCGTGGACTACGTGCCCGCCAAGGGCAACGAGGGCGAGGACGGCTATGTTCCGGCGCAGCCCGGTGGTTTGGGCGAGGAGGATATGGTGACCCTGGTGCTGCCGTACGCCAAGTCCGCCCGCGACGGTGTGCGCATCCTGGGCGACCTGCTCGAGCGCTACGGCACCTACGAGAACAACGGCATCGCCTTTAGTGATGTTGACGAGATCTGGTGGCTCGAGACCATCGGCGGCCACCACTGGATCGCCAAGCGCGTGCCCGATGATGCCTACGTGACCATGCCCAACCAGCTGGGTATCGATAGCTTTGACCTGGACGACGCCGAGGGCGCCCAGGTCGACCACATGTGCTCCGCCGACCTGCGCTCCTGGATGGCCGAGTGGCATCTGGATCTGACGCTGGGCGTTAAGGGCGATGGTCCCGCTGCGGTCTTTAACCCGCGCGAGGCCTTTGGCTCGCACAGCGACAGCGACCACGTCTACAACACGCCGCGCGCCTGGTACATGCAGCGCTGCCTCAACCCCAGCGATGTGTGGGACGGTCCCGACGCCGACTACACGCCCGAGAGCGACGACATCCCCTGGAGCCGCGTGCCCGAGCGCAAGGTGACCATCGAGGACATCAAGTACGTGCTTTCGAGCCACTACCAGGGCACAGAGTACGACTGCTACGGCAGCAAGGGCACGCCCGCCACGCGCGGCGCCTATCGTCCCATCGGCATCAACCGCAACAGCCAGCTTGCCGTGCTGCAGCTGCGCCCCTATGCGCAGCCGGCGTATCGCGCCGTGCAGTGGATGGCGTTTGGCTCCAACTCGTTTAACGCGCTCGTGCCGCTGTACGCCAATGTCGAGACCATGCCCGAGTACTATGCCGACACGCAGGCTCGCGTGACGTCCGAGAATTTCTATTGGGCAAATCGCCTGATCGGTGCCTTGGCCGATGTTCGCTTCCATGAGTGCGGTCGCGCGGTCGAGGATTATCAGGAGAAAGTTGGCGGCATGGGCCACAAGCAGATCCACGACGTCGATGCCGCCGTGGCCGCGCTGCCCGAGGCCGAGGCGCCCGCCGAGCTCGCCCGCGCCAACGAGGCCTTTGCCGAGCTCGTGCGCGTGGAGACCGATGCCCTGTTGGGCAAGGTGCTCTACACCACGAGCTGTGCCATGAAGAACTCCTTCGCGATGAATGACAACGTAAGGTAAAGACGGCCTTGCGGCGAACGAGCGGGACAAACGCCGTCAAAGGCTTCGCCCCGCTCGATTTCTATCTTGGCGATAAAACGATTTTGTGTCGTTCACCCAATCTTGGGTACAAGAACGCCAATGCAGTTGTTCATGATTGGAGCCAACCATGGTTATGAAATTCGATCAGCTTGTTAACGGTGCCATCAACGTGGGCTTCGGCGCCGCTGCCGTTGCCGTTGAGGGCGGCAAGAAGGTCCTTGACGACCTCAATACTAAGGGCGAGCAGGTCCGCAAGGACGCCGGCACCCCCGATATCGCCCGCAGCGTGTCCGATATGTTCGAGCAGGCCGGCGGCACCATTTCCGACCTGACCGAGCGCCTGGGCATGCAGGGCGAGACTGCGGCGCAGCGCGTGCTCGACGAGCTCATCCTGGCTCGCGTCCGGGTTATGACCGCCCCCGAGCGCACGGCCTTCCTGGCCCATGTGCGCGACATCGTCGACTCGGTCGAGGACAACGTGACTTCGGTGCCCGTCGAGTCCGTTGAGCCCGACGATGCAGAGGACACCGAAGAGGCCGAGTAGCAGCGCAGATGGCAGATTCCACCACCGATTACAACAATCTAGATCCCTTGGGTGACGAGACGGCGGTTGTCGATGAGGTTGAGGCCGCCGTCTCGGGTGCTCGTAAGAAGCCACGCGCTGTCGATATGGTCCCCGAGGAGCCCGACGCGATGGCGCCGGACGAGGAGTATCAGCTCACACCGGCAGGTCGTCGTGAGCGCATTGGGCAGATCGTTCGCCTGATCAAAAAAGACCGCGTATGGGATAACCTCACGCCGGTGCGTCTGCGTCGTCTGCTCGAAGAGCTCGGTCCCATGTTCGTCAAGATGGGGCAGATTCTGGCTAACCGCTCCGAGATTTTGCCGCAGCGGTTTTGCGACGAGCTCCGTCGCCTGCGCTCCGACGTAGAGCCGGTGCCATATGAGGTAGTGCTCCGCTGTCTGGAAGAGGAATACGGCCAGCGCCTGGGGCAGATGTTCGACGCGATCGACCCCAACCCGCTCGGAAGCGCGTCGCTCGCGCAGGTGCACCGCGCCCGTCTGGTGACCGGCGAGGACGTAGCCGTTAAGGTGCAGCGCCCCGGCGCGCAACAGGTCATGGCGCAGGACATCGACATCATCCGTTCGGTGGTGCGCATCGTTTCCAAGTTCGTCAACACCGATCAGTTTGTTGACCTGCACGGTGTGGTCGAAGAGCTGTGGACCTCATTTCGCGAGGAGACCAACTTTTTGGCCGAGGCCAAAAACCTCAACGATTTCTATGACTTCCACAAAAGCGTGCACGGCGTTTCGTGTCCCAAATCCTACCTGGACCTTTGCACCGAACACGTCGTGGTCATGGACTACATCGACGGCATCTCCATTGCCGATCCCGAGCGCCTGGTGGCCGAGGGCTATGACCTGGAAAAGATCGGCTCGGCGATCGTCGAGGACTATTCGACGCAGGTGCTCGACGACGGCTTTTTCCATGCCGACCCGCATGCGGGAAACATCATCCTCAAAGACGGCATTGTCTACTTTATTGACCTGGGCATGGTCGGGCGCATGTCGAGCCACGACCGCGGTATCGTCAAGGATATGATTTTCGCCGTGGCCGAGGGCGATGTGCCCAAGCTCAAGGATTCGCTCATGCGTTTTGCCGTGACGCGCGGTGATTCGGCCGAGCTCGATCATTCGGCCTTTTTGTCCGATTTGGACTTTATCGTAGCCGACTTTGCAGGACTCGATCTTAAGGACCTGGATATCGGCGAGTTTTTGACCTCGTTGCTAAACCTGGCGCGCAAAAACGACGTTGAGCTGCCGAGCGTGGTGACGATGTTCGCCCGCGGCATGGTGACGCTCGAGGGTCTGCTGACCGAGTACATGCCCAACGTCAACATGATCCAGATCATCCAAGCGCACATCAAAAACGAGAAGAGCGCCTATGCGCGCGTCCGCGAAATGGGGCGCGATCTTGCCGCGAGCAGCTATCGCGCGGCAAAAGGCTCGCTCGAGGCGGCCGAGTATCTGGGCTTGGCGTCGCGTATGCTCACGCGCGGTCAACTTAAGGTAAACACGCAGATCATGAGCAGCGATAAGGCGCTGCGACAGCTGGGTGGAATTATCGACCGCATGTCGATGGCAATTGTGATTGCCGGCCTGTTTATCGGTTCGTCGGTGGTGTACTACGCGCGCATCGAGCCGGTTGTGTTTGGTATCCCGGTGATTGGCTTTATGGGCTACGTGAGCGCGCTGGTGCTGGCGCTGATGCTGGGCCGCGAGATCTGGCGCAACAGCCACGGCGGCAAGCGGTAATGACCCCTGGGGGACGGAGTAAAACGGATCATTTTGCTCAGCGATCCATCCATGCCCTAGTCTATCGCAAACCATAGCTTTTACCTTGGGCTTCGCCTGCGTGCGGGACCCTTTTGCGTGATACCATAATGACAGTAATAATCGATGGCCTAGATGGTGGTGCGGAGACGCACGAATGCGCGGTTTTCCTGCGCGTTTGGGAGAATCGGGGTGCAAGTCCCCGGCTGTACCAGTAACCGTAATTCCTCTTGGCCCGGGATGGTCGCGTTGCAGATCGGACGGCGCGCCCGGGTCGGTAAGGTTAAGTCGGATCGCCTCCCATCTTGCATGCGGCTGCGGCGTATGCCGCCGGTGTGCATAGGGCTCTGGAGGGAAGGGGGACCCCGATGGGGGAACTCGAGCGTAACATGCGCGATGACGTGGGGCAGCCGCTGGGCAATGCTCCAAGTACAGACAATGGGGGACAAATGGATATGTTTGAGGACGAGCGCGAGCGCGCCTCGCTGCATCGCCGTGGCGCAATTGCGCGCGGCGTAGCCAAGCGCGGCCTGGTGGCATTCCTGGCCTTCGCGATGGCCCTTGGCACCACACCGGCTCAGCTGTGGGCCGAGGGCGCCGAGGGCATTGCCGAGGCTGTGGCTCAGGCTGCGACGCCGGGCGAGGACGCAGCGCTTGCGGGCGGTGCCGCTGAGCAGAGCGGCGCCGAGTTTTCGGATTCTGGGAGCGCGTCTACAACTAGTGCCGCCACAACTGAGGCGGCAACTGGCGACGAAGGCTCGGCGACAGGGGAGAGCCCTGCCACGAGCGAGCAGTCTTCGACGGCATCCGCTGGCCAAGCAGGATCTGCCGCCGCGGCTGCCGTCCAGACAGAGAACCCGACAGAAACCGGCGATGTCGCCAAGAAGCAAGTCGAGGTCTCGTTCTCGATTATCGGCACCGATGCCGACGGCAAGGCTCAGACCTGGGTGGCACCTACGCAACTCAAGCTCGACGAGGGCGCGACGGCTGCGGATGCCTTCGTTAAGCTGCAGCAGAAGACGGGCTTCAAGGCGGATTACGATCCGAACACGGCATACGGTTTCTACCTCAAAAGCATCACATCCCCGAGCGATGGCCGTACGCTTGCCTTCGATCCGGCGACTTATGCCTACTGGCAGCTGTTCGTCGACGGCGCGTCTTCCTCGGTTGGCGCGAGCAGCGTCAAGCTCACCCAAGGGCAGAAGATTGAGTTTGCCTATACGGCTGGTAGCGCGTCCCCTGTCGTTAAGGACCAGGTTGCCGCAAATGTGACCGTCATTGGTCGCGATGCCCAGGGCAAGACTCAGACTTGGGTCGATAACGCGCAGTATGTGGTGACGTCCGGTTCGAGCGCGCTTGACCTTACGAAGGCCGCGCTCGAGGCGAATGATATTGACGCCGTTGCTGCGGGCTCCTTCATTCTGAGCCTTAAGTACAACGGTGTTGAGCTGGGTACGCCCCAAGATTATTCGACCTATTGGCAACTGTTCATCAACGGCAAGTCGAGTGACTATACGGCGGACAATGTCACCATCCATGCCGGCGATACCGTTACGTGGTTCTACGGTGGCTGGGGCGACCAGCTGCCCTCCGATTCTGTCCATGCTTCTGTTCAGGTTCTCGGTAAGGACAAGGACGGCAAGCAGCAGGTTTGGGCTTCGACGGGCCAGACGAGTCTCAAGGCAGGCTCCACTGCTAAGGATCTCCTTGAGCAGACCGGCCTTAAGCTCGATGCTAGCGAATCGTCTTGGGGCTGGTTCCTCAACGGCATTTATTCGCCGTTCGATGGTAAGTCCTATGGCTGGGATGCTGCGACCAGTAGCTATTGGCGCTTCTACGTAAATGGCAAGTTCGCCGACGTTGGCGCCGGTGCCTACGAGCTCCATGAGGGCGATGCCATCACCTTTATGTATGGTGCTGACGCCGATGCCCTTCCTGGCCAGGTGCTTGGGTCTGTCGATGTTATCGGTCCCGATGTCAACGGCAACAATACTCGCTGGGGCTCGGCAAGCAGTGTTTCTTTGCCTGAAGGCTCTACTGCCCAGAACCTTATTGAGACGGTCCTGAAGGCCAAGGGCGTTACGTACAACGGCTCCCAGAGTGGTGAGTACTGGTTCCTGAATTCCATTACTTCGCCGTTTGATCACAAGTCGTATGGTTGGGATGCTGCGACCAATAAATATTGGCATCTGTATATCAACGGAGAGTCCTCCTTACTCTGCGCCAATCAGATTACGCTCAAGAGCGGCGATAAGGTTACGCTTGCCTATACCACCGACGATTCGGCCATGCCCGATCCCGACAAGATTGTCGTGGACCCGGGTGCGACGACTCCTGATTGGGATGCCGAGTGGGCCGGCTACGGCAACAGTGGCAACGGTTCGACCGTAACGGATGCCAAGACGCCTGCGCAGGCCGCCGGTCTTAAGTGGGCCTTCGATTGGAAGGCCGAGTCTGGTCAGCAGTATGCCAACTGCAGCGAGCCCGTTATCGCTAACGGCTTTGTGTACATCGCGACCGAGAACGAGCTCATTAAGATCGATTCGTCCACGGGCAAAAAGGTTGCCTCTGCGCCGCTTGCCTCCAAGGTGAGCTATACCTCTCGTCCGATCTATACCAATGGCCTTATCATCGTTCCGCTCAACGGCGGTGCGGTCCAGGCGATTACTGCAGACAAGCTGATCTGCAAGTGGCTGACGCCTGGTTTGACGGACTTGACGCAGAGCTCCTGCACCGTCGTTTCGGACGGCGAGTACGTCTATGTAGGCACGGTCGATATTTCGTATGACGAGAATTACAACGCGACCTACGGCAACGGCTCCCTTTCGCGCATTAAGATTGCCACGGGCGAAGTTTCTTGGCAGAACATCGATCCTGCTGAGGGCTATTACTGGACTGGTGCTGCGCTGACGGATAAGTACACCATTGTTCCTACGAGCGCGGGTACGCTTAAGTGCATTGATAAGACGACGGGCGATGTCGTTTCGACCATGAAGCTCGGCGCTGTTGCAAATGCCGATTGCATTGCCGATCCGTCCAATGGTTCGACCTTCTATCAGATGACGCACGACGGAAAGCTCCATGTGATTTCGCTCTCGGCGAAGGGCGTACTGAGCGAGCAGAAGACGGTTGATCTGGGGCTTACGAATAATCTGAGCGCCCCTGCGGTGTCTGGTGACAATCTGATTGTCGGCGGACAGACGGCTACGGGCTCTGCTCTGGTTCTCTATAACCTGAAGACGGGTAAGATCACGATGGTCGCTGCTGCCGACGGCAAGGCGCTGCCGGCTGGCCTCAACGGTATTGCTGCTACTCCGCTGGTGAGTGTTCAGGGCGGCAAGACCTATGTGTACTTCACCGTTAACAGCGCGGATAGCAAGGATTACGTCAACTACTCTGCTGGTGGTGGCGTGTATCGCTATACGCTCGGCGATGCAGAGGCGACGCAGATTTATGATGCGGCTGGCCATTACCAGTACTGTGACTCTCCGGTCATTGCCGATGCATCTGGCAACCTGTACTACATCAATGACTCGGGCACGCTGTTCAAGCTTGGGGCCGTTGAGTCTTGGACGGTTGCCTTTAATTCCAACGGCGGGTCTGCTTGCGATACTAAGTTTGTTGCTACGGCCGATGGCAAGCTGGTTAAGCCGGCCGATCCGACGCGCGATGGCTACACTTTCGGCGGTTGGTTCACCGATGAGGCTTGCGTGCAGGCGTATGACTTTAGCACGTCGGTGACGGCCGATCTGACGCTGTATGCCAAGTGGACCAAGAATGCCGTTAACCCTGGCGGTAATGGCGGCGCTGGTTCGAATGGCGGCGGCGGTTCTGGTACCGGTACTGGATCCGGCACTGGCGCTGGCACTGGCACGGGTTCCGGCTCCGGCTCGAAGGGCGGCGCTGTCGCCCCGGGTCATAAGCCGACGACCAAGACGACGGTGTCGACCAAGACCGAGACCAAGGACAACAAGTCCGACAAGAAGGACTCCGATAAGTCCGATAAGAAGGACGAGAAGAAGTCTGACAAGAAGGACAGCAAGTCCGACAAGAAGTCCGACAAGAAGTCCGATTCCAAGTCCGATACGGGTGCTGCTTCTACGACCACTGCTAAGAAGTCCTCTAGTGCTTCCGAGCAGGAGACTAGCACCAATCCGCTCGCCATTGTTGGCGTTGCCGCCGGCGTCATCGGACTCGCCATCGTCGGCATGTTCGTGTTCACCAAACGTCGGTAGGTGAGGGCTGTGTCCAATAAGTCCAAGGACGCTGACCCCAAGCAACCAGATTCCTCGTTCATTCAGTTCGACGATGCAAAGCAACAGGGCGCCGTTTCGGCGGCGTCCGCCCCTCGACGGAAGGCGCTCCTTGGCGTTCTGACTGCCGCGTGCACCATTCTGATCGTCGTCTCGCTGGGCTTTGTCCATCCCTCCGAGAGTGGCGCCTGGTCCATTGACTGGATCATTCAGACCGTGACGGGGGAGAGCGTCGTCACCAAGGACACCAAGGCGTCTGGCTCGTCTGCCGCTTCGGGCGAGGCCAGTTCCAAGGATTCCAAGTCATCGAATGACGCAAAAGATGAGTCCA
The DNA here is from genome assembly GCA_905207425.1 of uncultured Collinsella sp. Lineage (GTDB taxonomy): Bacteria > Actinomycetota > Coriobacteriia > Coriobacteriales > Coriobacteriaceae > Collinsella. The sequence continues at coordinate 23,452 of CAJLLB010000006.1, forward strand.
AGTCCAAGGACGATTCCGAGTCTTCGCACAAGGAATCGGATAAAAGCTCGGATAGCAAGAAGTCTGAGGACCAGGACGGCAAGAAGTCTGGCGATAAATCTGCTGCCCAAAATACGGGAGCCGGTGATACTTCCAATGTGTCTGGCGGTGCTTCTTCGGGCGGTGGCCAGTCGTCTAATGGAGCCTCATCCTCTAATGGTGGAAACGCCTCCTCGGGCGGCCAGAGCGGCTCACAGGAGTCCAACTACGTTACGGTGACGGTTTCGGTCACATCGAGCGCTGTGGGCAATCCTGTGTCCTCTGGTGGCACCTTTACCTTTAACGAAGGTGCTACCGTCTACGATGCCCTGTGCGCGCTGGGCCTTTCTGTCAACGCACACGGCTCATCGTACGGCACGTATGTTTCTGCGATTGGTGGTTTGGCCGAGAAACAGTACGGCGGCACGAGCGGCTGGATGTATTCCGTCAACGGCAGAACGCCCATGACGGCCTGCAGTAACTACGTTCTCTCCAATGGCGACAACGTGGTCTGGTATTACGTTACAGGCTAGGGACCTCGGCATATCGTACCAAACGGGCGGTTCGGACAAACATCCGGGCCGCCCGTTTTCGTGCGAATGGGACTGGGTCGCCGGGTCTCTCGACAAATAAAAAACCGGTTGGAACGAGAATTCCAACCGGTTATACCTTCAAGCAAATGTCGAACAAACTACGACTGCGCGCCCTCGAGGAAAAAGCGGCGGCTGAAGTAGTTGTACCAGGTGACGAGGAACGTGGCGATGGCCTTCATGGCCTGGTAACCGATGCTCAAAAACGTGACGCCCACAAACATGTACAGGTCGTTGAGGCCCAGGCCGATCACCGACAGGATGGTGAAGATCGTGAACTCGCGCTTGCGGCTCATGCCCTCGCGGTGGTCGAACACGTACTTCATGCTGAGCCAGTAGTTGACCACGACGGACGTGATAAACGAAACCGTGGTGCTCATCAAAAAGTCGAGGTGGAACAGCTCGACGAGCGCAATGAGCATGCCCCAGTCGATGCCAAAGGAGATAAGACCCACGACGGCAAACTTGAGGAACTGCTTGGTATGAGGTTGTGCCAGCGCCTTGCGCACGTAATCACATCCAATGCGTTGATGAATCGAGCAGGGGATACTTTAGATCTTTTGCAAAGGAAACGTAAGGTCTTTGCCAAGAACTATACGAACTCGTCAAATTTTCAAGAGTCAATCCGCAAACGTTGAGAATTTGCCCGTAAACGAACGATGCCCACGGGCGATACTGCGCTGAGCACGCATTGTCCGTGGGCATCGTAAGGCTGTAAGGTTGCGAGTTACTTGGTCTCGTCGCCCTCCAGAAAGATCTTTCGGGTCACAAAGTTGTAGACCATGACAAGTGCGGTGGCACAAATCTTGGCGATATTGGCCTCGAGTCCCAGGCCGGCGTTGAGTGTCAGCACAATACCGTCGTTGAGCACCAAACCGATCACGGACAGCACGACAAAGATGATGAACTCGCGGCGGCGGCTCATGCCTTCCTTGTGCGCAAACACGTATTTCATGCTTGCGAGGTAGTTAAAGATGAGTGAGATGATAAAGCCGCTGGTGTTGGCGATTAGGATGTTGAGGCCCAGACCGTAGTGGAGCAGATTCATAATGCCAAAGTCGATAACCGTGGCAATGACACCGACGACGCCAAATTTCATAATCTGCGCAAGGAGCTTTTGCATAGTACCTGCCTTAAGCTGGCGCCGAAGCGCCGCGGGGATGACAAACTTAGCAAGTTTAGCCAATCCCCGCGGGTGGTGCTAGGCGCGCTCCTCGATAGCACCGTTTCTATATGCATCGAGCAGCTGGCGCAGGTCTTGGATCTGGCTGCGAATCTTGGCGCCAGTATCGGTGTCGCTCACCATGCGGCGACGGTCTGCTTGGTCAAAACGGTTGGTCTCGCTCTCGATGTCCACGTTGCGCGTGAGTGCCTCGGCAACCGTCGTAAAGGCCCGGTGCGACTTGAGGCGGCAGCCGCGCGAGCTCGAGATGAGCGTATAGCCGGCGATGCCCGTCTTGGGATGGTAAGCGCGGCAGAAGCCGCCATCGATGACCAGTAGCTTGCCCTCGGCGCGGATGGGCTGCTCACCCTTGGTGGTTTTAACGGGCGTGTGGCCGTTGATGATGTGGCCGGTCGGCGAACATGCCATGGGCGCGACGCCAAACTCGCGCATGATGTCGTCGCAGACCGAGGGCGACTTGGTAAGCGTAAAGTATGGGTCCATCGGCTCGACCCAGGTGCTCTTATCGGCGATATAGGCGCGCTCAAAGGTACGCACCAGGCGTCCGCTGGCGGGCGAGTTAAAGCCAATCCACAGGTACCACATCCAGTCGAGAGCGTCGCGGTCGCCCACGCGCCAGGCGCGGCGGGCGATGTGGTCGCAAAAATCGAGATAATCGCGGCCAGCGTGCCAGGTGCCCAGACAGTTCATGCTGCTAAAGGTGCCGTCTTCGTTGAGCGGAACGCAGCCGTGGAAGAGCAGGTTGCCGTTGGCGACCTTGTACATCGAGCCGTGGGAATAGAGGAAATCGATATGGCGATGCAGGTGATCGGCGGTGACAAACTCGGACACGAGCTTGTCGATGATGTGCTGCTCCTGGGGCGTGAGCGTATAGGGGTCCGCCGGGTCGACGGTGGGGAAGTCGTTGGTCGTGAGCGGCCACACGCTGCCGTCGGCGAGCGTGACCGTGCCGTTGTCGTGGTCGATCTTGTCGAGCAGCAGGCGGTCGGTCATGTCGAACTCGGGGTGGAGCTGGATAATCTGGCCCTCGAGCTTAAAGAGCAGCACGTTGATGGCCTTGATCAGCGGGGTGATGGACTCACCGGCGGTATAGGTGGCATCGGCAAAGGCGACAAGCTCACGCAGCGAGATGCCGTAGTCGTTCTCCAAGATCTCGTAGTTGTCGTAGCGTAGGTTGTTGCGCAATACCGTGGCGATGCAGGCGGGCTCACCGGCCGCCCATCCACAGCACGTCGTGGTTGCCCCACTGGATGTCGAGCGAATGGTAGGTGAGCAGGCGGTCCATAATCTTGGCTGCGCCGCCGCCGCGGTCGAAGATATCGCCCACCAGGTGCAGGTGGTCGACGGCCAGGCGCTTGATGAGCGAAGCGAGCGACTCGATAAAGTCGTCGGCGCTGGCGGTCTCCAGGATGGACTCCACGATGCGCTCGTGATAGCGCACGCGATAGTTGTTCTCGTCCGGGTGCGTGTGCAACAACTCGTCGATGATATAGGCGTAGTCGCGCGGGATGGCCTTACGCACCTTGGAGCGCGTGTAGCGGCTTGAAAGCGAGCGAGCGACCATGATGAGCTGGTCAAGCATCGTCTTGTACCAGGTGGGCGAGTCCTCGCGCTGGCTGCGGACCAGCTCAATCTTCTCGCGCGGGTAGTAAATGAGCGTGCACAGCTCGCCCTTTTCGTCAAAGGAGAGCGTGTCGCCAAAAATCTCGTCGACATGCTCGCGTACGACGCCCGAGCAGTTGTTGAGGATGTGCATAAAGGCTTCGTACTCGCCGTGCACGTCGCTCATAAAATGCTCGGTGCCCTTGGGTAGGTTGAGGATGGCCGAGAGGTTGATAATCTCGGTAAATGCGGATTGTTCGGTGGGGAACTGTCTCGACAGCAGGCGCAGATACTTGAAGTCTTGCGGGTTGCGATCGAATGCGACCATGAAACACCTTCCGATGGGGCTGGTAAAACTGATAAACAGCGTCAAACGTTTACCAGTATGCGCCGCTTTTGTTTCGATTTTGCGCCAGCGGCTGAATTGTTGACTGAACGGTTTGGTAAATCGATTTAGTGAAGGTAGATGTGTCGGTTGGGTGGAGACGACAGAGAGTGTTTTCTCAGATATTTATGCGTGGGGTCGGTGGAGACGATGGTGGTAAAGATGTTCACTATTTTTGGTTCGATTTGGTAAATAGTGGACATATGTACCGCATATAGGCTCACTGTGCGATAATTTGCGCAGCAATGAGTAAGGAGCCTCATATGAGTGATTTTGTCCTGACCTGTGAATCCGCCGCCGACCGAACCCGTGAGTTCTTTGCGTCGCGCAATATTCCTGTCGTGTGTTTTCATTACGAGATCGACGATGTTGTCTATACGGACAATCTGTATCAGTCGATTACGCCGGACAAGTTTTTTGCCCAGATTGCCGCGGGCGCCATGCCCAAGACGTCTCAGGTGAGCGTGGGTGAGTACGAGGAGTTTTGGGAGCCGTTTGTTGCCGAGGGTAAAGACGTGCTGCACCTGACGTTGTCGTCGGGTATTTCGGGCACGTATGGATCGGCTTGCGTTGCGGCGCAGATGCTCGCGGATCGCTATCCCCAGGGCGGCAAAGTGCGCATCATCGATTCGCTGGCGGCGTCTTCGGGCTTTGGTCTGTTGCTGGAATATGCCGCCGACGTGCGCGATAGCGGGGCTTCACTCGACGAGACGGCTGCCTGGATCGAGGAGCACAAACTCAACCTGCACCACTGGTTCTTCTCGACCGATCTGTCGAGCTACCTACGAGGCGGTCGCATTTCGGCTGCGAGCGCGATCATCGGCACGGCGCTTAAGATTTGCCCGCTTATGACGGTCGATTGCGAAGGTAAGCTGTCGCCACGTGAGAAGATTCGCACTAAGAAGCGCGCGATTTCCGAGATGGCTAAGACCATGATGGCACACGTACAGGACGGTGCGGATTATTCGGGTAAGTGCATCATGTCGCAGTCGGCGTGCCGCGAGGATGCCGAGGCGGTCGCGGCGCTGATTGAGGAACAGGTTCCGCAGCTTAAAGGCAAGATTGAGATCAATGACATCGGTACTCTGATTGGCTCGCATACCGGACCTGGTACGGTGGCGCTCTTCTTTATGGGCGACAAGCGTGTGGATTAATTTGCCCCATCACATCGCTGCATGATTGTTCAAACGAAAACGGCCCGCCTCACGTTTGTGGGGCGGGCCTTGCTGTTGCGGCTAGCGTTTCTTTCCGCGGAAGAAGAAGCCGTGCAGTGACGGCTTGAGGCCGCGATTGGCGCGATGCTCCTCGACGCGCTCGTGGATCGAAGCGACGCGCTCGATGACTTCGTCGGGAATCGGCACGTCGGGATTCATGTTCTCGACTTGGCTGACCTCGGCGGCGGCGACCTGGTCGATAATGGGCACGTCGTCGCGCGAGATGACAGGTGTGGCGTCTTCCTTCATCTTGCGATAACGCTGCATCATGTCGGTCTGTAGCTGCTGGGCCGAAGGCGGCGTCCAGATGATGGCGTTGGCGCCGGCGGCGACGGTTTCACGGATGCTCTCTGGCGTCTTGCCGCCCGGCGCGATGAGCGGCAGGTTGGGATAGTGCTCGCGCAGCTCGCGTAGGACCTGAGGCGTGTTCTTGCCGGCGGCGATGTTGAGAATCTTGGCGCCGGCGCGCACCTTGGCGTGGGCATCGTCGTCGCAGCGAACGACCGTGGCGATGACGGGGATGTCGGCGATGTTGGTGATGTGCTCTACCATCTCGGCAGTAGCGGGGGAGTTGACCACGCAGCCCGCCGCGCCCTGCATCTCGGAGACGGCTGCCATCTGCACGGAGCGCTTACCGGTCGTAGTTCCGCCGCCCACGCCTACAAAGACCGGGCACTCGGCGACGGTCAACAGTGCTTGCGTAATGGCGGGCTGCGGCGTGAAAGGGTAAACGGCAAAGACGGCATCGGCGTTGGAGTTGCGGATAACCGCGACGTCGGTGGTGTAGATGAGCGACTTGATGCGTCGGCCGAAGAGCGTAAAGCCGCTGGCCTCCTCGATCTCGTCGGGCATGCGAAGGGCCGCCTTGCGCAGGCGCCCGTCGATGGGCAGGGGCTCCATAGGGAGTAGGCCGTTGGGCGTGACGGCTACTTGGGGCTCGGTGAACTCGTCTGCGAGCTCGACCTCGGAGAAATCGACCGAGGCGACGATGTCCTCGTGAACCTCGGCGGGCACATCGATGGGAGCTTGGTCGTTTGCCGCGGCAGGCGTGTCGAAGGAGCTGGTGCCGACGAAGGCGTCGACGCGCTCATTTAGATCGTTGAGGGTATCCATGGAGGCTCGATTCTATGTGATAACGGCCGGCGCTATGCAGCCGGAATTGTGAATGCTAAATCGTTTGACGAGTTGATTTTTCCCCGCCGCGCCATCCGTTAGACCGAAGGGCCGGCGAACGTGAAGGAGCTGTGGTGGCGGGTATCGAGGTGCTATCTTGAAAGTCCCGTTTAAAAGAGAGGTGACGCGGTATGGAATTGACAGCAATGTTTGGCTCGATTGGCCTGTGTGTGGCCGCAATCGTTGCCGCCGCGGTCATCTACTTTGTGGTCACGGCCATTAAGGGCAAAAGGGCCGAACGCAAAGAGCGCGCGATGCTTAAACAACATCGCGACCAGCAGGGCAAACGCGCACAGAGATAGCTTGTTGAGTTTTGGATCCGTGCGCTAGCTGCGTTTTCGAATCAGGGCAATGTAGAAGCCCTCAAAGTCGCGGCTAGGCGGAATGGTCAGCGTGCCGGGCAGGCCGTTGGCGATGGCCGATACCTGACCCGCGGCAATGGCCTCGGTCAGGGCGTTGGACTCGATGCGCGGCTCCTCACCAGCTTCCTGGGCGCGGCGTGCTTCACTTTCGCTTGGCGTGCCGTCGAGGGGGATGAGCTCGCAGTCCATATGCTTGTCGAGGGCCTCTTGCAGGGCGTCCTCGTTTTCCTGCGGCAAGATCGAACAAGTCGAATAGACGAGCGTGCCGCCCGGTTTGAGGGCCCCCATGGCGCGGTCCAGAAGTGCTCGCTGCGAGCGGGCGCACTTGCTCAGCAACTGCTCGGTGAGGCCGCGCAGGCTTTTCTCGTTGCCACTGATGACGGTGCCCGTGCCGGTGCAGGGAGCGTCGAGCAGGATGCGGTCAAAGCGGAAGAACTCGTCGAGCTCGCGTGCGTCGATGCGCATGACGGGCACGTTTTTGGCACCCTGGCGATGGAGGTTCGACTCGAGCTTTTCGGCGCGGGGAATGCTCATCTCACAGGCGGTGAGGTGCGCCTGTCCCTGGGTGAGGGCGGCGATCTGCGTCGTCTTGCCGCCGGGGGCTGCGCACATGTCCAGGATGTCCTCGCCTGCCTGGGCGCCCAGGACCAACGGCGGCATCATGGATGACAGGCTCTGCAGGTAGATCTTGCCGTCGCGGTAGATGTCGAGATCCCACAGATCGGAAACCTGGGCCTCGGGCAGGATAAAGGCGTCCGGGTACCAGGCGACGGGGTTGTGGGCGATGCCAGCGGCATCGAGCGCCGCAGCGATGTCCTCGGCGGTTGCCTTGAGCGTGTTGGCGCGCAGCGTGACCGGGCGTGTGACCGCGGCGCCGAAGCCCTCGATCATGAGCTCGGCATCGGCGGACGCATAGGCGCCGGCGACTGTGTCGACCATAAAGCGCGGCAGGTCGGCGGCGGAGTGTTGGGCGGCAAGCTGGTCGGAAAGCTCGGTGGAGGCAAACTGCCTAAGCTTGAGCTCGGGCTTAACCTGCTTTTTCTGCTTACGACGACGCGGCTTGGACATCCGTCTTTCCTTCCCGTTCCAAATTGACTACTTTCCGGGCACGCCGCTGCTGGCGTGCTTTAGTACTGGCTCTCGTGCTTGCTAAAGAAGTCGAAGCGCGGGGGCAGCGGCTTCACGCGGTGCTCGCCGGGCTTCTCGCCCAGGCTCTCCACAAACTCATCCGTGGAGGCAAAGATGTTATCCCAGCTAAAGAAGGCGACCGGGTCAACGTCGAAGTACTCGCAGATGAGCTCGCAGCCGGCCGGCACGATGCCGTGCATGAGCACGGTCGCTACGCGCAGCTCGGTAAAGGCGTCGACGAGGGCCTGCGTCATGGCGGCGTTGGCCGGCTCGACCTCGAGCTTGTTGGCGGTCTTGGAGGCATCGCTCCAGCGCTTGTTGGCGGCGCGCAGGTAGTCGTCGCACACAGCGAGCGCTCGGTGCGTCTCGAACTTGTACATGGCCTGCTCAAAGGCGAGGGCTGCCTGCTGGGCGGCTTCGACCACGGTGTCAGAAGCGGCACCGGCGGGGATGCAACCGTTGCGATAGGGACTCTCGTCGCCCTCCTTGACGGCGACGCCGTAGAAGCAGCTGCGGGCCAGGCGGTTGAACACGTTCGTGAGCAGCGCGCCTTCCT
>CAJLLB010000007.1 GCA_905207425.1 uncultured Collinsella sp.
GGGGATGACCATGCTCGCCGACGGCGGAAAGAGCTGCGGCAGCGGCACCAGCGACCAGGCGAACCCACCCACGAGCTGCACGGCGAGTGGGCAGAAGATGCCCGCGAGCATGCCGAGCCGCGCCGTGAGGAAGAGCCCTGCGGGGATCATCCACGCCGCGGTCACCGTGTTGACGAGCGCGCAGAGGAGCATCGTGAGCGTGCCCGCGGCCGTGAGGCCCTGCGAGGAGAACGCCGATCCCGCGAGGTAGATGCCGAAGACCACGAGGTTCGAGAGCGCGCAGAGCGCGAGGCACCAGAGCGCCTTGGCCCACCAGGCGCGCCCGAGCGGGCAGCCCAGGCCCAGAAGCCCCCGCATCCGCGTGCGAGCGTCCGCCCGCGCGACGCACGCCACCACGAGCGAGAGAGACACGGGCAGGAAGAGCGCGTACCAGTAGTTCCACGCGCTGAAGATCTGCACGCCCCGGTAGGGCATCGCGCCGAGCAGCGGCATCGGCAGCGCCATGAGCACGGCCAGGCGAACCGGTGCCGCGTGGCGCGACTTCAGGGCCTCGGCGCGCAGGCCCGCGAGCAGGCCGCCTTTCTCGCCCGTCATGCCGCCACCTCCCCGCGTGCTCGTCGCCCTTCCCGGCAGAAGCTCATGAAGAGTTCCTCGAGGTCCTGCCCGGGCCGAAGCGCATCCTCGTAGGCGAGGCGTCCCCCGCAGATGATGCCGATGGTGTCCGCCATCTGCTGCACCTCGGAGAGGATGTGGCTCGAGACGATCACCGTCGTGCCCGCCGCCGCGAAGCCGCGGATCTGGTCGCGCAGCTCCTCGATGCCGATGGGGTCGAGGCCGTTGGTGGGCTCGTCGAGCACGAGCAGGCGTGGCCGGGCGATCAGCGCCAGCGCGAGCCCCAGGCGCTGCCGCATGCCCATCGAGAAGCGCCCGGCGCGCTTCTTCCCGGTGTCCGCGAGGTCCACGGCGGCGAGCACCTCATCTATGCGGCTCTCGGGAAGGCCCAGCAGCGTGGTGCGCACGCGCAGGTTCTCGCGCGCGGTGAGGTTGGGGTAGAGCGGCGCCTCCTCGATGAGGCTGCCGATTGCGTAGAGGTCCTCGCGGCGCCAGGCGTGCCCGGCAAAGAGGATCTCCCCGGCCGTCGGCCGCAGCATCCCGCAGATCATCTTGAGCGTTGTCGACTTGCCGGCGCCGTTGGGGCCGAGCAGCCCGTACACCTCGCCCTCGCGGATATGAAGGCTCACGTCGGCCACGGCGTCCTGCGCCTGGTCGCCGCGGCCGAAGCGCTTGGTGAGCCCGCGCGTCTCGAGCATGTAACCCATGGGCTTATCCTTTCTCTTCCGGGCGCACGGGCCGAGTCGCCGTGCCCGCGCGCCTTACCTTTCGGGTTCACCATCCATGGTGGGGCGCGTTTCTAACGAAGCCGTAACGGCCGTTGGGCTCTTTTGGCGCCAGCCAATCTCGACCCGCACGCATTTGCTTAAAGCAACAACTTTCCCGATCGATGTAATCACCGAATCAAAACGTGTACACCAGCCACCAAAGATGCCGAAAAATGTCGCTTTTGGAGGCTGATGTACACAAATGCAGAATCCAGCGCAGCCCAGAGGCGCCCTCCATATGTCTGGACTCTCTATGGCTGCGCTGGATAGACATCGCCGGAACGGGTATAGTATCGAAAGTTTTGTCGTTAACCAGCGGGGGAGTCCTGTGGGCATCAAAAAGAAGATCAAAAAGGAGCTTATCGGCACTTCCGATTACCCGTCGAATAAGATCTTTACGATCTCCAATTTCATCACCTTTACGCGCCTGATCCTCACCCTGGTATTTCTGTACCTGTTTGTGACGGATAACAACCGTGTCATCGCCATCGTTATCTACGCCGTTGCCGCCTCCACCGACTGGATGGACGGTCAGATCGCCCGCATGACTAAGACGGTCTCGTGGCTCGGCAAGGTCATGGATCCCATTTGCGACCGTGCGCTGCTGTTCACCGGCGTGCTGGGACTGGTGGTTCGCGGAGAGCTGCCAATCTGGGTCTGCGTGCTCATTATTGGCCGCGACATCTATCTGGGCATCGGCACGCTTATCGTGCGCCATTATCACCGTCGCCCCATCGATGTGGTCTTTCCCGGAAAGATTGCCACAGCGCTGCTCATGACCGGCTTCTCGCTCATGCTGCTCGGGTTCCCCGTTATTGACGGCCTGCATCTTTTGCCTTCAGCCCTTACGGCCTTCCCAGGCCTCAACGGAAGCTCGGTGCCCCTCGGCATCTTCTTTGTGTACGGCGGCGTGATCTTCTCCATGCTCACGGCTGTCATCTACTCCATTAAGGGCGGAGTGGCCATTAAACAGGCTCTCACGCATCCCGAGGACGAGGACATCGACTTTCTGAACCCTGAAATCGAAGACTGATTCGTTGGGGTATGATTACGTACGGTTCATTATTTGCGGCACGTCCGCGATAAGTTAGGGGTTGTCATGGACAACATGGTTAACAATATGCCTCAGAATGATAAGACTGCTGACGCTACCTGCGTATTCCGCGTGCCTTCAAGCGACGTCACCGTTCCCGACCTCATGGCCAACGTGCGCATCACCGCCCCCGTTCTGTCCATCGTCAAGGGTCCGCAGACTGGTGCCGCTTTTGAGCTCGAGGATGACGTGACCACCATCGGCCGCGATCCCGCGAACGGCATCTTCCTCAATGACATGACCGTTTCGCGCAGCCACGCGCGCATTATTCGCGAGGGCCTCGGCGCTCGCATCGAGGACTTGGGCTCGCTCAATGGCACCTGGGTCGACGGTGCCATCGTCAATGCAGCCCCGCTGCACGACGGTTCTTCCGTTCAGATCGGTACGTTTACGCTCATCTACCACGAGAGCACGCCGGAGCGCATCGAAACCGGTGAGTAGGGCATGGCCGAACGCAACTATCTGAGTATCGGCCAAGTCGTCAACCTACTTCGAGGCGCATACCCCGATCTTTCGAACTCAAAAATTAGATTTCTAGAGGATGAGGGGCTCATTACCCCTCATCGTACGCCTAAGGGATACCGTCAGTACTCCAAGGAGGACGTTGATCGCCTGGAGGTCATCCTGCACTTGCAGAAGACCCGCTACATGCCGCTCAACGTGATTAAGCAGCGCTTGGAAAACGCCACGGACCTGTCAACGCTCGCTTACGAGGTGGGCTTGCTGTCCGATGTTCCGCTCAAGACGGAGCCCAAGGAGACTAAGCAAAAGCTGCATCCCATCGAGACCATTCCCGATATGCTGGGCGTCGAGATTTCGTTTATCCGCTCGCTCGCCGAGAACGACCTCATTCGCATCATCAAGAGCCCGCAGAATCGAGAGCTCGTCGATGGTCGCGATTTTCCGATTATCCGCTACTGCTCCGAGCTGTCACGCTTCCATATCGAGCCGCGCAACCTGCGTCAGTACGTGTCTTCCGCCAACCGCGAGTCCTCGATGTTTGAGCAGGTGCTCGTGAGCATGCTCGGAATGGATACCTCCGATGACGAGCGCGACGCCAAGCTCGAGCGTGCGTTTAAGAAGCTTCACGACCTGACGGAAGGTGTGCACACTGCGCTGCTCAAGAACCGCGTTTTTGAGTCGCTCAACGCCGTGGTCGAGGACGCCGACATCGATGCACTCGATGAGGAAATCACTCGCTCCGAGTCCACCAAGGCCAAAAACGAAGAGATAGCCGCGCCGGCTTCGCACAAGGATTCTCTCGTCAAGCCGCTCAAGGTCGTCCCCCCTTCGCAATCCGGCACCGCCACCGCGGGCAAATAACCGCTGCTGAAATTTCGGGAACCCATTGAAAGGTCATGCAATGTACGACTTCGAATCTCAAATCGTCGACATCCCCGACTATCCCGAGCCCGGAGTCATCTTTAAAGACATCACGCCGCTCTTTGGCAATCCCGAGGCGCTCAAAGCCATGACCGATGCCCTCGCCGAGCACTTTGCCGGCATGGGAATCACCAAGGTCGTGGGTCCCGAGGCTCGCGGCTTTATGGTTGGCGTACCGGTAGCTGTAGCCCTTGGCGCCGGCTTTGTTCCCGCACGTAAACCGGGCAAGCTACCGCGCAAGACTGTGAGCCAGAGCTACGAGCTCGAGTACGGAACGGATTCCATTGAGATCCATGCCGACGCTATCAGCTCTAAAGATACCGTGTTGATTCTGGACGACTTGGTCGCGACGGGCGGAACCGTCGAGGCAACAGGTAAACTGGTGCGAGATATGGGCGCAAAGCTTATCGGTTACGGTTGTATCCTTGAGCTTGCGTTTCTCAACCCGCGCGAGAAGCTCACGCCGTCTGATGACGATGTGGAGCTCTTTAGCCTGGTGACGGTGGACTAGCCGTTACCCTTAGTTACTGGAAAGGAAGCTACATGCGCACAGCAAACACGCACAAAAACATGGCACGCTGCGCTGCTACGGCAACCCTCGCTTGTGTTTTGGGCTTGGGCCTCGCGGCTCCTGCCTACGCCGATACCGCATCCGACCTTGCCGCTGCTCGTACGAAGCTCGAGCAGATCGGTACCCAAACTCAGCAGATTTACGATGAGCTCGCCACGCAGACGCAGGCGCTCGATCAGACTGCCGGCGAGATCACGCAAAAGCAGCAGGAGATCGCCGATGGTCAGGCTAAGCTCTCAACCTATGTCGCCGGCGAGTACAAAACCGGCGGTCTGAGCCTGCTTCAGGTTCTGACGGGTGTCGATGACCTGAGCGATATGCTCAACCGTCTGTTCTACTACGGCAAAGTTTCCGATAAGCAAGCTCAGACCATTCAAGAGGTCAAGGAGCTTAAGCAGCAGCTCACCGATAAGCAGGCCGAGCAGGAGAAGAACGTCGCCGCCACGCAAAAGAAGGTCGACGAGCTTAACGCCCAGCAGGCTGAAGCCCAGAACGTCGTAAACTCCCTGGATTCGCAGCTGCAGGCCGAGCTTGCCGCCGAGGCCGAGGCCAACGCCGCGCTGCAGGCCGGCATCAACGCCAGCACCGCCGAGAAGGCCACGGTGAGCAACGAGACTGCCGGTACGACCGAGAACACCAACAACGGTGGCCAGACCAGCAATAACAACAACCAGGGCGGCAACACTCCGGCTCCTACGCCGGCACCTGCTCCGACGCCGCAGCCCTCCACGCCTGCTCCGGCTCCGACGCCTTCTGCTCCGAGCCAGTCCGTCGACGGCGGTTCTGTTGTCTCGCGTGCATACAGCAAGCTTGGTTGCGCCTATTCCTGGGGCGGAATTGGCCCGAACAGCTTCGACTGCTCTGGTTTTGTAAGCTATTGCCTTACTGGTCGCTATTGCCGCCTGGGCACCACGGGCACCTTTATGGGCTGGACGCGTGTGTCCGATCCGCAGCCCGGTGACGTTGTAGTCAACTCGTACCACACCGGCATTTACATCGGTGGTGGTCAGATGATTCATGCTTCTGACTACAACACGGGTGTTATCATCAGCTCCGTTGCCGCCGGCATGAACAACAACTACATTTTCGTGCGCTACTAAGTATTCAGATAAAGCAAACGGATATGGACCTCGTGGCTTTGAGTCATGGGGTCCATTCTTTTGCCTTTAGTGCAGTCCGCTATCTAGTTTTGAATACTAGATAGCGGCCCAATCGGTCTGCAAGATGGCTATAATTGAATGGGAACGATTAGAAAGGACCCTCTATGAGCTGGGCACTTATCTCCGATTCAAGCTGCAACCTCCGCGATTGGCAACCGACCGCGCCCCATACCACCTTTGCATTTGCGCCCCTCAAAATTCGAGTGGGGGAGCATGAATTCGTCGATGACCTTTCGCTCGATGTTCATGAGCTCAACTGCGCTGTTCAGGCGGAGACGAACGCTTCTTCGAGCGCTTGTCCCAGCGTAGGGGAGTGGGCCGAGCTCTTCAAATTGGCAGACAAGACCATCTGCATGCCGATCTCTGAGGGCGTGTCGGGCAGCTACAACGCGGCAGCCACGGCTCGCGATATGGTTCTTGCCGAGGAGCCCGACCGACAGATTCATCTAGTCAATTCACGCGCAGCTGGCGGCAAAATGGACCTCATTTTCTTGCTGTTCGACCGCTATCTTGCAAGCAATCCGAATGTCTCATTCGAGGATGCTTGCGCATACTTCGATAGCCTTGAACAGAACAGCAAAATCCTCTTCAGTTTGTGCAATTACGAAAACCTCGCCAAAGCCGGACGTATCCCTAAGGCAGCCGGCGTCATTGCCAACAAGCTCAATATCCGTATTTTGGGCACAGCGAGTGAGGCCGGTAAAATCGAACTCGTCGGGCACACGCGTGGCGAAAAGAAGATGCTCAACAAGATCATCGACACTATGGAAGCCGAGGGCTTTACGGGCGGTGAGGTCGTCATAGATCACGTTGAGAACGAAGCTGGAGCCCAGGCGCTCACTGACCGCATAGTCGAGCATTGGCCCGGCTCCAAGACCATCATCATGCCCTGCAACGGCCTGGATTCCTATTACGCCGAGATGCACGGCCTCATCATCGGCTACGGCATGGGCGTAGCTTCGGGCAAATAAAGTCCAACCAAGCAAAAATACGGGCGGGACAAAGCGACAGATGGCTCTTTGTCCCGCCCGTTTTATACGTCGGCTAGCTATTAAACCCGTTGAACTTGAGATAGCTCATCAAGTAAGCCTTCGAAACGAAGGACGATACCGCGCTACGCACAAGCAGCGACTCACGCGTTACCTGATGCGCCGTATCGGGCACGGGAGTCTGCTCGACGGAAAACGCCGCACGAATCGATGCCTCGAGCTGATCGACCACATAATCAAAGGCCGTCGGGGCATCGTAGCTCAAACGCTGAATGTTAAAGAGTGCCTGCACCGCAGCAATAGGTAGCACCTGCTTAAAGATGCAGATAGCGATCAGGCGGGCAATCTGCTCGCGGCCATATTGCTTTTTGACCGGAGCAGGCACTAGGCCGACCTTTACGTAGTTATTGATCATCGATGGCGTAATGATAGGCTGCTCAACGCAAATGGACAGCGGCTCCATCCAAAGCGCAACATACTCAATAACCTGGTCGCGGTAGAGTGTCACATTGGGCAACTGGTCATAGCGCGGCAGACTCAACGTATTGAGTTTGCGCACGATATCGGACTGAATAAATGCATCGGGCAGCACAGTGGGCTGAATATCCTCAGGCTTAATGCTGACCGACGAATCGGACATCGGGATAACGCGTTTGGCGTGGTTCATAAGGATCCTCCGTTCATTAGCTATATTGTATTCTAGGTTATCTAGTTTTGCATACTATATAACCGGAAAGTAAAAGTGGTTGGACAGCACATTGATACACCGTCCAACCACTTTGTTAAAAGACAACAACCTTACATAAGATATATTATCGTACTTATCCGTGGAGAAATGCGTATGCTCTGGTTGCCGCTATGGCTCCATCAGAAACGGCGGTCACAACCTGACGTAAAAGCTTGGAACGGATGTCGCCAGCGGCAAATAGACCTGGCGTGCGGGTCGCCATGGATTCATCAGTCAGAATGCCGCCATCAGGCGCCAGATCGACTAGATGCTCAACAAGCTCGGTATGGGGTTGCGTCCCGGTAAAGACAAAGATACCAAACGAGCCGGGCTCAAATGAATCGGTATGAGTCTCACCGGATGCATTGTCCTTAAAGGTAATCGTCGTTGGCATGGCTTCGCCCGAGAGCTCCACAATACTAGTTTGGTACCTAACTGAAATATTATCTTTTGCAAGAACTTTTTGAACCACACCATCGGGGGCACGGAACTGATCGCGGCGCAAAACGATGGTCACGCTGCTGGCGATTTCTGACAAGAACAGAGCTTCCTCGCATGCCGAATTGCCACCACCGATTACAAAGACCTGTTTGCCACGGAAGAACATGCCGTCACACGTCGCGCAATACGAAACGCCACGACCGCGATACGTATCCTCGCCAGCGAAACCTGCCGGACGCGGCGTGGCACCCATGCAAGCGATAACACTCCTAGCCGTCGTATCACCAACATCGTGATGAACGGTAAACAATTTGGAGCCGGCATCGTAATCGACACCCGTCACCATGCTCCATTCAACCTGAGCCCCTAGGCCTTCTGCATGTTGTTGGAATCGCTCACCGAGTTCAGCGCCGCTCAGTAGCGGAATGCCCGGATAGTTCTCGACCTCATTGGTTGTGGCGATCTGTCCTCCCGACATGCCCTGCTCAATCACGGTCGTCGTTAGGTTGGCGCGCGCCGCGTAAATGGCTGCAGCATAGCCCGCAGGGCCGCCGCCGATAATAGCAACATCGATCGGCTGATGGGTAGTCATGAAGAGACCTCCTGTCGAAAGATTGGCGTTCTTTGCGCTCATACCCAAATTTACGTGAACATGACACTCATGCACTACAATGATAAATCGCGTAACAAAGCTGAAGGGGAGTTATCGATGGATCAAATGCAGACGAGCAATAGCGCTCCCCTGCCCATGCAAGCTACTCCCCAACCGGAGCAAATGACCGTTTCACCTGCACAAAAACCCCTAGTAACCATCGTGCACGCATCGGTTGGATCGGGCCACAAAGCCGCCGCCAACGCGATTGCACAAGCATTTGACCTTATCAGCGGCACCAAGGGAATCCCTGAGGATGTTGAGATCGAAGTCCTGGATATCCTCGATTTTGGACGTATTAGGTTCGATGGTAATAAAACAGCAGCTTCGTTTACCGGCGCCACGCGTCCCATATATGACCTAACCTGGCGATACACGTTTACGGGACATCTGCTCTGGGGCGGAGGCACGGCATGGTCACGTATTATGTTCCCTGCCTTCAACGAATATGTCCGCACCCGCAGGCCCATAGCCGTGGTCGCAACACACATCACGGCGGCCAACGTCGCTGTGGGTGCCCGCGTCATCACGGGTATCGATTATCCCGTCATCTGCGTACCAACAGACTATGAAGTCGAAGGCTTTTGGCCCCACAAGGACACCGATCTGTTCTGCGTAGCCAACGAATTTATGGCCGAGACACTTCGCCCCCGTAAAGTTCCCGAGACCAAAATCCGCATTACAGGCATCCCCATTCGCGCCGGGTTTGATACGGACTACAATCGCGAGGAAGAACTCGAGAAGTTCAATCTCCCCGCTGACAAGACCGTTGTGTTGGTGATGGCCGGTGCCAGTTTGCCTCAACCGTACGTTCGCTTTCGCGCGGAGATGGACCGCACACTCCCCTTCCTGCGCAGCTTCGAGGACATGCACTTTGTCTTTTTGCCGGGCAAGGATGAGGAATACGCCACCCGCCTCAAGACGCTCCTCGACGCCATGAAGCTCGAAAACGTCACGGTTCTGGACTACGTGGACGATATGGCAGCCCTCATGCACGGCTGCGACCTGGCAATCCTCAAATCGGGCGGACTCACCGTCACCGAATGCCTATGCGCGCATCTGCCGATGATCCTGCTGGGCAAATCATATGGTCAAGAAAAGGCCAACACCACCATGCTCACCGGAATGGGCGCCAGCATGCATGTCACCACCGCACGAGAACTCATCGTAACCCTGCGCCATCTGCACGATCATCCCGAATCACTCAAAGCCCTACTCATCAACGGCGAAGTACTACGCCGCCCCCACGCAGCCGAAGATATAGCCATCGCAACCATGGAGCTCGTAGGCAAACCCCAAAAGCGCAAACGAGCCTTCTGCCGCTTCTACTGGGGCGGAAAACCCGCGCATATCCGCTAGCATTGGACTGTCCGCTTACCTGTGGGAGGCCCCTATATATCATCCCATGCTCAAACATTCTCGCTGCGCTGCGAAACTGCGTGTGGGACGATATATAGGGGCCTCCCACAGGTAAGCTGCGTTAACGTACTAGCGGCTATACCAGATTCCCCACCAGTAGAATCTGAAAAGGGGAACCAGAAAATATAAATACAGTAAGTCGATGCGACAAAGGAGGCGTCCCTTTATCGCATCGACTTACTAGAAAAGTAAATATTGTTTCAAGCGAGTAGCCGCCCGCCCGGGGCTTACCTATATCGTTCCACGCGCAGTTTCGCAGCGAGCGAAGCGACGCGAGAATGTTTGAACATGGAATGATATAGGTAAGCCCCGGGCGGGAGGGATACGAGTACCCCTAGGCGACGCCGCTGGAGCCGAAGCCTCCGTTGCCTCGGTCGGTTTTGTCTAGTTCGTCTACCTCTATGAGGTTGACCGTGGGGACTTCTTGGATGACGAGTTGGGCTATGCGGTCGCCTTTGTTGATTTGGATGTTGTTGGAGGGGTCCAGGTTGATGAGGATAACCTTGAGTTCTCCTCGGTAGTGGGCGTCGATGAGGCCCGGCGTGTTAACTATAGACAGGCCCTGCTTGATGGCCAAGCCGCTGCGGGGCTGGACGAAGCCGGCGTAGCCATCGGGCAAGGCGATGGCCAGCCCAGTAGAGACCAGACGACGTTCGAAGGGCTTCAGGACGCAGTCCTCGTTGGAGCGCAAATCCAAGCCGGCATCGGTGGGATGGGCGTATTTGGGAAGCTCGACGGTGGGGTCGAGACGCTTTATGTTGACGGTAATGTTGGACATGGAATCACCTTAGCTTGTCGAGCTCTTGCAGAAACTCATCGACGTCTTTGAAATCGCGGTAGACCGAGGCAAAGCGGATGTAGGCCACCTTGTCGATCTTGGCCAAGCGCTTGAGCACCATGTCACCCAACTCATGGGACGTGACGGCCGTCAGCGTGCGAGAGCGCAGCTCGACCTCGATGTCGTCGATAATCTCATTGAGCTTCTTAGTATCGATATCACGCTTGATGGTGGCGCGCATCAAGCCGACGAGCAGCTTATTGCGATCGAACCGCTGCTTGGTTCCGTCTGACTTAATGACCTCGATTGGGTCTTCGCATCGCTCAAACGTTGTAAAGCGATAGTTACACGAACAACATTCGCGACGGCGCTTAATGGTGTTATTTGACTCCTGCATACGGGAATCAACGACGCGGGTATGTGCCTTGCCACATTTGGGACAGCGCATGGTACCTCCTCTTAAACGATAACAAGGGTACCATGCGCAGCGCGATAATGATTACGAACGAGCAGGAACCTTAAGATGCGCACCGGCGGCGAGCGAACCATGCTCCAGATGATTGACGTTACGGATCATGTCGGAAGTCTCTTGCGTGGAAAGGCCTTCGATAGGATATTCCTCGGCAAGCGACCAAAGAGAATCACCAGGCTGAACGCGAATAGTCTCGTAGGTAACGTTGGAAACGGACTCGGCATACGCGGCGTGACGAGCGCTAAAGACCGACGTAGCGAGGACAACGAAGAGCGTAAGCGCAACGGCAACGGCGACAATCGTCGGAACCTTCAGGGCAACGCGGGCCGGCGCAACTACAGCCTGCTGATTGCGAGCAGACTTTACGGTCAAAGGCTGAAAGCCGGAGCGGCCACCCTGAACAACCGTAAAAGTGGGTTCTGCAGGCGTCTCGAGTTTAAGGGCAAGGTTTCCCTGGACCATATTCGTTGCGTTCATCATGTTCTCCTCTCGCGTGTTTTGCTGAGAACAGTTTTATCAAGCCGCGCGGACAAAAATGTCTAGCGCGAGAACGAATGTTCGGTTATTATTATCTTCGAACAGTTGTTCCTGTCAAGCAAAATTCGAACATTTGTTTGACATGGGTAGAGAGGATGCCCTGATGGCTCGCAAAATTACCAAGCGTCAGCAGCAAATTTACGACTTCATCAAGGAATATCAGCAGGAGAAGGGTTATCCGCCCAGTGTGCGCGAGATGGCATCTGCCGTGGGCCTTTCCTCCCCCAGCACCGTGCACGCCCACTTATCTGCCTTGGAGGCGCGCGGGCTGCTCAAGCGCGATGCCACCAAACCGCGCGCCCTGGAACTCTTTAACGAGGACGGCTCCTCTGTCTCAATTTCTAAATCTGACGAGCCCACCGCACCTCGCGGAACGGTCTCGCTACCGCTCGTTGGTCGCGTCGCGGCTGGGATTCCCATTCTGGCCGAGCAGAATATCGAAGACACTTTTACTATCCCGACCGAAATCGCCACTGATCAGGGTTCCTTTATCCTTGAGGTGCATGGGAGCTCAATGATCAATGTCGGCATCTTCAATGGCGATTACATCATCGTCCGTGAACAAAAGAGTGCCATGAACGGCGAAATCGTCGTGGCCATGATTGATGGTTCAGCGACCGTCAAGACGTTCTACAAGGAGCAGGGACGCGTACGCCTACAGCCTGAGAATGACACCATGGAGCCTATCTATGCAACAAATCCCGTTATTTTGGGCAAAGTCGTCGGCTTGATGCGCCGGTTCTCGTAATGCAAAAACGCATCACCATCTTTGATACCGTCCGCGGGTTTACGATGATTTCAATGGCAGGTTTTCACGCTTGCTACGATCTCGCCTACCTGTACGGTTGGGATATGCCCTGGTTTACCCAGACTGTCTTTCAAGACATCTGGCGCGCCAGCATCAGCTGGGTATTCTTGTTTATCGCGGGTTGGATGTGCACTCTTTCGCGCAACAATATCAAACGTGCCGCCAAATACGCCTTAGCAGCACTCGTCGTCTGGCTGGCAACAACACTTGTCTCAGTCGATGATTCGGTTAATTTTGGCATCATCTACTGCATGGCCGCATGTACCGGCATCGTGGCGTTGACCGATCCCGTCCTTAAAAAGATATCAGCGAGATGGGGCATGTCCCTATGCCTTGTGATGTTCGCCCTCACCTGGAGCATCCCCAAAACAATCTACCCTGTCCCCTACCTGGCGTGGCTGGGATTTCCGAGCCCTGGGTTTGTCTCAGGTGATTACTACCCCATCATCCCGTTTATCTTTATGTATCTTGCAGGATACTTCGCCGCACATATAGCGCAGGGAATCGATAAGACCGTCCCTAGCTGGGCCTACGCCAACTCCCTGCCGGCGCTCGCCAGCCTTGGACGTTATGCACTACCCTTTTATCTGCTGCATCAGCCCATTATACTGGGCATTTTGGAGCTCGCCTACTCGGTGCGATAACGCTCGAGCCGCGGTGCGACACGAGCCGGCAGTTTCGCCACAATACGAACGCCATCCTCAAGATATTCCTCATGCAAAAGGGTCCCCTGCTCATGCACGAGTGTAATGAGCGCACCTTCACGATATGGAATGTCGGCTGAAAGCAGTACATCGGTGGCAGCTGCCTCGCGAGCAATGCGATCGACGAGATCGTCGAGCCCCTCGCCCGTTTGGGCCGAGAACAGAACGGCTTCCGGAAAACGACGACGGAAACTTAATCGATCAACGCTATCGAGAAGATCGATTTTATTGAATACGGTCAGCGTTAGGCGCTCTCCGGCGCCGATCTCATCAAGCACGCGGTCGACAGCCTCCAGCTGTCGCTCATAGTCCTCGTCAGACGCATCTACGACTTTGAGAATTAGATCGGCACCCAACACCTCGGACAGCGTCGATTTAAAGGCATCGACAAGACCATGCGGCAGCTTTTGAATAAAGCCGACGGTATCGGTAATCGTCATTCCGCGACCGCCGGGCAGGCGATACGAACGCGTCGTCGGGTCGAGCGTAGCAAACAGCTTGTCCTGCGAAAGTACCGTAGAGCCTGTCAGGCGATTGAGCAACGTCGATTTACCGGCATTGGTATAACCGGCTAACGCGACGCGAAACGCCGGTGACTCAATACGACTCTTGGATTGAACATCACGACGCTGTTCAACCTGCTTGATCTCACGACGAAGCGCAGCGATCTTATTACGAATGAGGCGACGGTCGACCTCGAGCTGACTTTCGCCCTGACCAAAGCGTGAGCCGATGCCGCCGCGCGTCTGTTCCTTGGCGAGATGGCTCCACATGCCGCGCAGACGAGGCAACAGATATTGAAGCTGCGCCAGCTGTACCTGTAGGCGTCCCTCACGCGTCTGAGCATGCAGGCCAAAGATATCCAAGATCAGTGCCGTACGATCGATAATCTTTACCGGCTCGCCCACGGCTTTCTCCAAATAGGATTGCTGCGAGGGCGTCAGGTCGTCGTCAAAAATAACGACA
Source organism: uncultured Collinsella sp. (assembly GCA_905207425.1). GTDB lineage: Bacteria > Actinomycetota > Coriobacteriia > Coriobacteriales > Coriobacteriaceae > Collinsella. The sequence continues at coordinate 14,080 of CAJLLB010000007.1, forward strand.
TCGGCATCCATGCGATGTACCAGACCGCACAGCTCCTCTACCTTACCGGAACCGATAAATGATTTGGGATACGGCTTTACCAAACGCTGAGACAAGCGAGCCACGCACTGGGCACCAGCCGTGTGGGCAAGGCGCTCCAGCTCATCGAGCGATCGATCGAGTGGCCATGCATTGTCGCGCCACTCAACACCAACCAAAATGGCACGCTCGGGCTCGGGTGCCGTGGGAACAAGGGGGAAACGAGCCATTAGGCAGCCTCAATACGATGCAGGATATCAGCAACGACCTCATCGATCGTACATTCATCCATATCAAACCACGCGATACGGTCATCGCGCTTAAACCACGAAAGCTGACGTTTGGCATAGCGACGCGAACGCATCTTAATGAGTTCGCGAGCCTCATCCATGCTCGTCACGCCATTGAAAGCATCGATGATCTCTTTATAGCCAATTGCCTGCATCGAAGTCAGGGCATCTCCCAGCCCCTGGTCCATAAGACCGCGAACCTCATCAACAAGACCCTGCTCAAACATCACATCGACACGTAGGTTAATGCGTTCATAGAGCACCTCGCGATTTCGCGTCAGGCCAAACCATAACGCATGATAATGCTCGCGCGGAACACTAAACTGCGACTTTTGTTGCGCATAGGAAACGCCATCATCGTGCATTTCGAGCGCGCGAATCACACGCCGCACGTTATGCGGATGAATAACAGCAGCTGATTCTGGATCGCGCTCGGCAAGCAGGGCATGCAGTTCTTCCTCGCCAATACGCTCGGCAAGCTCCTGATACCCCGCGCGACGATCGTCCTCAAGCTCGCCCGAGGGAAAATCCATCTCATCCAGGGCGGCCTTGAGATACAAGCCTGTGCCCCCGCAAAACACCGGTAGGCGGCCCTCGCCAAGCAAACGCTCAACATGCGCGCGAGCGTCAGCCTGATAAAGCGCCGCAGAGTACGCCACACCCGGCTCTACAATGTCGACGAGACGCAGCGGCGCCGTACACTCATCGGGCGCCATCTTTGCGGTACCGATGTCCATGCCGCGATAGATTTGCATCGCATCGCACGACAGCACTTCGGACGAAAGACGAGCCGCCAAACGGTCGGCAACACCACTCTTACCAACCGCCGTCGGACCGACGATCGCAACGGCGGAAAGACCTGCCCCGGGAGAAACCATTAGCGCGGCTCGCCCACAACGGAGCCGGACAAATACCAGGTCTTGGCAACGTCAACGTCAACATCAACGATCTTGCCAACAAGCTGATCGATGCTGTAACCCTCGGGGATAGGCGCATGCACGGTCTGATTCTTGGGACTCTTGCCCAGCAGGACCGCGTCGTTCTTTTTACTCGTTCCCTCAATGAGCGCCGGCACCACAGTATGAAGCTCACCCTGGTTGTACTCGTGCGCCGTGGTCTCGATAACCTTAACCAGGCGGTTGAAACGCTCGAGAATAACCTCATGCGGCGTAGGATCGTCAATCTCGGCGGCCGGGGTACCGGCGCGCTTGGAATAGATGAAGGTATAGGCCTGAGCATAGCGGACCGTCTCGGCAAGTGAGAGCGTCTGCTCAAAGTCTTCTTCAGTCTCGCCCGGGAAGCCAACGATAATGTCGGTCGAGAGCGCGATATCGGGCATGCGGTTGCGAATGCGATCGACCAGGCCCAGATAGTCCTCGCGTGTATAACGGCGATTCATCTCTTTGAGGATCCGTGTCGAACCTGACTGGACGGCCAGGTGCAACTGCGGCATAACGGCAGGCGTCTCGGCCATGGCGTCGATGGTCTCGGGGAGCAGATCCTTGGGATGCGAAGACGTAAAGAAGATGCGCTCCACACCCGTATCGCCCACGGCACGCAGCAGATCGGCAAAACGCGGCTTGCCAAACAGATCGCGACCATATGAGTTAACGTTTTGGCCCAGCAGCGTAATCTCACGCACGCCCTGGCGCACCAAACCGGTCACCTCGTCGACAATCTCCTCGAAGGGGCGACTTTTTTCGCGACCGCGCACGTACGGCACGATGCAATAGGTGCAGAAATTATTGCAGCCTGTCATGATGGGCACCCAGGCGTGATACTGGGTCTCGCGATGCCACGGCATGCTCATGGCATCCGTATCCTCATGCTCATTGGTGCGGATATGACGCTTACCATCAAGGAACGCCTCGGCAATGAGCTCGGCCACATGTGCGATGGAATGCGTGCCAAAGATGACATTGACGTTATCGACGTTGGTGAGCAGGCCCTCTCCATCACGCTGCGCGATGCAGCCGCCCACGGCAACCACACGCTTGCCCGAAGGCGAAGGCGGCAGGCTTTTGCAGGAATTGCACTGACCGTACAGGCGAGTATCGGCGGCCTCACGCACACAGCATGTCATGAAGACAACGATATCGGCATGCTCGGGATCGAGCGCCATGAGGCAGCCATACGAATCAAGCAGACCGCTCACACGCTCGGAGTCGTGCTGATTCATCTGACAGCCAAAGGTGCGGATAAAGTAGGTTTTACCGGCAAGAATATCGCGTACGGAACGCTGGTCCATGTGCATAAGTCCTAACGATGGGGAGCGAAACGAGGCAAGCAGAAGCTATGCCACAGGCTTAACATCATCCATGACGACGTTATCCATAGCAGCTCGATTGATCTGGTGAACGTAGATAGAAAGGCGGATGGCCGTGCGCGACTCCCCGTTAATGAGGATGTCGGAGAACACAGGCGCGCAGGAAATATCAAAACCGGTTGGAATCAAAAAACCGCGCGCGATAGCAACGGCCTTAATGGCCTGGTTGACAGCACCGGCACCGACACACTGGATGTTGACGGGTACACCATCCTTGACCATGCCGGCGATGGCGCCGGCAACGGACGCGGGCGATGATTTGCTTGATACCTTCAGGCAATCCATGAAGAAACTCCTGCGTTTAAAAGTACGTTTTAACTGCAATAACTTTATCGTACCGAGTGGACTCGGTAAAGGCACTATTCCTCTTTGGCAAGATCGAAGGTCACGGTGATTCGATCACGCGAAACACGGATCTTTGGGTCGCCGCAAAGATTGAGATAGTACCGGGCGGCAAGGTCATTAAAGTCGCGCTCCACAGCACGCGAAAACTGTGCCATGTCATCCTTGGCAATACGCAGCCCACGACGATCCTTCGCGAGATCGACAGGAGCCGGCGCATGCGAGGATGAGTCACGCTCGCGCAGCAGACGCGCAGTCACACCGCGAACGGGCTTAATCTGCCCTGCCAAAATGCGATGGGCCGTGCGCTCGGACATCTCAAGACCCAAACCCGAACAAATACGAATAAAGTCCTCGGCATCAGAGGCAAGGCCTAAACGATCGACAACCGGAAGCTCGCTCTCATCATCAATAAACAGGAGACGAGACGTATCGAGCCGACTTGACGCCTGAGCATAAAGGGTCGCGGCAATCTCAGACGGAGAACCAAGATAGACATCGCAACCACGCAACTCCTCGAGCGCAAACTCACAGGCAGCGCGAATAATATTATGCGGACCGCGAGCACAGACATAACGTCCGTCCTCATCCTTGACGGCCTGGGGCCAGCTGGACTGATCGGCACGCTCGCTGAGGCGGTCGGCCGCAACGCTCACCTTAAAGGCTGAGCCAAGATCGACACCAGACGTGACCACGCGGGCCTCGTCGGTGTTCTGCTTGATCGAAAACAATGCCATGCCACGACCGTGAACGCCCCAACGGTCCATCTTCATGCTCTCGAGCTTTGAGGTAACGCGAGCATCGAAGATTCGCTCTTGCATATCCTGCGGAACACCCGAGCCGTTATCCAGAAAGACAAGCGTGCGGACGCCATCTTCCTTGGTCGTGGCGAGATAGACCTTGTCGGCGCCGGCATCGCGAGCATTACGGAGCATTTCGATGACGATATCCTCGACATGCTGAATGTCGTGCTTTGCCTGGCGCCGCTCGGCCTCCGAAACGCGGAGGCGGACATACCCCTCGCCAAGGTTCTCCTCGACGCGAAGGTTGCCCTCCCCCGACATCGACGCGATAAATGAGATGAGCTCGTTCGCGTCGCTCATATTATTTAGCGATATCGACAGCGCGGCTCTCGCGAATCACGACGACGCGCACCTGACCGGGATACTCCATCTCTTCCTCGATCTGATGGGCGATATCGTGAGCCAGAACCGTGGACTGGGCATCGGAGATCTTGTCCGGCTGAACCATGACATGGACCTCGCGACCAGCCTGCATGGCATAGGTACGCTCGACGCCGTCATGGGAGTTGGCGATCTCCTCGAGCTTCTCAAGGCGCTTGATGTAGTTCTCGGCAGACTCGCGACGGGCACCGGGGCGAGAGGCTGAGACAGCATCGGCGGCCTGCACCAGGACATCGAGCACCGTGTTGGGGTCGACATCGGCATGGTGAGCCTCGATAGCGTGGACGATAACGGGCTTCTCGCCATAACGACGGGCGAGCTCGGCGCCGATGACGGCATGCGGGCCCTCGACGTCGTGGTCAATTGCCTTGCCCAGGTCGTGAAGCAGACCGGCGCGCTTGGCGGTCACAACGTCCAGGCCAAGCTCGGAAGCCATCACGCCGCACAGATCAGAGACCTCGAGGGAGTGCTGAAGCACATTCTGACCAAACGAGGTACGGTAGCGCAGGGCACCAAGGGTCTTGACGATCTCGGGGTGCAGGTCGTGGATACCGGTATCAAAGGCAGCCTGCTCGCCAGCCTCGCGCACGCGCTGCTGAACCAGGTCGGCAGCCTTGTGATACATCTCCTCAATGCGGGCGGGGTGAATGCGGCCGTCGGCGATGAGGTTCTCGAGGGCAACACGGGCGGTCTCACGACGGACCGGGTCGAAGCTCGAAAGAACGACGGTCTCAGGCGTGTCGTCGATCACGAGGTTGACGCCGGAAACCTGCTCGAAGGTCCGGATGTTGCGACCCTCGCGACCGATGATACGGCCCTTGAGGTCATCAGAGGGAATGTGCACGGAGGTAACGGTGACCTCGGCTGTGTGGTCGGCAGCGCAGCGCTGAATCGCCAGGGACAGAATCTCCTGGGCGGTCTTGTGGCACTCGGCGCGAACCTGCTGCTCGGACTCGCGAATGATCGTGGCAGCCTCGTGGGTGACCTCGCCGCGAACCTTATCGAGGAGCTCCTTGTGGGCGTCCTCACGGGTCAGGTCGGCGATACGCTCGAGCTCGGAGGTCTGCTTGGCGCAGAGCTCCTCAAGCTCGCGGGAGCGCTTCTCGACCTGACCGGCCTGGCTGGACAGCTGGTGCTCACGCTTGTCGAGAGCGTCGTTGCGGCGATCAAGGGACTCCTCGCGCTGCATCACACGGTTCTCGAGCGTACGAATCTCGCTCTTACGCTGCTTGTCCTCGGCCTCGGCGGCCTGCTTGTTCTTAATGATCTCTTCCTTAGCCTCGAGCAGAGCCTCTTTTTTGAGGGTCTCGGCCTGACGCTTTGCATCACCGATCAGGGACTCTGCCTGCGCGTGTGCCGACTGAATCTTTTCGTCGGCCTCGTGAAGACTACCCTGCTTGGCGGTGCGCATGTAGGCAATGGCGGCGATGGCACCCAAAACGATGCCAACGAGCGCTGCAATGATAGGCATGCTCACTCCTTTTTATGGATTCGTTACACAGCAAAGCGAACCGTCCTTACGAACGGCTCGCGACATTTGAGTAATATGGGCGCAGCTTATGCGGGTCGGATACAGATAAACATATAAACAAACTCATCACAGATGAGCACATATCACAAAGCAAATGACAGTGATTATCCTACGTTGAACCGCAACAACTGTCAAATAAACGCACCCGGCACGGCGCCAATCAAGCGGTGAACGGCAGGGGCGTAACGGGTGAACGCTTACACGGCGCATTCCTCGCTTGAGGCATCGAGGCGCGCCTTAACGGCATCGGCGGCGATGTGATACGAGAAGCCTTTACCCATCAAAAATCTGACGAGCTTTTCGAATGCACGTACTTCGGGAACGCGACGTTTAGCGAGCAAAGCCGAAGCGCGGGCCAAGTCATCATCCACGGCAAAATAAGCCTCGGGATACCCGGGGATATCGTCAAGTACGACATGACGGCGCTTGAGTTCAACCTCGATCTTGCGCTGTCCCCAGCCGCGACGTTTGCGTTCTTCGATAAAGTACGAACAAAAGCGGTTCTCATCCAAAAAACGATACTCGGTCGCTCGAGCAACCGCAAAATCGATCGCAGGCTGTCGAAAGCCATAGCGCGCCAACTTATCGCGCACCTCGCCCGTGGCATGATCGCGGCGCGAAAGCATCTCGGTCACCATGGTGAGTGCACATTTACGTTCGATAAGCTGCACCGCCTCGCGAAAGTCATCCCAATCACAGGGAAGGTCGGGACGGTTCTTAACGTACAGGCGCGCCACGCGCACGGGAATCCAAATGGAACGTTCGAAACCGCCCTCAAGATCGCAATCGATATGCGCGCAGGGCTTTTTAGACGCATAACCGCTCGAGAACGAGGAAGCCGCCTTCTTATCGGGAAAGACGACCGTGGCCTCGGTCACCGTATACGACATGTCGGCATCCGCTACTCATCGTCATCGTCGAGCATCGCGGAGCCATCGATGGCGTACAGCTCATCAAACTCCTCGGGGGCGGGCTGGTCGGTCAACTCAACCTCGGAGGGGGCATCATCGTCATACTCAAGGCCGCAGGCAAGGCGAACCTTGTGCTCGATCTCGTCGGCGCAATCGGGATGCTCCCGCAGGAATGTCTTGGCGGCCTCGCGACCGTTGCCGAGCTTATCCTCGCCATAGGCAAACCAGGACCCCATCTTTTTGCAGATGCCGCACTCGACGGCCATATCCAGAATCGAGCCCTCTTTAGAGATGCCGGTGCCGTACATGATGTCAAACTCGGCCGAACGGAACGGAGCTGCCACCTTGTTCTTAACGACCTTGGCGCGCACGCGGTTACCGATAACCTCGTCCTTAAGCTTAATGCTGTCGATGCGGCGAATGTCGATACGCACCGAAGAGAAGAACTTAAGGGCGCGGCCGCCCGTCGTGGTCTCGGGGTTGCCGAACATGACGCCGATCTTCTCACGCAGCTGGTTAATGAAGATGCACGTCGTGTTGGACTTGGACAGCGAGCCGGCGAGCTTGCGGAGCGCCTGGCTCATCAGGCGAGCCTGAAGACCGACCGTAGTGTCGCCGATTTCTCCCTCGATCTCGGCACGCGGGGTCAGCGCAGCGACGGAGTCGACGACGATGGCATCGATGGCGCCGGAACGCACGAGCATGTCAACGATCTCGAGCGCCTGCTCACCCGTATCGGGCTGGGAAATGAGCACCTCGTCGATATCCACGCCGATGCGCGCGGCATACGTGGGATCGAGCGCGTGCTCGGCATCGATAAATGCCACAACGCCGCCCATAGCCTGGGCCTCGGCCAGGATCTCGAGCGAAAGCGTCGTCTTACCGGAGGACTCAGGACCGTAAATCTCGACGATACGGCCGCGCGGCACACCGCCGATACCCAGCGCGGCATCGAGGGCCAGGGCGCCCGTGGGAATGGCCTCGACCTCGAGCTCGGGACCACCATCGCCGTACCTCATGATGGAACCCTGGCCGAATTTCTTCTCGATCTCGGCCTTGGTGGTGGCGATCATCTCATCGCGCTCTTTACCCGTCGTGCGAGCATGAACGGTACGTACGGGACCTGAATTCTTGGCCATGAATAGCCCTCCTCTTAACAACCTGCATCGATAATAAACGAACGGCTGTTCGTGGTCAACCGTTCAGGCCAATCATATGCAGGCAGTCTTTCCAAAACCAAACCAAACGCCGACCAAACACTGACCAAATGCTTGACCACAAAGGGCCAAATAAGAGCAAAGAAGGCGAGAATACATCTATAACCAGCACAAACGCTAAATTTGTCAGAGGTCCCTATCTCCACAATTAAGGGGCCCGGAGGCCCCTTAAAACACGTCTATTCCATAGAATCGAGCACGCAAACAATGCGACCCAGTGCCTCCGCGACCGCATGGGCACGAACACACGAACGGTCGCCCTCATAGTGGCAACGCACAGAGTCCACGACCGGCACGCCCCCATCGGCGGAACGATACGCCCAGCCAATATAGAAAGTGCCAGCCGGATCGTCCTCAGTGCCACCGCTGGGGCCGGCATAACCCGTTGCGCTCACTGCAATATCGCTCTGGTACAGCTCCAGCGAACCCACCGCCATCTCACGCGCAGTCTGATGCGACACCGCGGTATAGCGGTCGAGCGTCTCCTGCTCAACACCAAGAACGCGATGCTTAATCTCATCGCAATAGGTCACCGCACCGCCACGCAGCACCGCCGAGGCGCCCGGGATATCGGCAATCGTCGATGCGATCATACCCGCCGTCAGCGACTCAGCCGTCGAAACCGTCACGCCCCGAGCGCTCGCGCGCTCGACAATATCGCGCGCCAGCTCCTCGTTGTGTGCGGAAATCTGCTCAAAAGAGTCCGTCATACCCACCAGGACCTAGACCGAAAAGACGATCTTGCGGCAGTTCCAGAAGTACTGGGCGCCCGAGATAACGGTCAGGACAACGGCAACGGCGTACAGGAAGCGCGACACCGAGTAGATGCCGAGCGTCAGCGCCACCGGGCCAAGGTGCAAGCCGGCCATCGCAAAAACGCACAGGTAACCGCAGATGGAGACCATCGTGGTTGCCGTCTTGTACTTGCCGAGCTTATCGGCCGCAACGACCACGCCGGCCGCACTCGCAACCATGCGTAGGGCGCTCACCAGCAGCTCGCGGAACAGGATAATGAACACGGACCACACGGTCACCGCGTCAAAATCCAAAAACAGCAGCAGGGCCGAGAACACCAGCAGCTTATCGGCGATAGGATCCAAGAACTTACCGAAGTCGGTGATCTCGTTGCGCGAGCGCGCCAGATAACCGTCGACCTTATCGGTGCACGACAGGATCACATACAGAATGAAGGCAGCGGCGGCGAGCGGGCCGTCAAAGATGCTCCAATCCGTACCGGCAACACTCGTGTGAGACAGAGCCGAGACGATCATGAACACCGGGATAAAGACGATGCGAACGCACGTCACGATGTTGGCGGGCGTCCAGACACTCGTCAGTTCCTTATTGCTCTCGTTTGCCACGACGCTCTCCTACTCCACAACATGACCGATAAGCTCATAGCAGAAGCTATCGGTAAACTCGACGGTCAGAATATCGCCCACGGACGCCTCGCTGGCGTCCAGATGCACCGCGCCATCGGAATCGGGCGCCTGGAACCAAGCATGGCCGATCAGCTCGGCGCCATCCTCGGTCTCTTCGATACCGTCGACGATTACCTGGGCGCGCTCGCCCACATGGGCGGCGGTGGCGGCAAAACCGAGCGACTCGGCCAGGTCCATGGCCTCCTGGGCGCGCTCGAGCTTAACCTCCTCATCGACCTGGCCCTCCATCTTGGCGGCCAGGCTACCTTCCTCACGCGAGTAGGCAAAGACACTCGTGTAGTCAAAGCCGACGGTGTCCATAAAGTCGATAAGATCGCGGAACTCGTCGTCGGTCTCGGTCGGGAAGCCGACCATGGCCGTGGAACGAATCACGATGCCGGGGATGCGCTCGTGAAGGTCGCGGAACAGATCCTCGAGCTCCTGGCGCGAACCGGAGCGACGCATGGCCTTGAGAATGCGCGCGTCGCAGTGCTGCACGGGGATATCGATATAGGGCAGCACCTCGGGCGTATCGCGAATCGTCTCGATGAGTTCGTCAGTCATGCCCTCGGGCTGCAGATAGAGCACGCGGACCCAGACGTTGTGCGGGCGCACGGCCTCGGCGACGGCACGCAGCAGCTGCGCCAGATTGCGCGGCGAGCCATCGGCGACGTCCTCGTCGGCAAAGTCGGTACCCCAGATGCCCGTGTCCTGGCCGATCAGCACGATCTCGCGCACACCGCCGGCAACCAGGTCACGCACCTCGGAGATGATGCTCTCGGCATTGCGCGAATGATAGCGGCCGCGAATATAGGGGATCATGCAGAAGCTGCAGAAGCGGTTGCAGCCATCGGAAATCTTGACGTAGGCGACAGCACCCTCGACGGTACGCTTGACCTGCGGGATATAGGCTGCAATCTCGCGCTCGACACCCAGCACGCCATCGATGACCGCAGCGATGCCGTCTTCCTCGTCGGCCTTCACAAAGGCAGCGACCTCGGGCAGCTCGTCAGGCAGGTCATCGCCATAGCGCGACGGCACGCAGCCGCACATGACGATGGGGCAAGAACGAACGCCGTCCTGAACCTCGTTGGCGAGCTCGAGCGTGGTCTCGATGCTCTCGGACGTTGCGGAGGCGAGGAACGAGCAAGTATTGACGATGGCGATGTCGGCATCCTGCGGGTCGAATGCCTCCTCGTAGCCCGCGGCGGTCAAAAGAGAACGCATGCGGTCGGTGTCAACCTCGTTCTTAGCGCACCCGAGGGTGATGTAGAGCACGGAGCCCAACGGTGTATCCATGTTGGAGAGCGGTCCTTTCGATTGATATTAGCGGTAGTTGGTGAACTGCAGCGGCTGGCCGTAGTCCTGGTCGCGCAGGAACTGGATCACGGTCTGCAACGCGTCCTTCGAAGCAGAGGAAACACGCAGCTTGTCGGCCTCGATGGTCACCTTGACCTTGAGCTTTTGATCCTTGATGTCCTTGTTGATCTTCTTGGCGGTCGCCTGGTCGATACCCTCGACGATATGGCCGAGCACGCGCACGGTGCCGCCCGATGCCGCCTGCGGAGCATCCAACGAGACAGCCTTGAGGTCGATGCCGCGCTTGATGAGCTTGGAGCTCAGCACGTCAACAATCTGTTTGGAGACAAAGTCGGCCGGGGCGTTGATCGTAAAGAGCTTCTCGCCCTTCGAAAGCTCGATCGTGGCGCCGGAATCCTTAAGGCCATAGCGCTGGGAAATCTCGCGCGTGGTCTGCTGGAAGGCGTTGTCGACCTCTTGCATGTTGACCTCGGACACGACGTCGAAGCTGGAATCTTTAGCCATGATGTTTCCTTTCGCGTACGAGCGGCCTAGTAGCTATCGTACGAATTGTCGGTAGAATCGGTGGGTGTCTGACCGTCAGTTGCGGTATCGGCGCCATCCGTGGACTGGGCATCGGTACCATCGGTGGTGTCGGTACCATCAGAACTTTCACCATTCTCGGAATCAGTCGTCTCCTTCTTAGGAACGGTGATCGTCACACGAGCCACGCCCGAGGTCTTGGTATCGTAACGGACCTTTTCACCGTTCTTGGTAACGGTAACATCGGAAGGCTTGGACGTGGTGATCTCGATCGAGGACTCGGGCGTGTACTCCTGCTCAAAGGGGCCAGTCGCCTGAGCGCCATAGACCGACTTGCCGTCGACCTTGATCTCAATCCACGCGGTCTTTCCCTTGGCAACGGAAACTTTGATCTTCGTGACCTCGTTCTCTTCCTTCTTGGCCGTCGTCTTGGTAGCGTCCGAATCAGTCGACTCATCCGTCGGCTCATCGGTGTCTTCGTCCTCGTCGACCGTTTCGGTCTTCTTAGAAGACTTCTTGGTCGTCGTCTTGGTAGCAGTGGGCGCCTCGGGCGTGGTCTCGGGCGCCGAAGATGCGCAGCCGCGCAGAAGCACCACGATGAGCACGATCAGCAGCAACGCCACGGCACCGATGCCGGCGTAGACGATACGCGGATCGAGCCCGTTGTTTTGAGGAGTACGGGATCCGCCGCGTCCACGACCGGAACTGCTGCGGCCGCCTCCCTGAGGCATACGACCACGATTGCTATCGGAACGGCCGCGATAGCCGCCCTGGCCCTGAAGGCTGCGCTGACCCGAGCGGGGCGCAAGTTCACCGCGGCCTTGATAGCCACGTTGGCCCGAACGCGGAGCCGAAGAGCGCTGGCCATACGGCTGTGATTGAGAGCGAAGACGCGGCGTCACTTGCGTGGTATCGGCATCCGCATAGCCACCGCGAGAGCGTCCGGTGGAGACACCACGGTGACCGCGATCTGAATAGCCGCCGTCGCCGTAGCCGGCACGAGGGTCACGCGCCACGCCGCGGGCAGCGGGAAGTGCACGGTCCTCGGGCATCGGCGTACTGCGGAACCGGTCACGCTGTGAGCGAATCTCCTCGCCCGAACCCGTCTCAGTAATATAACCGGCCTGCTGAGGACGCTGTCCATAGCGGGTCGAACGACCGCCCTGAACCATCAGGAAGCGCCCGTTATCGACCGAGGAACGCGAATTGACGTAGCCGGCGGCGTCCTGAAAACGACCGCCCTGCTGCGACGTTTCGCGTTCGTATGCCATCAGGTCGTCAAAGTAGGCATTGACGACCTCGCGCGGATTGAGGCCCAAAAAGCGAGCATAGCTCGAAATCATGCCCTGTGCATAGCCGCGCGGCGGCATCGAAGCAAAGTTACCGGTCTCGAAAAACTCGATGATCTGCGGCCTGATTTTGATGGTGTTGGCGACCTGCTGAATGGAAAGGCCCATTCGGCGACGCTGCTCGAGCAGCATGTCACCAAAGCGTGCAGCCATCAGAATCCTCCAAACTCACGATCTTCACGTGCCATCTCGGCGTCGACAGATTCCAGCGCGGCAAGCCCCTCCTCGTCCAACAGGACCTCGCGCGGCTTGGAACCGTCGGGCGGGCCGACGACACCCTTTTCTTCCAGCATGTCCATAATACGCCCGGCACGCGCATAGCCAACCTTCAGACGACGTTGCAGGCCAGATGTGGAGCCCAGCTGCGATTCCACCACAATATGGGCGGCTTCCCAAATGAGCGGATCATCGTCTTGCGGCTCAGCTACTCCGGTGCGGACAATGCCGCCGCCACCCACCATGGACATGGAAGCGGGCGCCACGGCAGACAGGATCTCCTCGTGGTAGTCGGGCTCGCTCTGCGACTTGACGAACTCGACAATCTCGTTGATTTCGTCATCCGAGACAAAGCAGCCCTGGATACGGCGAGGCTTGCCCCAGTCGACCTTGGAGAACAGCATGTCGCCCAAACCGGTGAGCTTTTCGGCACCCATCTGGTCAATAATAACGCGCGAGTCGATGCCCGTGGCGACGTTAAAGGCGATGCGGTTGGTGATGTTGGCCTTGATGAGGCCCGTCACCACGTTGGAGCTGGGGCGCTGCGTAGCCACGATAAGGTGTATACCGGCGGCACGGCCCAGCTGGGCGATACGAACGATCGAGGCCTCGACATCCTTGCCGGCGACCATCATCAGGTCCGAAAGCTCGTCGATGATAATGACCAGATAGGGCATCTTTTGGGGCGGGTTGTCGTAATGCTCAAACTCGCCGGCGGCCTGCTTTTCGTTGTAGGTCGAGATCTTACGCACGTTGAGACGCTCGAAGACCTTCAGGCGACGCTCCATCTCGGACACGGCCCATTGCAGAGCGCTCGCGGCCTGCTTGGGCTCGGTCACCACGGGCACATAGAGATGCGGCAAACCGTTATAGCCCGCAAGCTCGACGCGCTTGGGGTCGACCATGATCAGGCGAACGTCCTCGGGAAGGGCTCGCATGAGCAGGGTCGTGATGATGGAATTGATCATCACCGACTTACCAGAACCGGTCGTGCCGGCGATCAGCAGGTGGGGCATCTTGGCGAGGTCAGCGACGACCGGCGTGCCCTCGGCATCTCGACCGATGGCCAGCTCGAGCGGACCGCCCTTCACATAGGGAAGCACGTCGCCCAGGTTGACGTTCTGGCGCTTGCGATTGGGAATCTCGATACCCACAAGCGAGGTACCGGGGATCGGGGCAAAGATGCGCACCGACTGAGCAGCGAGCGAAAGCGCGATATCGTCCTCGAGGCTCGAAATCTTGCTCACGCGCTCGCCCTCGCCAGGTTGCAGCTTAAAGGTCGTCACCGTGGGGCCGGCGATCCAGCCGACCACGCGGGCACTGCGGCCAAACTCAAGCAAGGTGGATTGCAGTGACTCGGCAGTCTGTTCCAGCTCCTTGTCAGATGACGCGGAGGACGCCGACTGCGGGTTGGCGTGCAGGATCTCGAGCGGCGGAAGCTTGAGGCCGTCCTCTTCTTCGCCCTCGTTATCCGCGGGGGCATTGACCGCTCCCCCATCGCTAGGAGTAGGCGCCTCGGCAGCGCCCGCGACAGCCGTATCGGCAACCTTGGGATGCTTCAAGAAGTCGGGAATCTGAGGTGTTGCCGAGACAGGATTCACGGCAAACGGCGGCTCGGACTCGTCGATCTTATCGGGGTCGTCTTCCATCGAAAGCTGGCCGGTTACCTGTTCGCGCTTAGCATGGCGACGCGGCAGCAAAGTTGTCTTTGCGGTCTCAATCGGAGCCTCGTCGTCCTCGTCATCGCCCTCGGTAAGCTCAATCTCGCTATCGGACCAAGACGGGTCGGGCTCGCTTGTATTCAACTTGGGCGTGGCCTTGCCCTTCTTGACATGACGGCGCGGCAGCAGCGTCGTCTTAGCGCGCTCGGCCTCCACGGCATCGGATACGTCGACAAACGGATCCTCGTCCTCGTCGTCATCGTCCAAAACCGGGTCCACATCGTTGCCCATGACCGTGGTCACGGCAGCATCGGAGCCCTTTTGACGAAGAATGCTCAGGTGCGGACGGGCAACGCCGGGCACCGACAGGGCTTCGTCGTCACCCCACGGGCTCGCGTTAACATCGGCACGACGGCGCTCGGCAAAATCGGCCGCGCGGTCGCGAGCAGAGCGCAGCACGCCACCCACCGAAAAGCCGATGATGACAAAACCAACGACGGCCAGACCCAACAGGACCACCATCGCGATAGGCTTACCCAGGGCATTCTGCAGCGCACTCGCAATAAACGCACCGATGTAGCCACCCGAGGCGGACAGATTTTGCGGCGTGAACATAAGGTCACACGAGCCGCTCGTACCCGGCACCATCAGCGAAAGAATGGAGACAACGGTGATAAAGACCACGGCTCCGCCCGCGACCGAGCGCACGTTGAGCGGCGAGTCCTCGCCTAAAAAGAGCGTGGCGGCAAACAGCAAAATGACGATCGGCAGCACGTAGGCGCCCAGGCCAAAGCCCAGGTGGTAAAAACCGGCAACAGCAGCCGTCACGGGCGCTGTTGCCGGAGAAATCACGGCAATAAAGGACGCAATCGCCAAAACGGCAATGACCACGCCGGCGATATCGCGATTGGCCGAGGGCTCCACCAAGGGCTCAAAATCGTCGAAGTCCGCCTCGTGGCCCTTATTGGCACGCAGATGGGAACCGGCACCCTTAGCAGATGCCGGTTGGTTATTGGCCTTATTGCCTTTGGCGTTTTGTGCAGATCCGCGCGCCAAACTAAACCTCCATGACGACCGGGATGATCATCGGACGGGTGCGCGTACGGCTCCAGATAAAGTTAGAGAGCGAATCGCGCACGGCCTTGCGAATGGCATCGGAACCGCTGCTCGTAAAGCTAAACTTGCCCTTCTCGATCGTCTTCATAATGGACGCGGAGGCATCCTCGGAGAACTGGTCGTCGATGGCAAACGAGACGCCGCGGCCCGAGAACTCGATGGCCTCGATCTTCTTGTGCTTGAGCGAGACGATGGCAACAGCGGTAACCATACCGTCGTTGGCGAGCTTCTGACGATCGCGCAGGACGATGGGGTCGGTATCGCCGATACGCAGGCCGTCGACGTAGACGACGCCGGACTCGACGGGCGTACCGCGTTTGACGATACCGCCGCGCATCTCGAGCGTGTCGCCGTTATCGAGGATAAAGATGTGATCATCCTTGATGCCCATCTTGCGGGCCAGCTGGGCATGGGCACGCAGATGCACGGCCTCGCCGTGAACCGGCATAAAGTAGGTGGGCTTGGCCATGGCCATCAGTAGCTTGAGTTCCTCCTGGCTACCGTGACCGGAGACGTGAACGAGAGCGCGGTTCTTATCCCACACGTCGCAGCCGAGCTTGGCTAGGCTGTTGACGACCTGCTGGACGGCTTTCTCGTTACCGGGGACCGGCGTTGCCGAGAGGATAACGGTATCGCCCTCGTGGATGGAGAGCGTCTTGTGCTCTCCGTTGGCCATGCGGGACAGGGCCGACAGCGGCTCGCCCTGCGAACCGGTGCACATGACGACGATCTTGTCGTCGGGCAGGTTATCGATGTCAAAGGCATCGATGATATCGGCGTCGTCGATGTTGAGGTAGCCAAGCTCGCGCGCCACGCGGGTGTTAGTGAGCATGGAGCGACCGGTCACAACGACCTTACGGCCGCACTTGCGGGCGGCATCGCAGATCTGCTGCAGACGATGGATGTGGCTCGAGAACGACGCGACGAACACGCGACCCGGCGCGTTCTTGATGGCGTGCAGCAGGTTGGGGCCGACTTCGGCCTCGGACTTGGTAAAGCCCGGAACCGTGGCGTTGGTGGAGTCGGAAAGCAGCAGGTCGATGCCCTGCTTGGCAAAGCGGCTGATAGCGGCGTAGTCGGGCGTGACGCCGTCGATGGGCGTCTGGTCGAGCTTAAAGTCGCCGGTGTGCATAACGGTGCCCTGATTGGTGCGGATGAACACGCCCAGAGCGCCGGGGATGGAGTGCGTCATCGAAAAGAAATCGAGCGAGATGCCGCCGAGGTTGACATGGCTGCCGCCCTTGACCTCGCGGAACTTGGGTGCGCGGATGCGGAACTCAGAAAGCTTGCCCTCGATAAAGCCAAGCGTCAGCTTGCTCGAGAAGATGGGCACCTTATTGTTGAGGTCCTGCAGCAGATACGGAAGCGAACCGGTGTGGTCCTCGTGGCCGTGGGTGACGACGATACCGCGGAGCTTCTCCTCGTTCTCCAGAACATAGGTGTAGTCGGGAAGCACCAGATCAATACCGGGCTGGGAATCGTCGGGGAACATGAGGCCAGCGTCAACGAGCACCATGTCGTCGCCGCATTCGAAGACCGTCATGTTCTTGCCGATGCCGTCAAGGCCGCCGAGCGGAATGATCTTCAAGGGAGATGATTTTTTAGCTGCCATAGGTTAGTGTGGTTTCCTTTCTTCGAAACGGGTCTGGAACAACCGACGGGGCGCTTCTGGCAAACCGACCGCCGGGAACGTACAAACATGCATCGCAGAGTCGATGCAATAACCACAGTATGATACCCATTTGCACAACAACAGACCACCCATGCATCAAAGCCCCATCTGAACTGGTCCATCCCGCCGGTCAGGGCTCAGCGGCCCCGGCACGGGCTAAGTTTCCTGCTCTACAGTCCTGCTCACGACGGAGGCCACATTAAGTGGCCTCCTGTTCGTGCGGAACTCGCGATAAACTTCATCAGTGCCCGCCCCACGGGAAACCTGCCAAAAAGAGACAGGTTTATTTTGGTCGGTTTTATCTGGGAAGATGCTGCTGCGGCTATCTACAGATCTGAAATCTGACTACTGAATAGACTGTCTAACTAAATAGCGAGCGGCACTAACCAGCCCTTTTGCTTGCGCCCGGGAGGGGCGCATAT
>CAJLLB010000008.1 GCA_905207425.1 uncultured Collinsella sp.
CCCGCCGCATTCGGTACCCCGGGCGACATCTACGCCAGCTTTATGCTGTTCCTCATACCGTTTTTGATTGCCGGCTACGACGTGCTGCAAAAGGCATTCAATAACATCCGCCGCGGCAAGGCCTTCGACGAGAGTTTCCTTATGGCCGTCGCGACCATCGGCGCGTTTGCCATGGTGCTCTTCCCCGATACCGACCCGCACATGGCCGAAGGCGCCGCCGTCATGCTGTTCTACCAGGTCGGCGAGCTGTTCCAGGCATACGCCGTGGGCAAGAGCCGTAAATCGATCAGCGCCATGATGGACATAGCACCCGACTACGCCAACGTCGAGCAACCCGACGGCTCACTCGAACAGGTCTTCCCCGATGACATCGCGGTCGGCACCGTGATCGTGGTCAAGCCCGGCGAGCGCGTGCCCATCGACGGCGTCATCGTCGAGGGCGAAACCCAGCTCGACACCGCCGCCCTTACCGGTGAGTCGGTCCCCCGCCCGGCCAAAACCGGAGACGATATCATCAGCGGCTGCATCAACATGACGGGGCTCATCCACGTGCGCACCACCAAGCCCTTTGGCGAGTCCACCGTCGCACGCGTCCTGGAGCTCGTGGAGAATGCCAGCGAAAAGAAGGCACGCACCGAGAACTTCATCACGCGCTTTGCCCGCATCTACACGCCCGCCGTCACCGGCGCTGCCGCGGTGCTCGCGCTCGGCGGTGGCCTGGTCACCGGTGCCTGGTCCGACTGGATTCTGCGCGGCCTGACCTTCTTGGTCGTCAGCTGCCCGTGCGCGTTGGTGATCAGCGTGCCGCTCAGTTTCTTTGGCGGCATCGGCGGCGCGTCCAAGCTGGGCGTTCTCATCAAGGGTTCTAACTACCTCGAGACGCTCGCCGACGTGGACACCGTCGTCTTTGACAAGACGGGCACCCTCACCAACGGCACGTTCTCGGTGGTCGCGGTACACCCCGAGGCAGGCTATACCGAGCAATCGCTGCTTGAAGTCGCAGCCCTTGCTGAGTCGTTCTCCGATCACCCCATCGCGCAGTCCGTACGTGTCGCCTACCAGGGCGAGGTCGACCCCAAGCGCGTAAGCGACTCCACCAACGACGCGGGCCATGGCGTGACGGCAACCATCGACGGCAAGCACGTCGTCGTTGGCAACGCAAAGATGCTCGCCGCGGCCGGAGTCGAAGCGCCCGATTGCGAGGTCGTCGGAACGATTCTGCATGTGCTCGTTGACGGCGTGTACGCCGGCCACATCGTGATTGCAGACACCGTCAAGGCCGATGCTGAGCAAACGATTCGCGACCTGCACGCCGCCGGTGTCAAGCGCACCGTCATGCTCACGGGCGACCGCGAGGAGGTTGCGGCGTCTGTGGTCAAGCAACTCAGTCTCGACGAGTTCCACGCGCAGCTGCTGCCGGGCGATAAGGTCGAGCGCGTCGAGGCGCTGCTTGCAACCGAGAGTGGCAAGGGCAAGCTCGCCTTTGTGGGCGACGGCATCAACGATGCGCCCGTGCTTACGCGCGCCGATGTGGGCATTGCCATGGGCGCTATGGGTTCTGACGCTGCGATCGAGGCCGCCGATGTCGTGCTCATGGACGACAAGCCGTCCAACATTTCCCGCGCGATCCGCGTGGCACGCAAGACCATGACGATCGTCTGGCAGAACATCATCTTTGCGCTGGGCGTTAAGCTGCTGATCCTTGTGCTGGCAGCGCTGGGCATCGCCAACATGTGGCTTGCCGTGTTCGGCGACGTAGGCGTGGCGATCATCGCCATCCTGAACGCCATGCGCGCGATGGGTGTCAAGAACTTGTAGCGTTCGTGGGCTGTCCGGCCGGGGCCGGGCTTGGTTTTGAAAACGTCCTCGACCAATGAAACGCCCCCGTTCTGCTCCTTCGGAGCTACGAACGGGGGCGTTTCTGGTCTGCGGAATGTTTTCAGGGGTTAACCTGTGCGGCCTTCTACTATCACGTGGCATTCAGGGAATCTGGGGTGGACGGCGGCTTGGCTACGAGCTGGGGCTGAGAATTTGGATGGATGGGCGACGTTGCTGAGAGCGTATGCGTTGCAGGTAATGACCACTTTGGAGCCATAAGATAGACTGCGTTCCGATTTCTGGCCTTCCGGAAAATGTGTCCCGGTTTGGAGGCTGATTGTGGGATGGAGTTTCCGCCCCGCTCGTCTCGTCCATCAAATAAGGCCTCCGGAGCTCGTTGCTCTGGAGGCCTTTCTCTCAATTGCAGACGAATGCGCTAGTTGCTACCGGTCAGACGCTCGACGTCGTGGGCGATCATGTATTCCTCGTCGGTGGGGATGACCATGACCGTGACGGCGGAACCGGCGGCGCTGATGACCTGCGGGCCGTTGCCCACGGCCTCGCGGTTCTTGTTGTTGTCGATGCGCACGCCCAGCCACTCAAAGCAGTCGCAGAAGGCCTTACGGATCGACCAGTCGTTCTCGCCGATGCCGGCGGTAAAGGTGATGGTGTCCACGCCCGCCATGGAAGCAATCATGGAGCCGGCCTGCTGCATGGCCTTGTAGGCGAACATATCGAAGGCGAGCAGGCAGCGCTCGTCGCCCTCGGAGGCGCGCGTGCGGATGTCGCGGGCGTCGTTGGAGATACCCGAAATGGCAAGCAGACCAGACTGCTTGTTCATCATGTCGTCGACTTCCTGGTAACTGTAGCCGCCCTCGCGCTGAAGATAACACACGGTGGCCGGGTCGATGGAACCGCAACGGGTACCCATCATCAGGCCGTCAAGCGGCGTGAGGCCCATCGTGGTGTCGCGGCACACGCCGTCCTCAATGGCGGCAAGCGAGGCACCATTGCCCAGATGGCACGAAAGCAGGCGGTGGCAGCGCGAGCCCAGGATCTCCTTGGCCATCATCCACTCGTAGCGGTGGCTCGTACCGTGTGCGCCGTACTTGCGCACGTGGTACTTGTCGCACACGTCCTTGGGCAGCGCGTAGGTGTAGGCGACCTCGGGCATGGTCATGTGGAACGAGGTGTCGAAGACGGCCACATTGGGCAGCTCCGGATACTTCTCGCGGCAATACTCGATTGCCGCGGCCTCGCCGTAATTGTGCAGCGGAGCGAGCGGTGCCACCTCAAGGATCTTAGCCATGACCTCATCGTCGACGACCGCGGAATCATCGAAGTGCCAGCCGCCCTGAACGATACGATGGCCAATGCCATCAATCGTAAAGTCGGTCTTCTCGAGCTCCTCGAGCACGCGAGCGATAGCAGAGCGATGATCGGGGAAAGGGACCTCCTCGGTCTGCTTGGCGCCACCGTTCTCGGAGTGGCCAAAGATGCCCATGTCCGAAGCGATACGTTCGCAGTTGCCCTTGGCGAAAACCTCTCGGGTATCGGTATCCAAAAGCTGATATTTAAGGCTTGAGCTGCCGGCGTTGACAACAAGTACGTTCATGAGACTCCTTTGCAGTGCAATACGGTCGACGCAGACCCCTTAAGGCGGCCGCATTTTAATAAGAAGTTATCACAACTTGATAAATAGCTATCAGTCATATCGCCCAACGAGCGCAAAAGAGGGGCCGAACGGCGCTCGGTCGTCCAGCCCCTCCCCTCTTGCAATTACTTGCCGTTGACGATGCGCTCGACGTCGGAGGCGATCATGAACTCCTCGTCCGTGGGGATGACGAAGATCTTGACCTTGGAATCCTTGGCAGACAGGCACCAAGCGCCGTCGCCACGCAGGGCGTTGCGGGCATGATCCATCTTGACGCCCATAAAGGCCAGGCGGTCGGCAACGCCGGCGCGGACCGCCGGAGCGTGCTCGCCGATGCCGGCAGTAAAGACAAGGGTGTCCATACCGCACATAGAAGTAGCCATCTCGGCAGCCTTGGCGGCAATCTTGTAGACAAACATGTCGAAGGCGAGCTGAGCATCGGGGTCACCAGCGGCGGCGAGCTCCTCGACGTTGCGGCAGTCGTTGGTCTTGCCGCCGGTCACAGCCAAAAGGCCGGACTTCTTGTTCATCATCTCGTCGACCTCGTCGAAGGTGTAGCCACCCTCGCGCTGCAGGTAGCACACGGTAGCCGGGTCGATGGAGCCACAGCGGGTGCCCATCATGACGCCGTCGAGCGGCGTCAAGCCCATGGTGGTATCCATGCACTTGCCGTCCTCGATGGCGCACAGGGAAGCGCCGGAGCCGATGTGGCACACGACGACCTTGCGGGCCTCGCCGTTGGTCATCTCGGCGACCTTCTTGGAGATGTAGCGATAGCTGGTGCCGTGAGCGCCATACTTACGGATGTGCAGCTTGTCGCAAACATCCTTGGGAAGGGCGTAGGTCTTGGCGACCTCGGGCATGTTGAAGTGGAAAGCGGTGTCGTAGACCGTGACGTTGGGCAGATCGGGATACTGCTCCAGGCAGTACTCGATAACGTTGGCCTCGGGGTTGTTGTGCAGCGGCGCCAGCGGGGCGACCTCGCGAATCTTGGCGAGGACGTCCTCGTCGACGAGGGAGGAATCACCAAAGTACCAACCGCCCTGAACGATACGGTGACCAATGCCCTCGATCTTGACGCCGTTGGCCTCAAGGTCCTTCAGGACGACCTCGATGGCGACCTTGTGGTCGGGGAACTCGATGTTCTCGGTCACCTTCTTGGAGCCATTGGCAGCATGGGTGAAGGTACCGCCGGTAAAGCAGACGCGCTCGCAGGAGCCCTTTGCGGACACCTTGTGGGACTTGGTATCGATGACCTGATACTTAAGGGTCGAAGATCCTGCGTTGACGACCAGAACGTTCATGTGTCTCCCTACTAACAGGCGGTGTGGCGCCGCCAGGTTACATACGCTTCAATAATAAACCCAAACGCCCTCGCGCTCGGGTTTATTGCGTTGATATATAAGTTATCGGTGTCCAAATACTCACGGCCTTTGACTTGTAAGACGAAAGAGCGCGGGGATATACACCAAGGAAGAAATCCCGAGCGCAACAAGCAATACGACTCGAATGCCTGCAACGCTACTCAACACAGCGTTGAGCAGATAGAAAAGAACGGCACCCACCGCCACCATCTGGCTTTGAACCGAAATCAGTGAACAGCGCATCGAAGAATCGGCAGCATTTTGAAAAACTGAGTATTTGATTGGGGCAAACAACGAGTACGCAACCGTCTGCAGCACATAGAACACGGGCAGCAAATTAGCCGGAGTAAGGGGAATCAAAAACAAAGCTGTCAATACTAAGCGAATGATGCCGCATATACACGCAAAACGGCCCTTGTCGACACGAGTAATCGCACTGGGCACAATAAACCCTATGGAGGCCGAGGCAAGGAGCTGGACCGCAATGGTCACACCCGAAGCGACGGCATTCATTCCGCGACCCGCAAGCAGCAGTGAGAAAAAGTCTTCCAGGGCGACAAAAGCAAATGCCTGAGAACAGTCCATGATGAACGCTGAACGAAGAATGCCATTACACGCAATAGCGGCACCGATCATCTTCGGGCTAATTCCACGCTCAGGTGTCCCCGCAGTGCTCCCTCTTTGCATCTCAGGAATGCAGACAACGACAACCAACGTCAACACCATTGCGATGATATCTGCCGAAAGACCAATGAGATATGCACCGACAGACGAAATGAAACCGCCCACGCAAGCGGAGATGGCATAAGAGGCATAGAAAACAAATCGCTCAACGACATTAAGTCTTACGAGCTGGTCCTGAGAGACGCTGTCAATGTAAATCGCTTCGATGGATCCGCTCACACATGCAACGGCAAAACCTTTAAGAGCAAACGCACCGATTAAAAGCAGAGGAGAACGGACGAGAAGCAGGGCGGCGTAGTATCCAAGCATTCCCACGACGCCAACGAGGCCGCTTGTCTTTCGTCCAAACCTATCAGCAATATAGCCAGTGGGAACTTCAAGGATGAACTTGCTCACTTGATATGCAATCATCATGCTAGAAATCGCCACCATCGAGAATCCGACGAATTCAAGGTAAACCGTCAGAAAATACAAGATGGTGCTGAAGTTCGACAGAAAAACGAACGTCATATAAAGCAAAACCGTACGGTTTTTCATACTCCGCCCTCCAAGAACCAATAACCCAAGCCGAAATCTTGGAAAAGCATGAAGGCAAAGCCGTCAGTCATGTGTTACAAGGCGTCAACATTCACTTGACGCCACGAGGCCAAATGGCCTCACGAAGCGAGATGACGCAATAGGTGAAGAAATACCGTCTGGTGTCGATCGGTCCAGGCATTTTGTCGATAGCAAAAGTAGATGGGCAAGGCTACGTCATGCGAGCCTTCAATGGAGCACTCGCTCACTTCCAGTCCATCTGATGCGAGAGAAGAGCCAGAAAAACTCAATATCAATCCCCCGGCCTGAAGAAACTCAGCCTGTGCCCTGTTTCCGTATTCGACATCGCGAAAGCGGAAATTAACCAGCTGAGCTTCAGGACATTGATTGATTGCATTGAGACAGGGTGACAAGTTAATTGGAACAGCGAGCCTGCCGCCCAGTAACTCACGGATGGTCATAGCGTCAACAGATTGATGACCTGCTGGGCATGAAAGAACCTTGAGCTCCTTTTCACCCAAATATTTTGAAGAAAGGACACTGTCCCTTGGTTCCTCAAATGAGATGGCCGCATCCGAAATGCCAAGCACAAGTGATTCAAAGCATGTAGCCGTTGGCTGATGCCACACATCAAGGTGAATCTGAGGGTGCGAGCTTTCAAACGAATCATACCAGTTTTCGGCAAAAAGGCGCCCCCGCCCATGAAGGCAGGGGGCGTAAAGACGGAAATGGCCGTCAGGCGAGACGCCGTCGTCCCTCGATTGAGCGTACTTTTTGAGATCGTCGACTTGTGCCAGGATCACGCGTGCACGACGTGCAAATTCTCTGCCCGCCGGAGACAAAACAGCCTCCCCCGCCGATCGGTTGAGCAAAACGATCTGATACTCAGACTCCAGTTTCTTAATTGCCGACGAGACAGCCTGTGGGCTCACGTGAACGGCGCGAGCCGCTTTGCGCACGCCGCCGTAGTTCGCTACCGCTTGAAGGTATTCGAGTTGAGAAAACTGCATAGGTTACTCCAAAGGCAGCCAAGGCGACGGGCCGTGCGTCCTCAGATGAGGTTCTCGCCCAGGTTTTTGCCGCCGAGGACGTGCATGTGGAAGTGCATGACGGTCTGACCGGCGTTGACGCCCTTGTTGGAGATGACGCGGAAACCGTCCTCCAGACCCTTGGCCTTGGCGACCTCCTGGATGGCGTGGGCCATGGCGCCCATGGTCTCGGCGGGCACGTTATCGGCGATGTCACTGTAGTGCTTCTTGGGGATCACGAGCGTGTGGACCGGCGCCTGGGGATTGAGGTCGTCGAACGCGATGACCTGGTCATCCTCGTAGACGACGGTCGAGGGGATCTCGTGGTTGGCAATTTTGCAGAAGATGCAATCACACATGGTTGGTTCCTTTCTCACAGACCAAGGTAATTATATTTGGTCGGGATGGTTAGAACGAAAGGTTGTCGTCGGTGTTGGCGGCTTCGCCGTCGGCGAGCACGTCGTTGCCGTCGACGTCCTTCAGGAGCACCGAGACCTTCTGCTCGGCATCGGACAAGCGGGTACGCAGGCTCTTGAGGAGCTCGACGCCGCGGGTATAGCTCTCAAGCGACTCCTCGAGCTCCATATCACCCGACTCCAAGCTGCGGATGATGAGCTCCAACTCCTGTGAAGCCTGCTTGTACGTAAGCTGCTCGACCGGGGTCTTCTCTGCCATATCTGTTTCCTTTCCTAAAGGTTTATCGCTATGAAACGCGGCCTACTCGACCGTATTGACCGTTGCTGCCACGTTGCCGTCTGCCATGCGCACGCGAATGGCGTCGCCCGGCTTAAAGGTCTTGGCACTTGTAGCCACGCCGTCAACGCTGTACGCGATGGAATAGCCGCGGGCAAGCACCTTGAGCGGCGACAGGGCATCGAGCGAAGCCGCTGCACGGCCCAGGTCGGACGCTGGCTTGTTGAGCATCGTGCGCCCCTGATGCTCCAGGCGGGAGCTTGCGAGCGTGAGCGCATGGCGCTTGCCATCGAGTCCTGAGGTGCTTGCGATCAAGCGCTCGGGCAGACGCTCAAAGTTGGAGCGGAATGCCCCAACCGAACGCGTTATGGCGCCGGACAAACGATCGGCCGTCAGGGCAAGCTCAGACTCGCGACGCTCAACCATAAACGTTGGGTCGTTGAGGCACGGGCGGCACGCAGCCGCATCGAGCGCATCGCCCAAGCGAGCCGTATAGGTATCCCAGGCACGGCGACCGCGCTGATCGAGCATCTCCAGGTCGACCTGGGCCGACCCAATCATCGATGCCATCGCGGCACCCAGACGCTGATAGCGCGCCTCGAGCACATCGGCCAACTCCGTCATAGCCGGCGCCACCGATTCGGCCGCCGCCGTAGGCGTGGAGGCGCGACGGTCGCTCACCATGTCGCAGATCGAGGTATCGGGCTCATGGCCAATGCCCGTCACCACAGGCACGGGACAGGCTGCCACCGCACGGGCAAGCTCCTCGTCGTTAAAGGTCATGAGGTCCTCGAAGGAACCGCCGCCACGCACGAGCAAAATGCAATCGGGCGCCGGCGTAATGGCAGCGGCGCGGCGCAAGCCTTCAATAAGCTCTGTCGGCGCACCCTCGCCCTGGACCTTTGCGCCCACGCAGACGAGCTCGACGAGCGGGTTGCGTCGGCGCAGCGTACGCTTGACGTCGTCGATTACCGCACCGGAAAGCGAGGTGACAACCGCCACGCGTGAGCAGAACACCGGGATGCGGCGTTTGCGCGCTTCGTCCATCAGGCCCTCGCGGCGTAGCTTTTCGGCCAGTTGCGCCACTTGTTGACGCAGCAGACCCTCCCCCGCCAGCGAAAACGAGCGAGCGACAAAGCTCATACGACCCGTGGGCTTATAGAGGTTGAAGCTGCCCTTAAAGCTCACCTGCATGCCGTCACGCAGATCGAAGGTACGCTTGAGATAGGCGCCCTTCCAGATGATGCAGTCGACGGCGGCCGAGTCGTCTTTAATCTGGAAGTAGCAGTGGCCGCTTCGGGCGTTGGGACCACGGAAACCCGTGACCTCGCCCAGGACACTCAGCTGCGGAATGGCATCGAGCGCACCAGCGGCGATCTCCACCGCCTGGCTCACGCTGAGCTCCTTGCGCTCCTGCTCATCCGAACCGTCAAACTCGGCGGAAACGGCATTGCCGGTTAGATTCCAGCCTGCCACGCAGCCTCCTTTCGCCATCGTGCACAGAGGCTCCGGCCCTGCGCAAATTCAAGTCCAACACATAGTACAGCGCCGCGGGGACACGAATCCCCGCGGCGCCTGCTTGTCCCATTTGTTATCGGTTGGAGTTTCTGTTGTAGCGAGCCATAAGATAGAGCAGCTGAATAATCGAGGTGAGCGCAGCGGCAACATAGGTAAGCGCGGCGGCCGTCAGCACCTTCTTGGCACCGTTGACCTGCTTGGAACTCATACCCGACTGCTCGATGTACGCCACGGCGCGTCGGCTGGCGTCAATCTCGACAGGCAGCGTAACGAGTTGGAACAGCACACTAAACGAGAAGAAGATCAACGCGAGGGATGTGAGCCCGGCAATGTTCATAAACAGGCCCAAGAGCAACACGATGGTCCAGGTGTTCTGGGTAAAGTTGACGACCGGCACGAGGGCGGTACGTACTTTCATCATGGCATAGCCGCTTTGACGCTGGGCGGCATGGCCCGCCTCGTGGCAGGCGACGGCAACGCTTGCGACCGAACCGCCCGAACGGTTGGCATCCGACAGATACAGGTTGTTATCCTGCGGGTTGTAATGGTCGGTGAGCTCACCGGCGACACCCTTGATACCCACGGCATTGCAACCGTTGGCGTCAAGCATGCGGCGAGCAACCGTGGCGCCCGTGTCGCCGTCCGAGCGAACCTTGGACCAGGTCTTGTACGTCGAATTGATATAGCTCTGCGCAGCAAGGCCAAGCACTGTACAAACAAGAACAACCAGCAGGTACAGCGGGTCGATACCAAAGCCGTAACCATAGTAATAGGGCATGCGAATTCCTCCGAATCGAGTTACACGTTGGAGGCATTTTACCCACTCAGCCGGCTAGGCTTCCCTATAACAGTTCAATCTTTCCGTCCTTCACGGTGAGTCCCATATTGCCGGAGAGCAGATCGTCCAGGCGCGAGCCCACAAGCTCAAAGCGCCAGCCTTCGCGCAGGGGGCTCTGCTCGGGGTGGTCAATATAGTCGGCCAGGTCATCGCGCGAGGCAATGACCGAGGTCGCCACGCCCGAGCGCTCGGCAACCAGGCGGATGAGCGCGTACATGAGATCCGTCACGCTCTCCAGCTCCGGAGAGATCTGGCGATGCCCGCGCACCATGAGCGGCAGGCGATCGTGCGGGCAGCTTGCGCCGCGCTTGATGGCTATGAGCGCGCCGTCCACATCGCGCTCACCCAACTGATCGGTACCGCGAATGCTACGGAACTCCTCAACGCGCACGGGATTGCGCTTAACGAGCGCAAGCAGCGTGTCATCGGACATGACCCACTTGCGCGGGATGTTACGGCGCTCGGCGCGGTCCTCGCGCCAGGCGGCGAGCTCGCGCGCGATGCCCAACTGGTGACGGCTGCACGAATTGATGCGTTTGACCTTGCGGAACGCCTCGTGGCGATCGGCGCGATAGTGCGACTCGTCAGCCAGCGGGCGCAGCTCGTCGAGCACCCAGTCCACACGGCCCAGCTCGCGCAGGCGGCTCATCATCTCGGTATAGGCGACGATCAGGTACTTGACGTCATCGATCGCATACTCGATCTGTTTATCGGTCAGCGGGCGGCGCGACCAGTCGGTCAGCGACTCGGTCTTGGGCAGCGATACACCGCAGAACGTCTGAACAAGCGCGCCATACGAAATCTGCTGGCGCTCGCCCAAAAAGGCGGCGGCCACCTGCGTGTCAAAAATCGGACGCGGCAGCACGCCTACGGTATGGAGCATGACCTCCATATCCTGCGAGCACGCGTGAAAGACCTTGGTCACGCTCTCGTCGGCCATAAGCTCGGCCAGCGGCGATAGGTCGTCGATTACCAGGGGATCGACCGCTACGCTCTCGGCAGGGGTGGCAATCTGAACCAAACACAGACGCGGATGGAACGTGCGCTCGCGCAAAAACTCGGTATCGACGGCAATCGCGTCGAACTCACGGGCGCGCTGGCAAAAGTCGAGTAGAGCCTGATGTGTGGAAATGTACATATTAACCCATCGAATAAGGTTAGGCCCGAAAAACACGGGTAGGATATCGGCATTGCCTTACAACTATACTCGGTTAGTCACAGAACGGGAACGTAAGTATGCGCTGCCTTATCATCCACAACCCGGCATCGGGCCCCAGCTCAGATGAAATCTTCGCATTCACGCACGCCCTTGCACAGGGCGGCGACGAGGTCGTGATGCGCTTTATCGGCGATGGCATGGAACCCGAGGACGCCGTGGCAGACGTGCGCGAGTTTGACCGCGTGGTCGTTTCGGGCGGCGACGGCACTGTCTCCAACGTGCTCGACCAGATGCGCGGATGCGGTGTCCCCACGCTCGTCTTCCCCTCCGGTACGGCCTGCCTGTTCTTCAACAACATCGGTAATGCCCCCGAGGCAGCGGCGCTTGCCAAGGCTTGCCGTGCCGGTCGCACGGTCAAAGTCGACATGGGCGAGCTCTTTTGGCTCGACGAGAACGGCAACGAGAAGCGCCACGGCTTCATCATCATCGCCGGCTCGGGTTTCGACGCCGAAATCATGATGAAGGCCGCCCCCACCAAAAACGACATCGGCGAGATCGCCTACTTCCTCTCTGCGCTCGCCACGCCCAACCCTACGGTAGCGCACTTTACGATTGAGCATGACGGCATTGTCGAGGAGCTCGACGGCATCTGCTGCATGGCCGGCAACACCTCGGTCATCCAAAACGACATCAACCTGTTCCCCGACTGCCGCATGAACGATGGCATGGTCGACATTGCGGTCATCGAACCCGTGCGCACCGTGCAGCTGCTGCCTACTGTGATCACCGCTGCGCTTGACCCCGCCGGCAAGGTACTCGGGCGCCCGCAGTTCAAGATCATCCAGACCAAGGAAGCCAAGATCACCTGCACCCCGTCGCTGGGCATGCAGTTCGATGGCGAGATTATCTCCAGCAATTCGGGCGTCTTTGGAGCCCGCGCGCTTCCGCAATGCCTCGACCTCATCGTCGACGAATTCTCCCCGCTCGGAAAATAGGAGGACCCTATGAACGACAATCCCCTGCTCGGCTTTATCATCATCGTTTTGGCCATGCTCGTCGGCTATGCGATCAACGTGATCCACCGCCGGAAGAAGTAATTCCACATTGGTATGATATTCATCCAATTATCGTCTCCCCTGCTGTTTATGCATTTGCCAAACAGCAGGGGATTTTCATTTCAGGCATTCCCAGCTACTTTATTCGGCTACAGTAATTACAGGGCGTCTTTATTAAAGTAAAGCTACAAACTGAGTACAATTAACCGCTCGTCGCATATTTCATCACGCTTATCGAGTAAGTGTCTTTCATAGATGAATATTGTTTCCAGTTCGTTACGCTAATGGGGTGTCTTTATTGGCTGAAGCCCTCTGGCGACAGAGGGCTTTCGCACGCTGGGAGGGAAAATGAGGAAAACTCACCCCGTCAACGCGCTCAAGAAGCTAGGCATAGGCCTCGCCTTTGGAGCTGCAACCATCATGTCCATGCCGACATCTGCGCTCGCCTGCACGCAGATATACATGGGCAAAAACTATACGGCCGACGGCAATACGTACTACGGCCGCGCCGAGGACTTTGGCAAGCGCTATCTTAAGCACTACGGCATCGAACCTGCCCACGAACCTGGCTTTAAGTACAGCTCGATTGAATCTGCTTTTGAATACACTTCGAACAAGCCTACCTATCGTTACAGCTATGTACGCGACCACCCCTCCAACTGGATGGGTCGCACCGACGCCTATTCCGAGGCCGGAATCAACGAGAAGGGCGTCTCCTGCTCTGCCACGCTAAGCACTTCCTATAACGAGGAGGCCGATGCAGCAGACCGCATCGATGAGAAAGTGGGTCTGGGCGAGTACAGTTACGGCAGCATCATCCTGGGCGAGAGCGCCACGGCCCGCGAGGGCGTCGAGCTTCTCGGCAGACTGATCGATGATCAAG
The DNA here is from genome assembly GCA_905207425.1 of uncultured Collinsella sp. Taxonomy (GTDB): domain Bacteria; phylum Actinomycetota; class Coriobacteriia; order Coriobacteriales; family Coriobacteriaceae; genus Collinsella. The sequence continues at coordinate 13,232 of CAJLLB010000008.1, forward strand.
GCGTCTGCACCAACGACCAGATCATCATCGCCGACAACAACGAGACCTGGCTGTTCGCCACACTTTCCGCCCATCAGTGGATCGCCATGAAGCTCGCTGACGACGTCGCGTCGCTCAACCCTAATATCGGGAGCCTCAACTACGATGTCGACCTTGATGACCCCGAGAACTGCCTACACTCCGAGGGCATCGAGTCCATGCCCGTGGAGAAGGGCTTCGCCAAATACTCCGCTGACGGCAAATTCGATGTCGCCCAAACGTATGGCGAAAGCCTCGCCGATTCCGGCGTAAACCAGTGGTCCCGCTATGTGCAAGGCCGCGATTATTTTGGTAGTCAGCTGACCGAAGGCACAGATTACGACATTATCACAGTAAAGAAGGATGGAAAACCTGACCAAAAGGGAGCCATGGTCAGCGAAATCCAGCCCCTGTTCTTCAGGCCTGGCAAGTCTGGCTGGAGCACCTTTGAGCTGATTCGTGCCTTTGGCAACCGCGGCGAGAACGTCCCTGGCCTCAACGCGAACACTGATGGTGTTTATTGCATCGGCAGCGAGCGCAACACCGAGATCAACCTCTTCCAGATTCGTCGCGGGTATGACCCCGAAGTCGCTACCATCCAGTGGGAAATGCTCTCCCGCGCCGCGTACTCCGTCGCCATCCCGTTGTACTCCGCTCTGATAACTGAGGTCAGCCCGTACTTCAGCGATCAGACCGTCTCCTTCGATCACTGCAACCAGACTGACGTCGTGTACAACGAGGAGCCCGAGAACTCAATCAACTACGTCCTCATGGACATCAGCTCGCTCTGCTTCGAGAACCCTGACACCCTTGGTGTCAGGGTCCGTGCCTACCTCGATGCGCTCCAGAACGAGCTTATCGAGCAGAACAAGGAAGTTGACGCCGCCATGCTGGCCGAGACGACCACCGAGGGCCGCACCGCCCTGGCCAACAAGGCCGGCAAGGCTGCTACCGAGAACACCTACAAGAAGTGCAAGGCACTGCTCCAGGAGATGCGCGCCTATCAGAAGGCCGAAAACTTCGACCAGCCCTTTACCCCAAGCGACCTGAACACCGAGACCAACGGCCTCAAGGTGTCCATCACCTACGCCAAGGATGCTCTTGCCACCGATCCGGTCACCCCGGATCAGCCCGGCACTCCTGAGCAGCCTGGCACTCCCGAGCAGCCCGCTAAGCCCGAGCAGCCCGCTAAGCCCGAGCAGCCGGCCGCCAAGCCTGAGAAGCCTGGCAAGTCCGACACCACGACCACGGTAACCACTAACAAGACGAACACCAAGGGCGGCCTGCCCACCACTGGCGATCGTTTTGATGGCCGCATGGTGGCCGCATTCGCCATCGCTGGCGTTGCCGTCATCTCCGCGGGCGGTTACTTCCTCTACCGTCGCAATAAGGAGTAACGTCCTAGCTGTGCGGGCGAGGCAGCAATGGCAGCCTCGCCCGCTCAGCCCGCTCTTTTGACCGGCGGGAAACCCGCCTGAAATCTTTTCAAAAAAGATTTCCCCGCACACACTTTGCTGTGTTATAGTGCAGCGCAACAGCAACTAGGTGCGACCGCGCCATGGCATCACGAAAGGAGCCACCGACATGAAGAACACGATGAAGTCTCTTAACAACTGGTGGTGGCGTGATGCGAATACGATCGGTCGACAGTGAGTCCCTCACGCCTGTTTTTGCGCTCTAGGTGATTGGAAGGCCTCCGGTTTCGACCGGGGGCCTTTTTCTATCTCGAGCCCGATCGCATTCGCATCACGCGCCTCCGCTTTTCTCTTGCACTCCCATTCCAAAAGGATTTTCACCATGTCTCAGAACACCACCGCCACCCAGCCCCGCACCGTCCAGACCGCCGACCGTGGCAAACTCGATGTCCGCGCCCTCGTCCTGCTTGCCATCCTGCTCGCCGCCGGCTTCATCCTCAACTTCACCGTCGGCAAGGCCATCTCGGGCATCTCGGGCGGCATGATCAGCCCCGAGTTCATCATCTCGGCCTTCTGCCTCACCATCCTGGTCGTTCGCCCCAACATCGGCCAGGCGCTCGTCATCGGCCTCATCTCGGCTGCCGTGATCCAGATCACCACCACTTCGCCGTTCGTCGATTTTGCCGCCGAGGGCATCGCCGCCATGCTCATGGCCGGCATCGTCAACGCCGCCGGCAAGAACGGTCAAATCAAGCCCGCCATCGCCATTGTCGCAACCTTCCTGACCACATTTGCCTCCGGCGTCATCTTCATGGTCATCAAGATGGCCATGCTCGGCGTGGTAGGCGAGCTCGCCGCCGCCATGCTGCCCGTCGTTGCCATGACCGCCGTCTTTAACGCCATTCTGGTCGGCGCCCTCTACCTGCCCATCCAGAAGGCCCTTAGGCTCAACTAACCCGCTCGGCTTTACGAGCCACCCCATCTTGGCGTTAATTCGTCGCTCGCGTACCCAAGTACGCTTCGCTCCTCTTTCGCGCCAACCTGGGGCCCCTCGTAAAGCCGTCTCCGTGCTTCACCACCAAAGACTGTCCCAAACAACGAGCTTTTGGGGACGTTCTTAAACGACTGGTCATTTAAGAACGTCCCCAATGACTATGAAAGGTATCCATGGAAACGATCATCAACGTCGACGATGTCTCGTTCTCCTATGGCACGCAGACCGAGCAGACGCTCAGCCACATTTCGCTCAGCGTGAACAAGGGAGATTTCATCGGCATCATCGGGCCCTCGGGCGCCGGCAAGTCCACGCTTGCCGCCTGCCTGTCAGGTGCCGTGCCCCACCACTACACCGGCACGTTCTTTGGGTCCGTCATGGTTGACGGCCACGACACCTGCGAGGTCTCGCTGACCGACGTGTCGCAAATCGTCGGCAGCGTGCTGCAGGATATCGACACGCAGATGGTCGCTTCGATCGTCGAGGACGAGATGCTCTTTGGCCTCGAGAACTTTGGCGTTCCCCACGACAAGATCGAGCAGCGCTTGAGCGAAACGCTCGAGACCGTCGGCATCAGCGACCAGCGTGACCGCGAGATCGCCACCCTCTCGGGCGGACAGAAGCAAAAGGTGGCCATCGCCGCCATCCTCGCCATGCGTCCGCGCGTCTTGGTTCTCGACGAGCCCACCGCGGCACTCGACCCCGCCAGCTCCACGCTGGTCTTCGAGACGCTGCGTGAGGCAAACCGCACACTTGGAATCACCATCGTCGTCGTTGAGCAAAAGGTCGCCCTACTCTCGGAGTACTGCAACCGCGTGCTCGTGCTCAACCATGGCGAAATCGCGCTGCAGGGCGAGCCACACGAGGTCTTCGCGCATACCGACGAGCTCCGTGCCATCGGCGTCGACTGCCCTCGCGTCACGCGTATCTTCAATAGCCTCGAGGCCGATGGCCTGGTAAGCGGTACCCCCTGCTTGGATGTCGATGAGGCCGAGCGCCTGATTTCGGGCATCGTCGACCCCGCACACGCGGCCATCGAAGCCCAAGCGCCTGCCGGTTCCCCGCATGCGCCGTCGTTGCGCCCTCATGCCAAGGACGCAGAACCCGTACTCACCTTCGACCATGTTGAGTTTGCCTATCCCAATGGCGGCGCCGCCGTACACGACCTTAGCCTGACGCTCTATCCCGGCGAGCTCGTGGGCATCGTCGGCCAGAACGGTGCCGGCAAGACCACGCTCACCAAGCTGCTCACGGGTCTGCTCAAGCCCGCCTCGGGCAGCGTGCGCGTCACGGGACTGGATACTGCAACCGTCCCCACGAGCCGCATTGCCCGCGAGGTCGCAACCCTCTTCCAAAACCCCGACCGCCAGATCTGCAAGGACACCGTGCTCGACGAGGTCGCCTTTGGCCTGGAGCTTGCCGGCATCGACCGTGCCGAGGCGCTGCGTCGCGCCCAGCTCGTCATCGACCGCTTTGGCTTGCCGGCCGACGAGGCGCCCTTCTCGCTCTCGCGCGGTCAGCGACAAATGGTGGCGCTTGCCTCCGTCGTAGTGGTTGAGCCCAAGATCGTCGTGCTCGACGAGCCCACGAGCGGCCTTGATTACCGCGAGTGCATGACCGTCATGGAAACGGTGCGCACCATGGCCGAGCGTGGTTGCGCCGTTATCATGGTCTGCCACGATATGGAAGTCGTCTCGGATTTTGCCGAGCGCATCGTGGTGATGGCCGACGGTCGCATCCTCGACCGCGGCCGCACGCACGAGCTATTCTCGAACATCGATCTCATGCGGCGTGCCTACGTGGAGCCTCCCCAGGTTATTGAACTCTCGCGCCGTCTGGCATCTTCCGTCTCGCCCGCTTTTGCGCAGGTGAGCGAGGTCACCGATGTCGTTCGAATTACCAAGGAGATGGTCCACCGTGGTTAACGTCATCGACTACATGCCGGGCGATACGCTACTGCATCGCCTGAACCCCGTCGTCAAACTGGGCCTCGCCGCCGCCATCATCGTCGGCATCTTCTTGTCCGACACCTACGTGGCGCTGCTGGGCTTTTTGGCACTCACCCTTGCGCTGGGCGCCTATGCCGGCGTCGTCGACCGTCTGTTCTCGCTGCTCAAGTTGCTGATCCCGCTCGCGCTTATCATGCTGGTGCTCCAGCTGGCCTTTATGCGCGATGGCAACGTGGTGTGGGGCTTTATCACCGACACGGGCCTCATCACGGGATCGAAGGCCTGTCTGCGCCTACTGGGTGTGGCGTTACCACTCATCCTCATGCTCATGGTGACCAAGCTCAACGACCTTGCCAACGCCTGCGTCGAGGTGCTGCACGTGCCGTATCGCTATGCCTTCACCTTTACCACGGCGCTGCGCTTTGTGCCGGTGTTTGGTCAGGAGATGAACGCCATCATGGAGGCGCAGACCGCACGCGGCGTCGAGTACGACACCAAGAACCCCATCAAGAAGCTTAAGCTCATGCTGCCACTGTGCGTGCCACTGCTCATCTCGAGCGTGGGCAAGACCGATGCCACAGCCTTGGCGGCAGAACAGCGCGGCTTCTATCTGCGTACGCGCGCCAGCTCGTACAAGCGCTACCCCATCAAGGGCCTGGACATCGCCGTGCTCATCGTCAGCATCGCCCCCATCGCCATCGGCTTCCTGTTCTAGTTCACCACCGACAGCAACCGCCCAACGCAAAAGGCCTCGGCTCGCACCAAACGAGCCGAGGCCTTTACTGTTTCACCAGATAAAACCTACCAAAATTAACCTGTCCCTTTTTGGCGGGTCGGAAGCTAGAGGCGGTAGGGGGCGCCGCTGCGGATGATGGATTCGCGCACCAGGACATCCATGGCGTCGAGGGTGATCTCGGGCATCTCTCGGTACTTTTGCAGCACCGAGAGCTCGGTGCAGGCCAGAATGACGCGGTCGCAGCCGCTACGGGCGAACTCCCACATCACGCGGTCGAACTTATCCATATCGGGCTCACGTCCGGCCTTCACATCATCGTAGATAAGCGACATCACATCGTTCTGACGTTTCTCGCTGGGATAGACGACCTCAACACCCGCAGCCTTACATTCGCGGCCGTAGACGCCCGCGCCCACGGTTCCGTCGGTGCCCATGATGCCAATCTTGTGCACCGGCTCGGCCGGCATACTCAGGTTGGGGTCGAACTCGCACTCCCCCATCACCGCACCGGCCAGAGCATAGCGCACCGACTCACGCGGCATGTGGATAATCGGCACCTTCGTAAACGACTGGATCTGGTCGTAGAAGTAGTGTGACGTGTTGCAGGGAATAGCAATGTGCGCACAGCCCAGCGACTCGAGTGCCTGGGCACACTCTTTCATGGTCGCCAGCAGTTTGGCATGCTCGCCGGTCTTAATGGCCAGCGTGCGGTCGGGCATGGTCGACTTGGAGAGTACCACCATGTCGATATGTTCCTGATCGCAGGCAGCAGCCGTATGACGCACCACCTGGTCGTAGTAATACGACGTGGCCTCGGCGCCCATGCCGCCGATAACTCCCAGCTTTTCCATCGCCGCCTCCTTGGTGACGCTTGCGCAATTGCGCGTATCATACCCGCGCCCGCCCGATGCAAACCGGACGGGCGCCGCGCTCATCTACTTGTAATACGTCTTGAACAGCTTAAAGTGGCGCAGCTTGGTGTGCCACATGCGCAGCCAGCGGTTAAAGACAAAGTCACCCTTCATAAACGAAGGGTCGGCGCCCTTGCCTTCCTTGTCCAGGCGATGCACCTTAGCGCGCAGCTCGGGATCCTTGACGTACTTGTCGACGACGCCCATGGGGACGACCATCCACAGGGCCTCGTCCTGAGCCGTCACAAACTCCGGCTCAAACGGACGGTTGAACACATACTCGTCCACCACATACTTGGCAACGTTAAAGCCGCTGTTGGTAACGTAGTAGTTGCTGCGGCCCTGGCGCGTGTTGAAATCGAAGAACTTAAACGAGCCGTCGCGCTCGTCGTACTTTACGTCAAAGTTGGAATAGCCCACAAAGTGAAGGTCCTCGAGCAACTTACGCACGCCGCCCATGAGCTCGTCGTTGGGCTCGGTAATGATACAGGCATGGTTGCCGACACCGTGGGGCTGATGCTCCTCGAGCAGCACATGGCCCAGGCACATCATGCGGACCTTACCGTTGCGGTCGGAATAGCTGGTGAGCACGCGCATGTACTCGTCGTTGCCGGGCACGCGATCCTGCAAGATCAGGTCGTCGGTGTAGCCGCTGGCATACGAGTCGCGAATGACCTGTTCCAGCTCGGCGCGGTCGGCAATCTCATAGGCCTTCTTCTGGCCCTCGAACTCATGCTGCCACCACATGATGCCGTCAGAAGGCTTCAGAATCATCGGGTAAGGAAAATCAATCTGGTCGAGCACTTCGGCAGGCGCCTCACCCTGGGCATTGAGCATCGCCTTGGTAAAGGTAAACGTGTGCGGATAGGGCACGCCATGCTTCTCGCACAGCTCGTAGAAGATCTCCTTCTTCTGGCACTGCTCGAGCATGCTGTAGGGCGCGTAGGGAGCGACGATGTTATCCGCCAGCTCATGAGCATCCTTGGCTTGAGCCACGAGAGCGACATAGTTGTCGCCGCAGCCCACAAGGACAATAGTCTTGTCGGCATGCGCTTGGGCAATGCCGTTGACGGTTTTGAGCATCACGGGCATGGTGTCGATATCCACGTTGGGCGTGTAGTCGATAATCTGGCTGCGGTACGCGGGACCCGTCTGATACTTGCCAAAGACCAGACTCTTGACCTGGTACTCCTCGTAGAAGGCGCGCGCCACCGAATAGGCGTTGATGTCGCCACCAAGCAGCACGGGAATGAACTCGCGCTCTGTAAATTGCAATGCCATGGAAACTTCCTATCATGAACTGCCCACACAACGGGCGGTCTTTGCGCAACTGATTTATTCTAGCGTGCCAAGCCGCCGGCGCCCAAAGCTCCACCGTATCTATGGCAATCGACGTAATCGTCCAGCACGAAGACGGCGCTCACCGTTGTATGACAATGGGCAATGAACCTACCATTGTTGTAGGATTCAACATGTTGCCCGCCCCGTCGAAAGGTGCACCGTGCCCCAGGCTCATCCGATCAACAACCCCATCATTGACGCCGCCAAGCGCGAACTTGCGGATCGTGCCCAGACGGCAGTTCCCCTACGCACCGCAAACGATGCTTACAACGGGCCTGCCCGTATCGTCTCAATCAACACGTCGGAGCACAAAGGCACTCGCAAGTCGCCCGTCGCCGATGGACGCGACACCGTCATCGAGCAATTTGGCCTCGCTACCGATGCGCACGCCGGACATTGGCACCGCCAGGTCTCTTTTTTAGCCGCGGAGTCCATCCAGACGGCGCAGGCACGCGGGCTCGACGTACACGAGGGTGACTTTGGAGAGAACTTCACCACGCAAGGCATCAATCTACTCTCGCTCCCCCTGGGAACGCAGCTCAAGATTGGCAACGATGTCCTGGTCGAAATCAGTCAGATCGGTAAGGTCTGCCACACCCGCTGTGCCATCTACTATCTCGCCGGCGACTGCATCTTTCCCCACGAGGGCGTTTTTGGCGTGGTGCTAAAGGGCGGAGAGGTCCATACCGGCGACGAAATCCAGGTGGTCAAGCTCGGCGACGGCACTTGCTCGTTCACCCCCGCCGAGGCGCTCGAAGAGATTGAGCAGGCTCGCCAGGAGGGCACGCTGTAGTTGTAAAACCCCACGTTGAGATAGCTTTTACAGCCCAAAGCTCCTCTTAAACAGGCCCCCGTAACGTTAAAGTTGAACTCTATGGTTTCTCAACAATTCATCATAACTGCAGGTCAAAGCCAAAGCCTCAAGTTCAACTTGACCCTTTGGAACCTTTAAGGTTCAAGTTGAGGTCGAAAGCAGTAGTAGAATACCGTTCGAACCATAACCTACGATTGATTGCAGAGGGACTGGATGCAGCATTCGAATCATCGCACCGCAGCGCTCATTGCGTCGAAGCCGGCTCGTATCATCACGAGCGCCGCGCTCGCCGTTGCGCTGACGGCCTCGCCGATGCTCTCCCCCGTTGCGGCGTATGCCGCCTCGCAGGCAACGCAGGACCAGCTTTCCGCAGCCCAGCAGAAGATCGAAGCCGCCACGAGCGCCTACAACGACGCCCGCACCAAACTCGATGACCTGCAAAAGCAGATTGACTCCAATGAGGCAAGCATCGAGGAAATCGAGGCTAAGCTTCCCGAGCAGCAGGCCAAGGCAAGCTCCGCCATGCGCGATCTGTACAAGTATCAGAAGGGCACCAATCCCATCGTGAGCTTCCTGGTCAACGCGCAGAGCCTGGGTGAGTTCATCACGACCTGCAAATACACCAACCAGATCACGAGCTCGAGCGTCGACGAGATCGAAGAGCTCAATAACATGCAAACCGAACTCGAGCAGAACAAGGCCGAGCTCCAGCAAGCCAAGTCTCAGCTTGAGGCAGAGCAGAAAAACGCCGAGGATGCGCTGGCGCAGGCCCAGCAGCTCCGCAGCGAGGCACAGGCAAAAGCAGAGCAGGAAAATGCCGCCGAGCTTGCCAAGCTTGAGGCCGATAAGGCCGCTGCCGCCGAGAAGCTCTCGGGCGAGGGCGTAAGCGGCAGCAATTCCAGCAGCCAGGCCACCAACACCAACACCACCATCGACACCACGGTGAACAACGCCAATACCGGTAGCTCCGATTACGATTCGTTCATTAATGAGTGGACGAGCCGCATCGACAATTATCTCGCCGGCTCCCCCATGGCAGGCCAGGGCTACAACTTTGCCGTCGCCGCTTGGAATACCGGTGTCGACCCCCGTTGGTCCCCCGCCATCGCCTGCATCGAGAGCACAAAGGGTGCTTATTGCGCCAATTCTTATAACGCCTGGGGCTGGAGTGCGCGTGGCGGCGGTTGGCGCAGCTTTGGCAGCTGGAGCGAGGGCATCTCCGCTCACGTTGCCTATCTGGGCGCCAACTACGGCTCCACCCTTACCCCGGCTGCGGCCAAAAAGTACTGCCCGCCCACGTGGCAGGACTGGTACAACAAAGTCGCCGCTCAGATGAACCGCATCTAAGTGCAACTGCAAAGGGCCCCAACGGGGCCCTTTTCTTTTAGGTAGCGGAGGTATCGACGACGCCGGTCGCATTGGCAACCGCGACTATGACGATCATGCATAGGAGCAGCACACCCAATGCCTTGAGCCAGAGTTTCGCGAGTTTCTTGCCGCGATAGCTGTCGAGCAGTGCGAATCGCCGACGAAGACGGCGCTTATCGAGCAGCGCAAAATGCATAAGCACCATAAGGCCATCGACAAAGAAAAAATACTCGATTATGAGAAACCACGTCGGGTAGCTTTGGTTTGCTCCGGTGGGGTGAAAGACGGCAAAGTGACTTCCGGCAAAGAACACAAGCAGCGAGAAGCAGACGAGCGTATTCCAAATGCGCCCCAGAGACTCCGGAACACGAGAGAGCAGACCGCATGCAGCGGAGGTGGCAGGCCTAGGAAGCTCTGCGGGGTTTCGGAGCCCTTGGGGCGTCAACCCCGTCTCCAAGGCCGGAGTATGGACAAGCGCAGGCGCAGGAGGCCGCACGGGGTGAATCAGGTCGTATGCCGCGCGCGTCGCCCGTCCCAACGCTTCCGCACTCGCAAAACGCTTGGTCGGGTCGAGCGCCATCGACATGCAGATGACATCGGCCAGTGGAGTGGGAATGCCACGCGCCTCGCATTGCTCGCGCATGTCAAGCCCTGGTTTAGGGTCGACTCCCGTCAAGCAGAAGAACAACAGGGCGCCGAGTGCGTAGACGTCGCTTCGCACACTCGTCTGCCCAAACCCATACTGCTCGGGCGGCGCATAGGGCCGTGTCCCAAACTTGACGGTATCGGTATCGGCGCCATCGCGCCATACGCGCGCGATCCCCAAGTCGATAATCACCAGCGATGAAAACATCAGGCCGTCATCAGGCGTATAGTTGGCACCTGTCACGATGATATTCGACGGCTTGAGGTCGCGATGGATCACCGGCGCCGACGTCTCCCCCGCCATTGCAAAACCGGCGTGGAGCCCGCCCACGGCATCGCATAGGGCAGGATACAATTCACGCGCATAATCGGGGGTGGCTCCCAGACGGTACACCAGCGCCCTGAGCGTCTCCCCTTCGATGTATTCCATAACCACGTTGAGCTCGTCGCCCACACGACGACAATCGACGATTCTGGGCAGGTGCTCAAAACGCCTGCCTGCCCGCTGAGCGGCAAACAAACGCCCGTATGCCCCGCCGATTTGAGCCGAAGCATCGATGCGTTTACGGACAAAGGGGCCGAGCGAACCACCGCCGGTTCCTTCAAAGTACACGAGCTCGGTTGTTTCAACGGACGAGCGCTTAAGTACACGCTCCACGCGATAGCTGTCGTCGCGATCGAGCGACGCCAGGTGCTCGACAAGCGCTGCGGTCAGCTCGTCATCGGAATATGTTGGGGTCTGAGTATCCATAGCCTCCATCATAGCGCAGGGCGCAGACACCCCATGGCATCCGCGCCCCGTTCGTTTGCGTCGTTGTTCGGCAGCTCCGCCAGCTCAGATATCAACCGCTAACTCACCGTCTCCTCGCCAAAGCGATACAGCTCCTCGTTGACCTTTTGGAGGCTGCACCCGCGATCGATACAAAAGATGATAATCGCATCGCGGCGGTCCTTGCAGTTAAGGACGCTTACCCCGGCAGCCGTCAGCGCACGGTTGGTCTCCTTGAGCGTCAGCGCCATCGCAAAGGCAATCTGCAGCACCTTATTGCGGCTCGGATGCCGCGCACCGGTAAAGATCTGATACCCAAAGGTCTCATTGAGATCGGCCATACGAACCACGCGCGAGCGCTCCAAGCCCTTTTCCTGCAGTAGCTGCTTCAGGTAGTTCGAAAGCGACGGAGCGGCAAAGTCGTGTTCTTTGATATAGCCATCGATGTTCGGCGCATCGAGAAGCTCATTGAGCAACTCCTCGGTCAGCTTTTTATCGGACATACGACTTCACCTCCCCCAGTGCATGCAACATGCTAGAAACCGCTTACGTCCGAACGCTCCCAGCTAGCAACCTGGTCGGGAGACACCGTACCCAGCGCCTCGAACTTCCAGGAGCCGCCCGCCTTCAGATGATTGGTGTTTGCAAGAGCCGTTCCAACCTGGTTGCCATCGGCATCATACAGAACATATTCAATCTGAATGTAGCTCTTTTCCTTGTCCGTGTTATTGGTCAGGGTGCCCGTGATCTTATAGGTAAACTGATTGGAAGTGTCTTCAGCCTCGTCAGCAATGGTATACGGTTCTTGCGGTTCTTTTTGCTCCTTAGCCTGCCGTGTCGTCTCGGCAGGTTTTGCCGAATCGCTCGCAGACGAATCGGTTGAGTTGCCGCCCATAGAGCCCACGGCACCGACAATAACCAGCACCACGATGATGCCTAGGACAATCTTACCGATTGGCTTCTTTCCCTCTTTTGCCATTATTCATCCTTCCTACGATCCGGCTACCGTGCCGGCACACAGCACATCGTAGGAAGGATTAAACTTGAATTCATTAGCTGAGAGCTAAGGCTGCGGTAAACGGCCAATGCAGTTATCCAAACGTTGAGCAAACGCACTTTGCGCAACCGTCTGCTGGCAGCGCATCAACCCACCGTGACGGATTCCCCGGTAAAGGCACTGACCATCAACAGGACAAAGAACACCAGGTAGCTGACACTCAGCGGGTACGCAATGACCAGGAATACAACCCAGCCGACATTGGTTTTACCGTCGGCACGACGTTGCTCGCGGCAACGATAGAGCCAAATCGTCACGCCAATGGCCACAATCAGCAACACGAGTGCCGCTGCTGCCAACCCGGCAAGCGCAAACATCACGCCAATGCTCACAGCAATAACCGGAAGCAGCAGCAGGCCGCACCCGCATCCACCCGGACTATATACGGCAGACTGTCGGCGTCGCTTCATCGCCGCGCCACCCCCATCATCTCTGAGCACTACAGTGCGATGGCCTGCTGGACAGGAACGATCTTATCCAGTTCCGGTTCGATGCGCCTCTTCTCCGCCTCGAGATCAAACGCTATCTGGGCGCGCAGCCAATAACCATCCGTCAGGCCAAAGTAGCGGCAAAGGCGAAGGTCGGTGTCGGCCGTCACGCGACGTTTTCCCAAGACAATCTGCCCGATACGCTGAGCCGGAATCCCAGTCTCTTTCGCAAGGCGATATTGAGAAATGCCCATGGGAACAAGAAACTCCTCTTTGAGAAGCTCACCAGGAGTCACCGGCGACAGCAAATCGGCCGAAGTCTCATCACTTGTGATAATCGACGATTTCGACATTCCAAGCCATCTCCTGTCTCCACTCAAAACAGACCCGATAGCGCTCATTACGATGCAATCATAGTATCGCCTTACGTTAGTAACGTCAAACGTTTCTATAGACTTACATCTCTATTATATCGTACGTTTGTTCGTGTTTTCTAGAACAAATAGTCCTTCACGCCTTAGTCAAGCAAAAGTAATCGTTTGTAGACATCGAGGCCTTTGAGCAGGACTTCCTCGTCAAAGAGCATGGTATCAGTATGCAGAGCGCTCGTAGCATAGGCGGGACAGCTATCCGAATCGCTCGGGTTTTCTTGACCCTCCGGCACGCCCGTGCCCAGCAAGAAGAACACACCCGGCAGATGACGCTGATAGAACGCGAAATCCTCGGCGATCAGCAGCGGCTCGTCCACAAGTTGCAGCTCGGACAAGGCAGGCGCAATGTGGGCGAACAGCTCGGGGTCGTTGTCGACCGGCGGATAGCCCTCGGCAAAGTCGAGATCGTACGTGCAGCCCGTTGCGGCGCAGGCATCGTCCAACACGCGGCGCACGCCTTCGCGCGCGCGGTCGAACATATCATTCGTAAACACACGCAGGCTGCCCGCAACATGGGCCTCCCCCGCCACCGCATTGCAGACGGTGCCGGCCTGCAGCAGGCCGAACTTACCAATGCAGGGTTCATCGGCGCCCAGCTCATCCATCAGTTCGCGCTCGGCAACCAAGAACTTGGCAGCCGCCAGCGCCGCATCGTGCGACTCCTCGACCGGCACACCATAGGTCTTAGCAATATGGATGCTCGTTCCGTGAATATGGATATGCGTCTCGCTCGAACGCGCCAGCAACGGACCGGAGCAGCTCGCCAACATGCCGGCGGGCAGATCGGGCCACACGTGGAAGCCGAAGATGCGATCCACCCCATAGCGCTCGAACACACCGCTCTCGCATACCGTCTTGGCACCACCGGTCGTTTCCTCGGCCGGCTGGAACACAAAGAGAACATTGCGCCTAATGGCGCCCGGATGCTCGCGAATCGTACGGTCGACATACGTCGCGGCGGCAAGCGCCATGGCCATGTGTCCGTCATGTCCGCAAGCGTGCATCTTGCCGGGATGGGTTGAGGCAAAGGCCGCTCCCGTCGCTTCCGCGATGGGCAGCGCATCCATATCGGCGCGAATCGCCGTGGCATGCGCGGCATCAACGCCGGCGTCGAAGAAAGCGCAGACGCAGCTGGGGCACGGATGGGTCACTTCGCAGGTGAGCGGTGCCAGCACGCCCTCGATATAGGCAATGGTTTGCGGAAGATCGAAATCGAGCTCCGGAATGCGATGGAGATCGCGGCGATAGCGACGGAGTTCTTGGAGCTCGGTCATAGAGGATCCCTTCGTGAGGCACATCTGTTGCAACTTATTGTGATACAGGATTGTGGCGCACATGTTTCCAGCATATCCCTGCAATTTTTAAACGTTATATACGAATACTCTTGTTTGGTAAAGTGCAACGTGATAGGGTCTTTACCACTTGATAGAGGCGCGGGCACGAAGAGCCGCGGGCGAGCCGGCAGGCTTTGACCCCGTGGGGAGGCGAAACCCGCCGAACTGGGTTTTACGGGCACGAACAACCTGGTGGGCCTGTGGGAAACACCCACAGGACTGTCTGCAGCAATGCGGGAGCGCTATCCGGACATTGGGTCCACGTTATGCGGATTCGATGCGCAGATGGCGCCGTCTGGATAGCGAGGTTTACGGGACATGGCATTGACCCCCAACGAGGCATATGCGGCCAAGCAGCCGTTTGTGGACAAAGAGACACTCGAGCATATCGTCGAGCAGTTCCCCACGCCGTTTCATCTATACGACGAGGCGGGCATCCGCCGCAACATGCAAGAAGTGCGCGACGCCTTTGCATGGAACCCGGGCTTTAAGGAATACTTTGCCGTCAAGGCCAACCCCAACCCGGCGCTCATCTCCATTCTCAACGAATACGGCTGCGGCTGCGATTGCTCGAGCTATACCGAGCTCATGATCGCCCGTTCGCTGGGTATCACGGGACACGACATCATGTTCTCGTCCAACGACACGCCGGCTGCCGACTTTGAGCTCGCCGACAAGCTGGGTGCCATCGTCAACTTTGACGACATCAGCCACATCGAGTTCTTTGAGCGCGTTGCGGGGCCCATCCCCAAGACGGTCAGCTGCCGCTTTAATCCAGGCGGCCTGTTCCAGCTCTCCAACGGCATCATGGACAACCCGGGCGACTCCAAATATGGCATGACCACCGAGCAGCTCTTCGAGGCCTTCCGCATGCTCAAAGCCAAGGGCGCCGAGGACTTTGGCATCCACGCATTCCTTGCCAGCAACACTGTCACCAACGACTACTACCCCAAGCTCGCGCGTATCCTCTTTGAGCTTGCCGTACGCCTGGAGCGCGAGACCGGCGCACACGTCGCCTTCATCAATCTGTCCGGCGGCGTCGGCATCCCCTACCTGCCCGAGCAGCAGGCCAACGACATTCGCGCCATCGGCGAGGGAGTACACGCGGCATACGACGAGATCCTGGTTCCCGCCGGCATGGGCGATGTGGCCATCTGCACTGAGATGGGCCGCTTTATGATGGGCCCCTACGGCTGTCTGGTCACCAAGGCTATCCACGAGAAGCAGATCTACAAGGACTATATCGGTGTCGATGCAAGCGCCGTCGATTTGATTCGCCCTGCCATGTATGGCGCCTACCACCACATTACGGTGATGGGTCAGCCGGGCGGCGCCGACAAGGCCACGGCGCCCGTCACGAACACCTATGACATCACGGGCAATCTGTGCGAGAACAACGATAAGTTCGCCATCGACCGCGAGCTGCCGCATATCGACATGGGTGACCTGCTTGTAATCCACGATACCGGTGCGCATGGCTACTCCATGGGCTACAACTACAACGGACGTCTGCGCTCCGCCGAGGTCCTGCTGCGCCCCGATGGCGCGGCCGACCTCATCCGCCGCGCCGAGCGCCCGGGCGATTACTTTTCCACGCTCGACGTGCTGCCGTGCGGCCGAGAGCTGCTGGCCAAGTCGCGCGCCGAAAGCGCCCGCCGTCGCGCCCAAGACGAGCGCCTGGCAGTCGCAGCTCAATGGAACAAACGCATCCAGATCGCGGAGGCGAAGGAGAAGAACATGGACATCCGCAATCTCGAGGGCTCAATCGTCGCCCTGGTTACGCCGTTTAAAAAGGACGGCAGTGTCGACTTTGACGCGCTCGAGCGCCTTATCGATTTCCACTTGCAAAATAGCACCGACGCCATTCTCACCCTGGGCACCACCGGCGAGAGCGCCACGATGACCGATGACGAGGACAACTCCGTCGTCGCCGCCGTGGTCAAGCATGTTGCAGGACGCGTCCCCGTCATCGCCGGCTCAGGCTCCAACTCCACGCAGACCATGCTCACCAAGTCGCTTACTTACCAGGGCTTGGGAGCCGACGGCCTGCTGCTCATTACCCCCTACTACAACAAGTCCAACGAAGAGGGTATCTATCAGCACTTTAAGACCGTCGCCGATGCCGTTGACATCCCCTGCATCCTGTACAACATCCCCGGCCGCTGCGGCTGCGGTATCAGCGAGCGCAACGTAGAGCGCCTAGCCGCGCACCCCAACATCATGGGCATCAAGGAGGCCTCGGGCAACGTCGCCTACGCGGCCAAAATCGCCCACCTGCTGTCCGACGATTTCCGCATGTACTCGGGCGAGGATGCACTCACAGTGCCGCTCATGAGCCTGGGCGCTTCGGGCACCATCAGCGTGTGGGCCGACGTGCAGCCGCAGCTTGTACACGACATGTGCCGCGCTTATCTGGACGGCGACGTAGCGCGCGCCCGCGATATCCAGATTGCCGGCCAGCCGCTCATCAACGCCCTCTTTAGCGAGGTCAACCCCATCCCCGTCAAGGAAGCGCTCGCCCAGATGGGCATGATCGAGGCAAACTACCGTATGCCGCTGTGCCCCATGGCAGACGACACGCGAGCCGCACTTACCGATGCTCTGAAGGGAGCTGGTCTACTTGATTAAGACCGTCATTATGGGAACGGGCCGCATGGGCTCGCTCATCCGCACTACCGCCGAAGGCATTGTCGACGCCGCCGGGCAGCCCGTTTTTGATATCGTGGCCCAGATTGGCTTCGATTTGAGCGAGCTCGAGAACGCACCGGCTGCCGACGTCATCATCGACTTCTCGAACGTCGCGACCTTCGACGCCGTCGTCGCCTATGTCGAGCGCACGGGCGCGGCGTTGGTCTCAGGCACCACAGGCTACACCCCCGAGCAGATGGACCGCCTGCGTGAGCTGGGCCAGAACACCCGCGTTATGCACTCGGGCAATTACTCCATCGGTATCGCAGCCCTGCGCCATCTGGTAGCGCAGGCTACACGCGAGCTGCCCGGCTTTGACTGCGAAATCGTCGAGACGCACCACAACCAAAAGGTTGACGCCCCCAGCGGCACTGCCAAGCTACTGCTCGACGCCATCGTCGAAGCTGAGCCCGAAGCAGGCTACCGCCCCGTCTATGGCCGCGAGGGCATGTGCGGAGCGCGCGACCCCAAGGAGATCGGCATGCACTCGCTGCGCGGCGGCACTGTCGCCGGCGTCCACGAAGTGAGTTTCTTTGGCCAGGACGAGGAGGTCACGCTCACGCACCGCGCCACGAGCCGTCAGATCTTTGTCAACGGCGCCCTGGCAGCCGCGCAGAAGCTCGTCACCCGCGAGCCTGGCTTCTATACGTTCGACCAGGTCATGTTTGCCTAACCAGGTATCAACCGGATCCACCCAAAGGAGAGACAGCAAATGAGCAATGCAGCCGAGATGGATGCACAGGAGATTATCAACTACATCGCCACCGCGCCCAAAAAGACGCCCGTTAAGCTGTACGTGCGCGAGAAGCCGGGCATGAAGGTCCAGTGGGGCA
>CAJLLB010000009.1 GCA_905207425.1 uncultured Collinsella sp.
GATATCGCCTGCCGTGCCGCCGATCTCGGTGATGACGACGTCTGCATTCGTCTTGTGGCCGACGCTGTAAATGAAGTTCTTGATCTCATCCGTGATGTGCGGAATGACCTGAATGGTCTCGCCAAGGTACTCGCCGCGGCGTTCCTTGTTGAGGACGTTCCAGTAGACCTTGCCGGTCGTGAGGTTGGAGAATTTATTCAGGTCTTCGTCGATGAAGCGCTCGTAGTGGCCGAGGTCGAGGTCGGACTCGTAACCGTCCTCGGTCACCACGAGCTGTACCTCGCACTGGGCCGAATCGCTACCGTCCTTGGTGCGCACACACCAGCCATCGCCCTTGCTGATCTTGATGTCGGGCGCTCCGGCATTGACCATAGGCTCGATGGTAAAGACCATGCCCGGAGCCATGATGGTGTCCACATCGGGTGCCTCGGTGGTAAAGCCCACAAACGGGTCCTCGTGAAACTCCTTACCGATGCCGTGTCCGCCGTACTCGCGCACCACGCTAAAACCGGCGTCCTCGACCGTCTTTTGCACGGCTTCGGCCATGACGGACAGCGGCAGCCATGGCTTGACGGCTGCCAGACCCGCCTCCACGCTGGCGCGGGTGACGTCGACCAGGCGCTGGCGGTCGGCCGAGACCTCGCCGATGTAGAACATGCGGCTCGAGTCGCTAAAGTAGCCGTCTAGGATCGTGGAGCAGTCCACGTTGATGATGTCGCCCTCGTGCAGCACGTCCGTATCGCAGGGGATACCGTGGCAGACCACATCGTTGATCGAGGTGCACACGCTTTTGGGGTAGCCCTCGTAGTTGAGGTCGGCCGGCGTGCCGCCGTGCTCGACGGTGTAGTTGTAGATCATCTGGTCGATCTGGTTGGTGGTCATGCCCGCGGCGATGTGCTCGCCTACGTAGTCGAGCACGCCCACGTTGATGGCGGCGGAGCGCTTGATGCCCTCGATGTCGGCGGGCGTCTTGTAGAGCGTGCGGGGCAGGACCTCCCAGCCCTCTTCCCACAAGCGCTCGAGGCGCTCATCAAAGGCGCTATGACATTTCTTATATTTTTTGCCGCTGCCGCACCAGCAAGCGTCGTTGCGGCCAGGCACGGGTCCGTTGTCAAACATGGCTAACTTCCTTTCATCCGCAGCTAGTATAGCCCACCCACGCGTCCATAAAAGTTGCGGTGATATAGTTCCGATTTAAGCGGTTTAACAGCACAAATAGGAACTATATCACCGCAACTGATGGAGCGGGATGGCGGGCACTAGCTGCTGCGTGGTTTTGCTAGTAGCTCACCTGGCAGGGGATGCCGAGGGCGCGCACACGTGCGGCAATCGTGTCGAGCACCTCGGGTGCTGCTTTGGCAAGGCCGGCGACCGGTGTTTCGCGCGCCACCGTGTAGATGGTCGCCTCCTGCGGACGAATGCGCTCGAGCGCCGCGAGCCAGGGGGCAACGTATTCCTCGCCGGTGTTGTCGATGAGCTTGCCCTGATACTTGCCGGTCAAAAAGATCGTCTGGATAATGACATGACCGTTAAAGCTCGCGAACGTCTCGATCTGGTGCTCTACATCGTAGGGGCCAACGGGTTGATCGAGCAGCTGGATAAACGCCGGATCGACGGTATCGAGCTTGAGGATGTTGTCGTCGACCATCATGAGCGCGTCGTGCACCTCGGGGCGGTCGGCGCGCGTGCCGTTGGAGAGCACGGCGATCTTGGAGTTTGGGGCAAGCTCGTCGCGCAGCGCGACAGCGCCGGCGATGGCCTGCGGAAACTCCGGTGCGGCGGTGGGCTCGCCGTTGCCTGCGAAGGTGATCACATCGGGGAGCTCGCCCTCGGCTGCCATCTCGCGCAGCTTTGCCTCGAGCGCGTCGAGTACCACGGCAGCTGTGTTGTACGGCTCGCGGCAGGGGCGCTCGGCGTTGAGACCGTTCTCGCAGTAGATGCAGTCGAACGTGCAGATTTTGCCGCTGGCCGGCATCATGTTGACGCCGAGCGAGAGACCAAGGCGACGGCTGCGAACGGGCCCAAAGATGGGGCTGGCATTCAAAAACGTAGACATAGGCATATGCTCCTCAAGACAATTAACCTTAAGCATAGCATCGGCTCCAACGTATGGTCCGGGCTTGTGCTTTGCAGGTTTCGTTTTTTAACTCTGCCTTCGATGCCGCGTCATGAAAGGTATCGGGTCGGGTACAGTTAATCTGTTAACAAAACGCAAGACGATGGGGCACAACATGGATTTTACGGTCGAGAATGCGGGCACCACGATCGCCTGCCGCGAGTATGCCGGCCCAGATGTATCGCCTGATGCTCCCGCTTTGGTGTGCGTGCACGGTGCCTGCGTCGACGGCGTCTTTTTTGACGCCATCGCCCGCGAGCTCGCCCGTGACTACCGCGTCATTGCCTACGACCGCCGCGGTTGCGGCGAGAGCGGCGACGCTGCAGACGGACGCTACGACCTCGCCGCCCAGGCCGCCGACCTGCAGGCCGTTATCGAGCATATTGGCGCTCCGGCAAACGTGCTCGCGCACAGTGCCGGTACGTTGGTGGCCCTGGAGCTTCTCCGTGCAAACCCCGCCATAATCTCGCGTGCGATTCTGCATGAACCCGCCGTGACGGATGAGGGTGCCGGCCTGGGCGCGGCCCCGGTTTTGCTCGAGATGATCGCCGTGGGAAAGGTCTCCAGGGCATTACGGGCCTTTCTGGGCGCCATCGGCGATTCGGACCCTGAGGCCCCCAAGCTAACCGAGGCAGAAGCTAAGCATGCTCTGCGCAATGGCCGTAGCTTCATGGCAAACGAATACGGGATTACTATGACTTGCGTTCCCGATTGGGATAGCGTTCGCGCGTCGAAAACGGTGGCCGCCGTGCTCCTGGGTGAGCTCTCGATTGGCACGCCCCGCGAGGCGGGCACGAGGATGGCGGCTGAGCTTTTGGACTGTCCACTCGTAATGGTTCCCGGCGCGCACAACGGCCTGCGCGATCGCCCAGCAGCGGCTGCCCAGACTATCCGTGGCATCCTGGGGCTCTAGCAGCTGTAAAAATCAAAACAGCCTTCACCCGCAAACGTTTCGGCCGTGTTAACAAATGTGCTCAAAACCTCACGTCTGCGGCTTCAATCGCACCGTCTGCCAACTCATAAAAATGTAACAGCATTCACGTGCTTACCTGCATCGGCAAGGTGCTACCCTTGTAACATTTGGAACCCACCGCTACCATGCGAAACTATCGAAAGGGCCCCATATGCTCAATAATCACGAGGCCAATCTAACCGACGAGGAGGCTGCCGCCGAGGTCGCCCGCGTCGCGCAGACCTACCCCGTGGTGCGTTTGCTGTCGGCCGATCAGATTAAGAGCGAGCCTAGCTGCTTGCTCGCCGGCGATCACTGCCCTTGTTTGCGTCAGTCGAGTCTTGAGGCCTTGGCAGACTCCGATGAGGTGTCGGAGCAACTGCTCAACGATGGTGTTGAGTACCGCGCCCGTCTGCGCCCTCTAAAGGTCGAGGGCGAGCCTCACGTCTTGCTGATGGTACGTCCGATCGATGAGCAAGAGGCTGCAGAAGAGGACCTTGTCTACACCGACGTGCTGACGAGTGTGCGCAATCGCCGATATTACGAAGAAAAGCTTCGTAGCGCTCGCATGAAGGCCGGCGTGGCGGTGATCGACCTTGATGATTTTAGGGTCTTCAACGATACGTGTGGCCGTCATGCCGGCGACCTTGCGCTCGGTGCCGTGGCGACAGCCATGCGCAGCGGGATTCGTTCGACTGACGAGCTTGTGCGCTATGGCTGCGATAAGTTTGTGGTCGTCATGCCCGATATTCCCTCCGATGACTTTACCCGTCGCCTGCATCAGGTATCCGATGCCGTTCATTCCACGGTTATTCCGGGCCATGAGTACGTGAGCTTGACGGCATGTGTTGGTGGCGTTCGCATTCATGGCGAGACGGTCGACGAGGGCGTTGGCCGCGCTGTCCAGTTACTGAGCCGCGCTAAGGCAAAAGCCGGTACGGTCGTGACCGATTCCGATTCCATCGAGGCCTTCCAAAGCGAAAAGCCTTTGGTGCTTATTATCGATGACTCCGAGATGAACCGAGCCATTCTCAACGAGATGCTCAAGGACGAGTATTGCATCCTCGAGGCCGATAACGGTCGTACGGCGCTCGACATGGTCGACCGCTATGGCGATAAGTTGTCGCTTGTGCTGCTGGATATTGTGATGCCGGGCATAAGCGGCGTTGAGGTGCTGGCCGATCTGTCGCGCCGATCGGGTATCGACAATCTGCCTGTCATCATGATTTCGAGCGAAGATTCCGATGATATGGTTCTGCGCGCGTACGAGCTGGGCGCCTCGGACTATATCAGCCGTCCATTTGACTCCCGTGTCGTACGCCGCCGTGTAAGCAACACCATCCGCCTATACGCCAAACAACGCCGCCTGACGAGCCTGCTGTCCCAGCAGTACAACGAGCGCGTCAAGAACAGTCGCATGCTCATCGACATCATGGCCGGCGTCATGGAGCTTCGCAACGGCGAGAGCGGCAGGCACGTTACGAACATCGAGAAGCTGACCGAGCTGCTGCTTGGCTGTCTGGTCCAGCGTAGCGGCGCGATCTCCCTCGACAATGAGGAGCGCTCCACGATTGCCCTGGCTTCGGCGCTGCACGATATCGGCAAGATGTCGATTGACGATGCGATTCTCAACAAACCTGGGCGCCTTACGCCTGAGGAGTTCGAGATTATGAAGACGCATACCACGATCGGCGCCGACATGCTGCTTGAGCTGGGTAGCCATCACGCCGGCAATGCGCTTATGGAATATGCGTACCAGATTGCGCGTTGGCATCACGAGCGCTGGGACGGCAAGGGTTATCCCGATGGCCTTAAGGGCGACGAAATTCCCATTGCCGCACAGGTGGTTTCGGTGGCCGACGTGTACGATGCTCTGACGAGCGTGCGCGTGTACAAGGACGCTATCCCGCACGAGGAAGCGATCAAGATGATTCTGGACGGTAAGTGCGGCACCTTTAACCCGTTGCTGCTCGACTGTTTGCTCGAGGTGCAAGACCAAATTGCCGAGACGTTGGCACGCCCCGCCGATGTCGTCGCGTTTCCTACGATTTAGTTTGACCAAAGGAGTTTTTAATCCATGATTTCCATGCGTGAGGCGTATGAGAAGATCGGCGCTAATTATGATGACGCGTGTGCTCGGCTGATGGGCGGGGAAATGCTTGCCCGCTTTGCCCTCAAGTTTTTAGATGACGAGAGCATGGACAGGTTGGAGGCTGCCATGGCGGCAGGAGACGCCGAGGAAGCGTTTATGGCAGCGCACACGCTCAAGGGCGTGAGCCAGAACCTGGGATTCGATAATCTGTACGAGCCGGCGGTCGTGGTGACCGAAGCGCTGCGCGGCGCCGATGCCGTTGACGGCGCTCGCGAGGGAATGCATGCGTTGCAGCAGCAATATGCGGCTACGATGTCGGCCCTGCGCGAGGCGGCCGAATAAGAGCTTGCGAGCCTTGATGACTATGAGAGTGGATAATCTCCCGTTTTAGGCCCGGTGGTGGCCTCGAAGTGGGAGATTATCCACTCTCGTTCGATACGTGTCCAAAAATCCACTCTCACCCCTTCTGATTAGTGAATGGGCTATGCGCACTGGCGGGGCTTTCCGCATGCAATCAATATCGTTGTTCGATAAACTGTTCGAATAACGATAGAGTCGATGAGGGTGAGTGTATGTCTAACAGCGTTCAGCGTATGGCCAAAGCGGGCGAAAATATCAGGAAGCTTGGCTTTTGCATGGCAGCCGTTTTTGCAGGGATGCTCGTCGCTTTTGCCGCGTTGGTTGTTTACGTGATCTGGTATGCGGTTGCAAACGTTGCTTCTGTCGATTCTTTCGGCGTCGTGACGCTTCTCGATGGCGGGTGCATCGTTATCCCAAGCGGACTGTGCCTGGCACTCGTCGTGGGTATTTCGCTTGTCGTTCTGTGTGGGATCAGCCGTAACATCTCGCGAGGCGTCTCGCCCTTTACCAAGACGCATGTGCGGCTTATCCGTGTTCTTGCGCTTGCCTTTGCTGTTAACGCCGCGGTTTCGCTTATTGGTGCCTACGGATCGGTCAATCTTACCATTGGTGGGCTGGAGCTTTACGTCGTGCCTCATTCCTTCGTTATTGAGATTTGCCAAGGCGTTGCCTTTGATGCGGGGTCGCTTATCGGCGCGGCTGTCTGTCTGTGTATCTCGGTGATCTGGAGTTATGCCTCGCTGCTCCAAGAGCAGTCTGACGAGCTTGTGTAGGAGGAAGCATGAGCTATCTCATCATCGAGCTTGAGACGCAGCTACTTAAGACCGGAAAGACCAGTGCTGATCTGATTCGTGCCACGGGGCATACTCCGGCTAATATTTCTAAGCTAAGAAACGGAAAAATTAAAGCTATTCGCCTTAAGACGCTTCTCGATATTTGCGATGAACTTGACTGTCAACCGGGAGATATTATTCAGCGCGTGAGCGAGAAAGAGCTTGAGGAGCTTATTGTTGAGCGTGCAAAAAATGTCGTGAGGCAGATGCGGGACGGCGGAGGCAATGAGGCGTTGCTTCCGACATCAGTCTTTGCTGTAGATTTGAGCGACGAGTAGCATAAAGCGAACAACTATAACGAAATATCAGCGTAAAGGGGCCCGTGTCTAACACGGGTTCTTTCTTTTAGATTACCTTGACAAATATGAGTTATCGAAAAACAATAACAACTATGAAAAACGATAAAGGAAAGAAGGAACGATATGAGCGGTTTTGCTATCAAGCAGAACGGGAGGCCGATGAACGCATCAGCGATAAAGTTATCAAAGGTGTCAAAGCGCTACGGGAAACGGCGCGTTTTGCATGACGTTTCCTTCGAGGTGCATCAGTCTGAGCTCTGTGCCCTTGTCGGTGCAAACGGTGCGGGCAAAAGCACGCTTATTAAAATCGTCTTGGGCCTCTGCGAGCCATCGTCGGGGAGCGTGGAGCTCTTTGGAGGCAAATCAAAAAGAGAGCTTGGCTTGATGCGGACGCGTGTCGGCTATGTGCCAGATTCCAGCGGAGCATACCAATCCCTCAGTGCGGTTGAGAATCTCCAAATCCGATGTTTGGAATGGGGGCTTGATGCGAATCGTGAGATTCCTCGCGTTTTGAGCCTAGTCGGGCTGGACATCGAAGAGAAAAAGAGCGTGAGCAGTTTTTCTCTGGGAATGAAACGGCGGCTGGATATAGCTACGGCTTTGTTGGGTGACACTGATCTGCTTATTTTTGATGAGCCAGCAAACGGGTTGGACCCGCTGGGCATCGAGAGTATATGGGCCCTTATCGGTCGATTGAATCGAGAACAGGGTAAGACCATGCTCATCTCTAGCCATGATTTGGATGAGTTGGCATCGGTTGCAACAAGCTGCCTGTTTCTTCATGACGGCGAACTGCTGAAAAAGGAATCGATGGACGTCATAAGGGATGAGGCGTCGTCCCTAAAAGAGTATTACAGGCGCTTGATGAAGGCGGTCTCGCTATGAAGCGGGCGATCCATCCCGTAAAGGCAGATATGATGCGTTTGCACAGGATGTTTCCGGCGAAGTTTGGTCTTGCGCTTATGCTGGCGTTCGGCCTTCTCTTCGGCATCTTTCTAAAAAACGGAACAACGTTGCTCGCCTTTGGCAATAGCGTTTTTGGGGAGGATATTGGCTTCTGCTGGAATGTAATTGATCCTTCTGCACCCGATGAGTCCCTTGTGCGCAGTGCTTTTGCCGGCACCTCTCTGTTCGTTCCGCTCATCGTTTGCCTGGCGATTTTACAGGAGCGCGGCTATGAAGAGGGATACCGAATTTCTTCAGCAAGAGGTCTTACCCGCTTTAATGGGGTCCTAGCACATGTGTTTTCGTCTGCTTTAATAATTGGCGCAGCATATAGTGCACTTTGCCTTCTTCTTTTTGCAATAGCCATAATACGTGGTGGGCAAAGCTGTGCGCACGACATGCTGGCTGCATTTTTGCCTGCGATGATAATCAACGCCGTATTGGTGATATCGGTTGCGTTGGAGACGGTGACCATCTATCGGATTACAAGCAGCGCCGTATTTAGCGGGGCTGTGGCAATAATCGGATTTGTCACGAGCTTGACGCTCTACGGAACTTACCTTCAGACGCCCATACCATCCTTGCGATGGATCTTCCTCCTTCCAGGGCCGTACCTTGGAGTCGGATGTGCCCTTGGGTATAGCGATATGGGTCAGCTGATACTTCTGGAATATGGCGTGGCAGCCAGCTGTCTATCGGTATTGATTTACGCTCTCGTGAGCTTTCGCGCTGGGGGTGTGCTCAATGGCTCGTCAGATTAAAAGACTTCTCCAGTCAGAATTGAAGCATGTGAGCAAATGGGTGTACGCCTTAATCTTGGTAATTTATGCGTGCATGGTGGCATTGCAGCTTAATTCTTTCCCGATGTGGTTCTGTAGCCTCCGTGAGAACAGTTTCTTGGGCTTTTTCCCAGACCCGACGCTTCGGCTATCGGCAGAGGATGTCCTTCTATTTGGTAATGCAGAGGTCTTTCGCGGTCTGCTGTTCAACGTAGCCCCGTTGGCTCATGCATTGTTCTTTCCGTTCATCGCGGCTTGCATTGTGCCGCGCTTTGTCAGTTCGGGCTTTATTGAGGAACCGTGGGGGTTGTCGGCGGCTCGGGGAGGGAAGCGGGTGTGCGCTACTGTTGCGCGGGCGATACTGTCATCCCTCGCCCTTTTGGTCGCGTTTATCCTGTCGAGTGTCGTTTTGTACTGTCTTAACTGCGCAATCGTTCTGGATGCTCAGCAGTATTTCAACCTGCATGTATTTTGCTATCGACTTGTTCTTGCTGCCGCTGCCTGCCTTGCATACGTGGTCTCTTGCGTGATCGCTGTTTCCTATTTTGGGTCCGGCTTCGGTCCGATTGGCATGCTGTTGCTTGTCAACGTTGTAGCGATCTACATACAGATCGGGGCCAATTCCATGCTTCCGCTTCCAGCCTCGATGCTCATGTGGATTTGTGGCGTGACCCCGTTGGGGAATAGTCAATGCATTTCGATTCTAATTGACTGCCTAATAAACGTAGCAAGCGTTTTTGCCATTTGCTTTACCGTCGACCGATTGCGGTCGAGATTTCTTTGATTGCTTGTGAGGGATAAACATACCGAGCATACCAAATACGGGGGGCGGGCACCGTGGCTGGTGTCCGCCCCCCTGGCATGGAAGGTTTAAGCCTGTGTGGTTCGCGAACTAACGGGCCTGCTTTACCTTGGCCGCTGCCTCGACAAAAGACTTCCACAGGTTAAAGTCGGTCTCGAGCGTCTGCCAGGTGTACTCGGGGTGCCATTGCACGCCCAGGCAGAAGGGTTGACCCTCGACCTCGATGCACTCGGGCACGCCGTCGGTTGCTTGGGCGACCAGGCGCGTATGCTTGCCCAGACGATCGACACAGCAATGGTGCGCCGAGTTGGTCTGGATGAGCCTGTGCCCGCCGAGTGCGCGCTCCAGCAGCGAGCCCGGTACGACCTCGACGGGGTGCACGGGATCGTTGAGTACGTGGGTATGACGCCACTGCGTGCGGCCCTCGCGCGCGCCCAGGCTCGGCACGTCCATGCACAGGGTGCCGCCGGTGGCGACGTTGAGCAGCTGCGTGCCGCGGCAGGTGGTAAAGAGCGGCTTTTTGGCGCGGAGCACCTCGCCGACCAGCTTAAACTCAAAGCTATCGCGGATCTCGCAGCAGAGGGTGGGGTCGTAGGGTCGCTCGTCGCCCCAGCGCTTGGGGTTGACATCCGGGCCGCCGGGGATGGCGATGCCGTCGGCGATATCGACGTAATGACGGATGACCTCAATGTCCTCGGTGATGGACATCTGCAGCGGCAGGCCGCCAGCGGCAAGGATGGCATCGACAAAGACACTTGCGATTTCCTCGTTGGGGGAGAGCATCTCGGTTAAAAACGGCTCCGCCTCTTCCCAGCGCGGTGCGACGAGGATGAGTGGGCGGTCGGCGGGGGCAACGTCGACGTGCGGGGTGTAGGACGATGAGGTGCGGGTTCCGATCATGGTTGCGGCTTTCGAATCCGGGTGGACATGGCACAGGGGTGGCGCGGGGCAAACGTTACTGATGAATTTGCCCGAGTGGCAATTGGGTTAGTGGCCCTTGATGGAGTTGAGGAAGTCCTGGGCGCGCTTGGTCTGGGGATGGTCGAAGAACTCGTCGGGTGTGCCGGTTTCCACGATCTGGCCGTCGGCCATAAATACGACGCGGTCTGCTACGCGGCGGGCAAAGTTCATCTCGTGCGTAATGACGATCATCGTCATGCCCTGCTGGGCCAGACGGACCATGACCTCGAGTACCTCGTTGATCATCTCGGGATCGAGGGCACTCGTGGGCTCGTCAAAGAGCATGGCCTTGGGTTGCATGGCAAGCGAGCGGGCGATGGCTACGCGCTGTTGCTGGCCGCCCGAGAGCTGTGCGGGCACCTTATCGGCCTGCTCGGCCACGCCCACGCGGCCCAGCAGGTCCATGGCGCGCTCACGGGCTTCGTCCTTGGAGACGCCCAGCACATCAACCGGTCCCAGCATGACGTTCTGCAGTACGGTCATATGTGCGAACAGGTTGAACTGCTGAAACACCATGCCCAGCTCGGCACGCATGCGGGCAAGATCCTTGCCTTCTTGCGGCAGGGGCTCGCCCTCGATGAGGATCTCGCCCGAGTCGATGGTTTCCAGGCGGTTGATGGTTCGGCACATGGTCGACTTGCCCGAGCCCGAGGGGCCAATCACCACGACGACCTCGCCGCGGTCGACCGAGAGATTGATGTCGTTGAGGACGTGCAGATCGCCATAGTGCTTATCGACGTGTCTGAGCTCGATCAGCGGCTGATTGCCGGTGGAAGAGGTGCTCTGTGCCATGTGCTCGGCTCCTTATGACTCGAAATGGTAAAGCGTTAGCGGATGATGGTCGCGCCGGTCTTGTGCGAAACGTAGACAGCAGCCTTGTTAATCGCGACGTTGATGAGGATATAGATGACCGCGATAACCAGGTAGACCGACACGAGGGCGTCGTAGTTGGTAATGAGCACGCGGGCATTTTGCATGAGGTCGGGGTAGCTCACCACATAGGCGACGGTGGTGTCTTTGACTACGACCACAAGCTGCGAAATCAACGACGGAATGATAAACCGAATGGCCTGCGGCAACACGATTTTAAAGGTGATTTTAGCTTTGGAGAGACCGAGTGCCTGGGCGGCTTCGACTTGGCCACGCGGTACGGCGTTGACACCGGCACGGAAGATCTCGGCGAGTACGCCGGCGGCAGCGAGCGCGACGGGAAGCGTGAGCATCCAAAACGACGGCAGCGCGATCTTGTACTGGGGCAGCACCAAAAAGAAGAAGTAGATGAACAGCAGGCTCGGCACGCCGCGGAAGAAATCCGTGAGCACGCGGCAGACCAGCTGCAGCGGCTTAATGTCGCTGGTACGGCCGAGCATAAGGGCTAAGCCCAGCACCAGCGCGATGGCGCCGGCGGTGAGTGCGACTTTAACGGTGCCCTCAAAGCCGGCAAGCAGGAACTTCCAGGTGGTGAGGTGCGTAAAGAAATACCAATAGTGGACCGAAAGCTGGCCGGTCACATAAAAGCGCTGCAACACGAGGGCGAAGAGCACGGCGACGGCAACAAGCGAGATGGCGGTGCCGATGCGAATCTTGGCGCGCATTTTGGGGCCGGGAGCCTCGTAGAGCGCATCGCGCATGGTGAGCGCGGAGGTGGAGTGCTTGCTCATCGGAGGATCCTCACCTTCTTATCAATGTAGTTGCCAATGTGGCTCACCACAAAGGCCGTGCCCAGGTAGCCGAGCGCCGAGATAAAGAACGCGGCGACGCCGCCGAGCGAGCGCGTGTTGATGTAGCTCACCACGCCGGTGAGCTCTTGCGGTTGCAACGGTACCTGGCTGCCGAGCGCGGTGGTGAGCATGACAGCGATAAAGAGGTTGGTCATGGGCAGCACGCTCGAGCGCAGCGCCTGCGGAATCACGATCTTGGCGAGGATACGGCTGAAGCTCATCCCCAGCGAGCGGGCGGCTTCCACCTGGCCGACGCCGACGGTGTTGATGCCGCTCATAAAGTTCTCGGAGCCAAAGGCCGAGCCCAAAAGGACCGTGGCGACGATAACGCAGGTGCGGTAGGGCAGGACGACCTTGAGCGGCGGCAGCGCATAGACGACGATGATGAGCAGTGCGATGCCGGGGATGTTACGGAAGACCTGGACATACAGGTCGCCAAAGACGCGCAGCGGCTTGAGCGGCGACACGCGCATCACGGTGACGGCGACGGCCAGCACCATGGCGATGGCAAACGACTCAAGCGTCATGCCCCAGGTTGCTAGCAGCGCGTCGATATAGTTCTGGCCATAGAGCGACCAGAGTTCGGAGAGACTCATGCGGACCTCCCGCCGATAAGGAAAGGGGCTCCCGTGTGTACGGAAGCCCCGACAACTCTGTGAGGAAACAGTTTACCGCAATAAAGCGCATCGTGCGTTTCCATATGGTTTCGTTGCGGCCGTTACCAGGCTCGCTGCCTAAGCGCCGATCTCGGGCAGCTCGGGAACATTAGTGTCGCCCGTACGGTCGCCGATGCAGATCTGCCACAGCTCGGTCCAGGTGCCATCGTCCTCGATCTTCTTAAGGAAGTCGTTGACAAAGGCGACACCGTCGGAATCGAGCGGCAGGCCGATGCCATAGGGCTCCTTGCTGCCGAAGGGCTTGCCGGCGATCTTGTACTTACCGGGCTCGCGGACCAGGGCGCTCTGCTGCATGTTGTTATCGATGACGTAGGCGTCAACGCGGCCCTGCTGGAGTGCCTGACGAGCCTCCTCGTCGGTCTTGAACTCCTGCTGGCTGGCCTTGGGAGCGAACTCCTCCAGGATGGCGGGGCCGTTGGAGCCGGACTGGACGGCGACGTTCTTGTCGGCCAGGTCGTCGACGCTCTTGATGTCGTCGTTATCGGCGAGTACCAGGATGGCCTGCTGGGTGTAGTAGTAGGGACCGGCAAAGGAGACGAGCTTCTTGCGCTCATCGGTAATGGTGTAGGTGGCGAAGACGGCGTCGACCTGGCCGTTCTGCAGGACGGACTCACGCGTGTCC
Organism: uncultured Collinsella sp.; assembly: GCA_905207425.1. GTDB lineage: Bacteria > Actinomycetota > Coriobacteriia > Coriobacteriales > Coriobacteriaceae > Collinsella. The sequence continues at coordinate 13,159 of CAJLLB010000009.1, forward strand.
GAGGTTACCTGGGTGATCTCGACCTTGTTCTCGCCCAGAATGTAGTTGGACAGGAGCTGTGCGATACCGGCGTCGAAGCCGCGGGTCTGACCGTCTTTCTCGTTGAGGAGGGAGAAGAGCGTGGAGGTCTGAACGCCACCGATCTTAAAGACGCCGGCGTCCTTAACGGCCGTGGCCCAGGTGCTGGCGGCGATGGCGTCGTCATCGGCCTTGGGGCCGTTGTCGACGAGCTTGTCGAATGCCTTAGCGTCGAGCGTGGTGGAAGCCTCGGTATCATTGGAGCTCTTGGAAGAGCCGGCGGCGGAACCCTTGTCGGCCTCGGTGCTGGTGTCGGAGCAGCCGGCAAGACCAAGGCCGGCGACGGTTGCGAAGGTGGCGGCAACGAAGCCGCGGCGGTCGAGAACGACCTGCTGGGAGAGGTTCTTGCTCATGGTAGAACACCTTTCTCAATAAAATCCCTAGCGGTTGAGTAGAGTTATACCCTATCGCGCTCAAATGGGTCAACACGAAATAACTCAGAAACATACCTACCTTATGGGTTATTGTACCTAACAAAAAGGGACAGGCACCTTTGTGGTGGTTCTGACCGATGCAGCGGCATGTCTCGCTGCTTTATCTCAATCTGTAACATCTGGACGGACAAAAGGTCTCTATCTGTTACAGATTGAGACAAAGGTCAGGAACTAAGACGTCTTGTCTAGATCTGTAACAGTTAGACGGGAAGTCGAGCCCTAGATGTTACGAATCGAGATAATCGCGCCGCGAAAATAAAAACCTCCGCGGGGGTGCTTCCCTTGCGGAGGTTTTCTTACTCGTTCAGTAGCCTTGCGGCTTCGGCGGCCATATCCTCGACCGTCATGCCGTTCTGTGCGAGCAGTTCGTTGGGGTCGTAGCGGTCGGGGAAGCCCTTGGCGATGCCGAAGGTGCGCGTGCGCAACGGCGTGCATGCCAGATAACATGCCACACGCTCACCCCAGCCGCCGTCCAAGACGCCGTCCTCGAGGGTGACGACAACGCGATGCTCGGCGGCAAGGCTGTTGAGGAACTCGCGGTCGAGCTCGGTTGCAAAGCGCGGGTTGACGAGCGTGGCCTCGATGCCGTACTCGGCGGCCAAGCGGTTTGCCACGCGCTCGCCCAACTCAAAGAAGTCGCCGAGCGCAAGCACGGCCACATCGCGGCCCTGACGCACCACGTTGTAGCGAACGGCGCTATAGTCGGTGTCCTCGGCAGGCGCCAGATCGGGACGGCTCACCAGGCCAATACCAGGTACACGAATCGCCACGGGATGCTCGCGGTGGTCGAGCGACCAGCTCAGCATGGACAGGTATTCCTCCATGCAGACCGGCGCCAAGTAGCGCATGTTGGGAAGAGCGCCCAGCATGGAAATATCAAAGAACGAAAGGTGCGTCTCGGACGTGGTGCCAAAGATCGACGCACCAAACACCAGGATGGTTGCGGGGGCGTCGTTGAGGCACAGGTCGTGCCACAGCTCGTCGTAGGCGCGCTGCAAAAACGTACCGTACACGCCAAAGACCGGCTTGGCGCCGGCGCGGGCGAGCGCGGTGGCAAAGGTCACGGCATGCTCCTCGGCAATGCCCACATCGACGAACTGTTTGCCGGCGGCAGCGCGAAGCTCGGGTGTAAAGCCCATGATGTAGGGCGTGGCGGCCGTGATGCCCACGACCTGCGGATCGCGCTTGATGGCGGCGCTGAGCGCCTCGCCCGTAATGTCGGCATAGGTGCGCGGCGCGGGCTCGCTCGGATGACCCGGGCAAAGTTTGCGGCCGGTTGCCATATCGAAGGGTCCCACATGATGCCAGTGCTCGGGGTCGCTCTGGGCCGGCTCAAAGCCTTTGCCCTTGGCGGTGGAGACGTGCAGCACGATGGGATGATCGATATTGCGCAGTTCCTGCAGCGCGTCGACCAGGGCCAACACGTCGTTGCCGGCGTCCAAATAACGGTAGTCGAGTCCCATCGCGCGGAAAACGTTGCGCTCACAGGTGCCGTTGCTGGTGCGCAGCTCGGCCAGATTGCGATAGAGGCCACCGTGGTTCTCGGCGATGGACTGGTCGTTATCGTTGACGATGATGATCAGGTTGCTGTCGAGTTCGGCGGCATTGTTGAAGCCCTCAAACGCCAAGCCGCCCGAAAGCGAGCCGTCGCCAATGATGGTGATGACGTTGTAGCTGTCGCCCGCCAGATCGCGGGCGTGTGCCAAGCCGCAGCCCAGGCTCACCGATGTGGAGGTGTGGCCCATGGCGAACAGGTCGTGCTCGGACTCGTCGGGATTGGCAAAGCCAGAAGCCTCGCCAAAACGTTCCGGATCGATATAGGTATACGCGCGCCCGGTCAGCGCCTTGTGGGCGTAGGTCTGGTGCGAAACGTCAAAGACAATCTTGTCGATAGGGGAGTTAAACACGCGATGAAGCGCAACCGTAAGCTCAACGACGCCCAGGTTGGGGGCAACGTGTCCGCCGACAGCGGCGGAGCTTTCGAGGATGGCGTGGCGAATCTCGCCGCAGAGCAGCGGAAGCTCGGCGCGGTCGAGAGCCTTGACGTCCTCGGGCGTTGTCGTTTGCGTAAGCAGCATCGTTGTGGGTTACTCCATGCGAATCGAGCGCCGGCGCTCCCTCGGCCGACACAATTGCACAAGACAGTCTCGCACATTTTGGCGTTTGATATGTGACGGCGGCGCGGTAATTCGACAACTGGTGGGGCAAAACGTTTTGTCCGATGCCATACTGATAGATTCGATGATGATTTTTTCAATACGTGCAGGCCGTGGCTTGCCGCCGTGAGCCGCTGGAAGGAGGCAGCATGTCCGATGCCGTTCGTGCCGAGAAAATCGCGCACGAGGTCGACGATGCCGCCCGCCAGCTCGCCCAGGCGGGCCGCTTGGACCTGACGCGCGAGTTTATCCAGCATGGCGACGTGACGGTCTATGCACATGTGACCTCGGTGGCACGGGCAAGTCTGTCCTTTGCCGAGCACTTGGGCCGTGCTGGCATTTCGATCGACCGTGCCTCGCTGCTGCGCGGGGCCTTGCTGCACGACTACTTTCTCTATGATTGGCACGACCCCGACCCGAGCCATCGACTGCACGGATTTCGACATCCGTTTTTTGCCCTGGCGCGTGCCGAGGAAGATTTTGAGCTGACGCCGCGAGAGCGGAATATTATCGTGCGGCATATGTTTCCGCTGGTGCCGGTGCCGCCGACGTGTCGCGAGGCGTGGATTGTTTGTCTGGCGGATAAATGGTGTGCTCTGCGTGAGACGGTCGCCGGCCGCCTGCCGCGCAAGGACGAGACGGACGATAGCGTGAGTAAAGCATCGAGTGAAAAGAGGAGAGGGTAGACGGTGGAAACCGCGATTGATATGGCGTTTGGCGGCGCGACGCTTGCCGCCTGCCCACTCTCGGCACTGGTGCTCTCGTTTGCCTTCTACGGTTTTTGCGGTTGGGCATGGGAGTCGACGGTCTGCGCCATGCTCAACCACGGACGCTTTGCCAACAGCGGCTTTTTGCTGGGACCGTGCTGCCCCATCTATGGCGCGGGCGGCATTGCCTGCTGGCTGCTGTTGCGCGGGATTCCGGATGCATCGAGCCAGTTTGTCGCTGCAGCGCTCGTATGCAGCGTGATTGAGTACAGCGTAGGCGTGCTGTTGGAAAAAACAACGGGCGCTCGCTTTTGGGATTACTCGCACCTGCCGTTTAACTTGCACGGACGCATTTGCCTGTACTGGGCCTGCGCGTTTGGCCTGGGTGCGTTGTGTATTTGCCGTTTAGTGGAGCCGGCATTGCTGGGGCTGCTTGGCCATCTGCCGGTGCTGATTGTGCGACTGTCCGCCTTTATCGTCGCGGTCGCGATGATGGTCGACGCGGTGTGCTCGTTGGCGAGCTGGCGGCGTCTGTCTGATCAGCTGGAGCGCGTCCGGGCCGACCTTGCCGACCGCATCAACGAGTCGCTTGCCGATGCCTCGGACTCAATGCTCGAACGTATTCCCGATTCTACGATTGACTCGGTGGCACAGACGCACATCCGTAGCCGTGCCGTTAACGCGTGGCTGGCCGAGCTGGGTGACGCCGCGCTCGATGCCCTGCGCGAGAAGGCTTCGATGCCGACGTTTATCGCGGATGGTGCTCGCGGCCTGGCGCTTGCCGCCCGCAAAGGGGCAGACACCGCCCGCCGCGTGGCCGATGCCGCGCCGAACATGCCGCGTCCGTCGCTCAGTCGTCGCCTTGCCGGCAAGCGCATGAGCCGTCCGGTGCCAAGCGTGTCGCTCAGCCGCCGCGACCTACGCTTCTTTAACGCCTTCCCGCGTCTGCGCATCAATCGCTACGAAGGCGTCATTCGAGCAACTAATCTCCGCGACCGAGCCCGCGAGCTGTTCCGCCACTAGCCGGGACGGGCGCGCTCACGGCTTCCTTGCTCGCGTATTTCCCGTCCGTTTCGCGTCCGTTGCCGCGCCGTTTCCAAGATTGCGGCACCGTTGGAGACGGCAAGATTTGGGTCGAGCCGGTCGAGGAAGTCATCCGCATCCGTACCGGCGAACACGGTCCCGCCGCGGTGTAGGACAATCTTTCGCCTGACGGGCGCGCCTCTCTTGGGGCGCGCCCGTTCTCGTCTACAATATCGTGCAGACGAAGGAGAGGCATGCCCATGATCAAGATGTTTGCGAGTGACTTAGACGGAACGCTGCTGAACGCCCTGCACGAGGCGGATGGGACCATCCGCCGTGCCATTCGCGAGCTGACCGAGGCTGGCCTGCATGTGGTTCCCGCGACCGGACGCTCGACGTTGCCAATCGGCGAGCATGGCTTTACAGGTTTGGCACTCGACGCCTGCTGCTCCAATGGGTCCATCGTGCGCGACAGCCATGGCGAGGTGCTCAGGACCTGGACCATCGACTCGCAGATTACCGAGGAGCTGCTCAAGGAGTTTCCGGATATCTGTTTTGACTGCTCCACGCCCGATGGCATGTTCTCGAGTGGATCGTTCGAGATGCACCAGGCAGGCTTTAAAAAAGACAGTCCTATCAAGCGCATCGTGATGCGCGGCATGCGTGCACGTGGGGGGTATCACGAGGAACAGTATTTCGACCAGTCGATCGGTGACATCCTGCGCCACGATGTGTGCAAGATCAACTGTCGCGTGACCTCGCCCGAGCTGGAGCGCGACCTTAAGGCGTATTTGGCCGAGCGCTCGGACCGCGTGGTCAACGCGCCGTTTGATCCGGTGATGTTCGAGATCACGGACGTGGCGTGCAACAAGGGCGAGAGTGTGGCCTGGCTGGCGGGCTACTACGGCATTGCCGAGGACGAGGTCGCGGTTTACGGAGACGGCGGCAACGACATTGCCATGCTCAAACGCTTCCGCCATAGCTACGCGACCAAAAACGCAAGCGATGCAGCTAAGGCCGCCGCTAGTGCGACCATCGGCAGTTGCATGGTTCACGCCGTCCCCAAACACATGCTCGCCACCATGCATAAGCAGAACTCCTGCGCCATCATCGAATAATGCGACAAAAGGACTGCCCCTTCGTCACATCCCAAATATTGCCTTTACGTGTTGATGCACACGGTGTGCAATAATACTCGCACTGTGCAATAGCGCACAGGTTGAGGAACAAGGAGGACGCTTGTCCCAGCTCGAGAAATGCGATCGCCGGTCCCTTCGCTCGCAGCGTGCCCTTCGCCAGGCACTTGCCAGCGAGCTTGCCGAAAGCGGCGACCTTTCGCGCATTAATGTCGCGTCGCTCACCGAGCGCGCTGGCCTTACGCGCCGCACGTTCTATTCGCACTACCGCGATATCCCCGACTTTATCAATCAAATCGAGGATGGCTTGCTGGCCGAGATTCGTGAGCGCATTGAGCTCATCACTGCGGCTCAACTGCCCGATCTCTATCACAACATCGATGAGCTCGAGCCGGCGCCCGGTTCGGTTGAGTTGCTGCGCTACCTTGCGGCCAACCGCGATTTGATCGGATCGCTGCTGGGTCCGGGCGGCGACCAGGCCTTCATTAAAAGGATCATCGACACCGCGCGTGAGGCCGTGGTGCCTCGTGCGCAGACGGGCATTTTGGGCCTGGCGCTGGGTACATTCTTTGACTACTACGTTACCTACGTCGTGAGTGCCGAGGTCGGCCTGATCCAGCGCTGGTTTGAGCGTGGGCTCACCGAATCGCCCGAAGCCATGGCGCGCATTATGACGGTTATCGCCTTTGTGCGTCCCGGCGACCTATATGGCCAACCCATCGATATCAACGTGCCGGAATACGGCATGAAGCTATTGAACTTGCAGCTCGAGGACGCGGTCGACACCGCCGCAACCATCGAGTCCAACAACTAAGAGGAGAGACAGATGAGCAAACTCGTCGAGGGCATTAAGGACCGTATGGTCGCTGCCGCGCGTGAGGCCGCGCCCGCCGTGATGGACGCCGCGCAGAAGGCCGCGACCGCGGCTGCCGAGAAAGTTGCCGAGGCGGTTGCCGATGCCAAGAACGCGGCAGGGGAGACGTCCGTCGCTAACGAGCCCGCCGCCGCTGAGCCCGTAGCCGCCACTGCCGCCCACGCCCCCGAAGGCGCGATCTTCAACCCCGAGAACGCCCACGGCAACCTGCACCTGGGCATCGACGTGGGCTCCACCACCGTTAAGCTCGCCGTGCTCAACGACGACAACCAGATCGTGTACGCCAAGTACCAGCGCCACCACACCGACGTCCGTGCCTGCGCCCGCGACTTGTTCGAGGGCGCCGCGACCGTGCTGCCGACGGCCCAGATGACCTGCGCCATTACCGGCTCGGGCGGCCTGCTGCTGTCCCAGTGGCTCGACCTGGAGTTTGTCCAGGAAGTCATCGCCAGCAAGCGTGCCGTCGAGACCCTCATCCCGGCCACCGACGTCGCCATCGAGCTGGGCGGCGAGGACGCCAAGATCATCTACTTCGACAACGGCATCGAGCAGCGCATGAACGGTACCTGCGCCGGCGGCACGGGCGCGTTCATCGACCAGATGGCAACCCTGCTGCACACCGATGCCAGCGGCCTTAACGAACTCGCGGCCAACGCCACCACCATCTATCCCATCGCCAGCCGCTGCGGCGTTTTTGCCAAGACCGACGTTCAGCCGCTGCTCAACGAAGGCGCCCGCCCCGAGGACGTCGCCGCCTCTATCTTCCAGGCCGTCGTGACCCAGACCATCTCGGGCCTGGCGTGCGGCCGTCCCATCCGCGGCAACGTCGCCTTCCTGGGCGGCCCGCTGCAGTACCTCTCCGAGCTGCGCCACCGCTTCTACCTCACGCTCAACCTGGACGAGGAGCACCGTATCGTGCCCCAAAACGCTCACCTGTTTGTGGCGAGCGGCGCCGCCATGGCGCACGAGTCCAGTAAACTCAGCACGTTCCCGCAGCTCATCGAGGCTATCGATGCCCTGGGTGACACGCAGGGTGCCGAGGTCGAGCGTCTGGATCCGCTTTTTGCCACCGACGAGGACTTTGCCGAGTTCAAGAACCGCCACGACACCGAGGTCGTCCCCAAGGGCAAGCTCGACGGCTACACCGGCCGCGTGTTCATCGGCCTCGACGCCGGTTCCACCACCATGAAGGCCGCGCTCGTGGGTGAGGACGGTCAGCTGCTGCACACCTGGTACGGCAACAACAACGGTGACATCCTGGGCACGGCCAAGGTCATCATGGCCGATTTCTACAACCACATCCCCGCCGACTGCACCATCGGCCACGTGACCACCACGGGCTACGGCGAGGCACTGCTCATCGAGGCCCTCAAGGCCGACTCCGGCGAGATCGAGACCGTCGCGCACCTGCGCGGCGCCAAGGCGTTCCTGCCCGGCGTCGAGTTCATTCTGGACATTGGCGGCCAGGACATGAAGTGCCTGCGCGTCAAGGACGGCGTCATCGAGCACATCATGCTCAACGAGGCCTGCTCGTCGGGCTGCGGCAGCTTTATCGAGAGCTTCGCCGTGTCTATGAACATGGACGTGCGCGCGTTCGCCGACGCCGCCATCCATGCCAAGGCCCCGGTCGACCTGGGCAGCCGCTGCACGGTCTTTATGAACTCGCGCGTCAAGCAGGCGCAAAAGGAAGGCGCCACGGTGGGCGACATCGCGGCCGGCTTGTCCTATTCCGTCATTAAGAATGCCCTGTTCAAGGTCATTAAGCTGCGCGACCCCAAGGAGATCGGCAGCCAGGTGATCGTCCAGGGCGGCACCTTTATGTCCGATGCCACGCTGCGCGCGTTTGAGCAGCTCACCGGCGTTCACGCCGTGCGTCCCGACATCGCCGGCTGCATGGGCGCCTATGGTGCGGCCCTGCTCGCCCGCGATCGCGCCGGCGCCGACGGCACCTCGACCATCCTTTCGGCCGAGGACATCGCGCACCTCACCGTGACGCAAAAGCATGTCCGCTGCGGTCGTTGCTCCAACAACTGCCAGCTTACCGTCAACGACTTTGGCGGCGGCAGGCGCTTCATTACCGGCAACCGCTGCGAGAAGGGCGCCGGCCATAAAAAGCAGAAGACCGAGGCCCCCAACCTCTTCAAAAAGAAAAACGAGCTGCTCTTTAACCGCGAGGTCCTGAGCCCCGACGAAGCCCCGCGCGGCACCGTCGGCATCCCCCGCGCACTCAACATGTACGAGAACTACCCCTTCTGGCACGCGTTCTTTACGCGCCTGGGCTTTAGCGTGCAGCTGTCCGACCAGTCGAGCAAGAAGACCTACCAGGCGGGCATCGAGTCTATGCCGTCCGAGAGCGTGTGCTACCCGGCAAAAATGAGCCACGGCCATGTGATGAACCTCATCGACCGCGATGTCGACTTTATTTGGATGCCGTGCGTGCGCTGGGAGCGCAAGGAGGATTCGACGGCCGGCAACTGCTATAACTGCCCCATCGTCATGAGCTACCCCACGGCGCTGGCGCTCAATATCGATGAGATTCGCGAGCAGAACATCGAGTTCCTGTACCCGTTTGTGCCCTATCACGACAAGACCGAGCTCAAGCGCCGTCTGTACCAGGTGCTCGCCGTCGACCGTGTGGCCGATGCTGAGACCGGTCGCGGTCGCGTGCGCGGTCCCAAGATCACGCGCTCCGAGGTCGATGCCGCCGTCAACGCTGCCTTTGAGGCCGATGCGCGCTTCCACGAGGATATCCAGACCATGGGCGAGGAGGCCCTTAAGTGGGTCGAGGACCACGGCGGTCACGGCATCGTGCTCGCCGGTCGTCCCTACCATAACGACCCCGAGATCAACCACGCCCTGCCCGAGCTTATCTCGAGCTTTGGCTTTGCGGTCTTTACCGAGGATTCGCTTGCGCACCTTGTGAAGCCCGAGCGCCCCATCCGCGTGGTCGACCAGTGGATGTACCACAGCCGCCTGTACGCCGTCGCCCGTTTTGTGACTATGCGCAACGACCTGGACCTGATCCAGCTCAATTCCTTCGGCTGCGGTCTGGACGCTCTGACCACCGACCAGGTGCAGGAGATTCTGGAGGCCAGCGGCAAGATCTACACCGTGCTCAAGATCGACGAGGTGTCCAACCTGGGCGCCGCACGCATCCGCATCCGCTCGCTCATGGCAGCGCTCAAGGACCAGGAGGCCGAGCGCCTGGCAGAGGCCACGGCCGCGGGCGAGGCCTACGAGCAGGGCGATGCTGCGCCGGTGGCTCCCTCCACGGACGCTCCCGCGTTCGCGAGCCGCAAGTACACGTTCGAGGCGCAGCGCGAGAGTGCTTCGACCGCGTGGCCCAAGGTGCCCTTTACCGAGCAGATGCGCGAGGAGGGCTACACCATCCTGTGCCCGCAGATGGCGCCGATCCACTTTGATCTGGTCAAAGAGGTGTTCCGCGGTGCTGGCTACAACTTGGAGCTGCTGCCCTCGACTGACCACGATGCCGTCGAGGCCGGCCTGCGCTACGTGAACAACGACATCTGCTATCCGTCGATCCTGGTGACGGGCCAGATCATGGAGGCTATCGAGAGCGGTCGGTACGACCTGTCCAAGACGGCCGTGGTTATCAGTCAGACCGGCGGCGGCTGCCGTGCCACCAACTACATCGCGCTCATCCGCAAGGCCCTGCGCGAGAGCGGCCACCCAGAGATTCCGGTGATCTCGCTTTCGGCCGTGGCGCTGGGCGAGGACAACCCTGGCTTTAAGATTACGCCGGCGCTGCTTAAGCAGGCAGTCTACGCGGTGCTCTTTGGCGACGTGATGATGCAGATGCTCTATCGTTGCCGCCCGTACGAGGCTACGCCCGGTGCCGCCAATGCGCTCTACGAGGAGTACATGACGCGCGCCCGCAAGCTGGCGCCTAAGTTCAACAGGCACAACTACACCAAGCTGTGCCGCGAGGCCATCCGCGCGTTCGACACTATGCCGCTTGTGGGCGAGGGCACCAAGCCGCGCGTGGGCGTGGTCGGCGAGATCTTGGTCAAGTTCCACCCCACGGCCAACAACCACGTGGTCGACGTTATCGAGCGCGAGGGCTGCGAGGCCGTGGTGCCGGGCCTGCTCGACTTCTTCCTGTACTCCATGAGCAACGCCGAGCTGCAGAAGGACGAGCTGGGTAGTGCTGCTACAACGCGTGCGGGCATGCAGGCGCTCATCAAACTCGTGGACTGGATGCGCACGCCGGTGGAGGAGATGCTCGAAAAGTCCCGCCGCTTTGAGGCGCCCGAGCGCATCGGCACCATGGCCGACAAGGCCCGTACGGTGCTTTCGGTGTGCAACAACATGGGCGAGGGCTGGTTGCTCACGGCCGAGATGCTCGACCTGATTGACCATGGCGCGCCCAACATCATCTGCACGCAGCCCTTCGCGTGCCTGCCCAATCACGTGGTGGGCAAGGCCGTGATCAAGGAGCTGCGCCGTCAGCACCCCGAGAGCAATATCGTCGCGGTTGACTATGATCCTGGTGCGTCCGAGGTCAACCAGCTCAACCGTATTAAGCTCATGATCAGCGTGGCGAAGGAGAACATGCGCGCCGGCAAGGGCTTTAAGCTCGAGAAGGTGGCGCCGCTCGCGATGGACGAGGTCACCGGCCAGATGCGCGCCCATGACGGCTGCGTGAGCTGCGGCTCGGTCGATGAGAGTGCCGTGGCGTCGGTCGCTGAGCGCCTGGGACGCGGCATTAAGAAGTAGTTGGCCTGCTTCGAGCCGGATATAAGACAAACGGGTGGCAGCCGTGTCGGCTACCACCCGTTTTTGCTGGACATATGTTGCGTAAATGACCTTGCTGCAGCCTTCCGTGGGCTCGCCCGATTTCTGGGCTGGCTCGGGCTTTGAAGACAAGTTATTGCAGGCCCAGGGCGATTTTTCGCTCAACGCGGGTCAACACAGTGTGACGTATCTGCCAAACGACGAGACGACCGCTACGGACTGCCCATCGCCACCTACGAGATGGAAGCCGAAAAGTACATCTACCGCGTGTACAAGTACGAGCTGTAGGGCCGCGCTTAGGTTTGACCAATGGAGTATGAAAACACGCCGTTCGCCGATGCCCCCTCCGTGAGTGGCAGCCATATGGTTTGATGTCAGAAACATATAGTTGTCGCCAGCCTGCTGGCGACGTTCCCCCTTATATCGGAGGTTCCAGGTATGTTTCGCGCTCCGTTAAACAACTATCGGTTGGTCTAACATGGGTCGCCGTGCTATTTCGATAACCCTTGCAGTGGTCTGCCTGGCTGTGCTCCTAGGCGCTACAGGGCTGTTTGCTATAAGCCGAGAAACGTCCTACATGCAGAAATGCGCTTCCGAAGGTTTTGCCATTGATGGTTTCTATCGGGACGACAAGACGAGTCTGGAAACCCTGGCCTTTCTTGAAGAGGATAACCATCGGTGGCAACTGGTCGACAAAGACGGCAGCTGCGTTGACGGGCAGTTTAAGCGTACGGATGACCCCAACATCCTGATATTAAAGAAGGAAAACGGCGAAGAATTCGGCACGGTTCACGTTGCGTATATATCGCGCCGACGCAATCAGGGGCAGATTTACCTAATTAGAAATACTGAGGTGACCCGATTTTATCTTGTGAGCACCGATACGGCGTTTACGGTGGAGTCTGGCGATGTCGATGCGGACGTCTGATTCACGGCAATAAAACAGCGAGCGGGGCGCGGACGTGAACTACGTCCCGCTTTTTGCATGTGCCTGCGTCGCGTCTGAGCCTCGCCGCGACTTGCGCCTGTGCGCGGGAGCCATCCCATGCTCCGCATTACTTCACATCAAACTCCACGCGATCGAGTTCGGGCACGTTGAGGTCGATGAGCTTGCGGGCGACGTGGCGGTCGTGCGTTCCGAGCGCCTCGCTCGTTGTCACATGGGCGACAGTTTGGCGCTCGACGATGCCCTCCTCGTCGCCTTCGGTGGCCGAGGTCTCGACGGCGACGGTGTAATCCTTAAAGCCCGGCAGCACCGCGGCAAGCTCGCGCGTGGTTTCGGTGACACCGTAGCCGTCCTGCACGCCGGCCTGCGCCGAGCCAATGGAGCCTGCGGTCATAACGATGCAGGGGATGGCAAAGATGGCCGTTCCCACGATGATGCGGCGGCGCACTTTGCGTGACAGCTCGTCGACCTCGGCGTCTTCCTCAGCGGTCACAATACCGTCGCCGTTCAGGTCGCGCTTGAGCGGCACGCGCAAAAGAAGCAGCACGGCTTCGGCAGCCAGTGCGATAAAGACCACGTTGATGCCAAACTCATAAAGCGCCGAGAGAAACAGTGACCCGCTTGCGATGGCGATGCCGTAGCCCGCCGCGCACAGGGGCGGCATGAGCGCGGTCGCCACGGCCACGCCGGCGATGAGCGTGGCGGGTTCCTGGCCGCGCGAGTTGCCCAGCCCGCCTGCAAAGCCGCCTGCGAGTGCGACGGTAAGGTCCCAGACGGTGGGTGTCGAGTTGTCGATGATGGCGGCCGTGGTGGTGCCAAGGGGCGAGAGCTTAAAGTACAGCGTGGACGTGACCAGGCAAAAGGCCATCTGCAGCGCAAGGCTGGCGACGGCTTCGACGGTAATCTCGCGGTCGAGCGTGGCAATACCGTATGCCATGGCAAGGACCGAGCCCATGAGCGGGCAGATGAGCATGGCGCCCACGATGGCGATGTCCGAATCGATATCGAGGCCGATGCTTGCGATCAGCATGGCGATGATGAGGATGCATAGGTGGGAGCCAGTCAGACGCGCCCCGTTTACAAAACGCTTGCGGATCACGTGATAGGGCGCGCGTCCCTCGCGAATGTTGAACGCGCGCTTTAAAAAGCGACCAGCCTGTTCGGCAGCCTCACTATGGGCAGGGCGGATGCCATGGCGCCGGTGATGGCGTTCACGCAGTCGCTTGAGCTGTTGTCTATCGAGTTCCATGTTTACCTCGTTTGGCTTCTGAGCCGCTTGTTGCGTCTGTCGTCTTTACTCTACACCGCGCTGAGCGAGGTGTCAGAAAAGGTTTGTTGACCTGGAAGTCAGGCCAATCGGCATGACTAAAAACGCTGTGAGGATCATAAGAGTCAAATAGACAAAAAAGCGCGGGGCCGGATGGTCTCCGACCCCGCGCTCTGCACGGGTACGTTGTTGTTGGGTTTAGCCCAGCAGGCTTAAGCCCACGGAGACAAACGCCAGGATAACGCCGACGATGGACTCGCCGCCGAGCAGGCCGCTGGCAACGACCAGACCCTGTTCCTGGAAGGCGGCATCCTTGGCAGCCCTCTCCTCGTCCGAAAGACCGGCCTCGGCGTCGCGGTGAGCGGCCCACTTGTCGTAGGCGAGCTTGACGCAGGAGCCCAGGAATGCCGTGAGTGACATGTAGAACGGCAGGTATACGCCCAGGCCGATCATCATGGCCGGAATGCCGAGCCAGTACATGGCGATGCCGGCGATAAAGCCGCCCGCAAACCACGGCACGCTCGGGATGCCCGAGACCATGGTGGCGACCACGCTTGCCTGTGCGGCAACGAAGCTCTTGTCGGGACCAAAGGCGTCCGGACCATAGGCGGTGACGAGCGCGACCATGACGGCGGCGGCGACCAGGGCGCCCACGATGCCGCCGATGGCCTGGCCGACCCACTGCGCGCGCGGGTTGGTGCCCAGCACGGCGCCGGCCTTAAAGTCGTTCATGACGTCGCCCGCAAGGCCGCACGCCACGGCCACGATGCCGGCGATAAAGAACAGTTTGACCTGCGCGAGCTGTGCGAAGGCAGCCACGATGAGCATGACGATGAGTCCAAAGATCTCCATGGGGTCGATACCCGTCTGACCGCAGCTCTGAGCGCTCATGATGGTGGTGACAAAGGTGAACAGCGTGACGATGACGGCCGGGACAGGGCCAAGGTCGAGCGCGATGGCAACGACCACAGCGATGGCTGCGGTGCCCAGACCGATGATGCCGGCGTCGAGCTTAAGGGAGCCCGAGATGAGCGACTGCTCGTCGGTGTCGGTGGAGCTGTCGGCGGCGAGGCCACGGACGATGCCGGCGACCTGCGGCAGGATGTCCTTAAGGACGACGGCGACGCCAAAGCCCATCATAAGACCCATGCCCAGGGACTTGACGATGCCCTGCGCGGTTACGACGTCGAACAGACCGGCAGCGGTGCCGCCGACGATGATGCCAAAGTTGCCCAGCAGCGCGCCGGCAAACCAGAAGGCGACGGGGGCGAAGCCCACTAAAAAGCCGATGGACAGCAACATGGGCGAGTTATAGATGGCAAAGGTCACGCCGGGGATATTGAGCGTGCACAGCATGCTGGGCACCACGCCCAGAGCGTCGCGAAGCACGCTGTAGATGCCTGCGATGGCCATGGAGCCAAAGAGCTGCTTGCCGGTCTTGCCGCCGGCCTCGGTGGCGCGCAGGGTCTGAGCTGCGGCGTTGCCGGTGGGGAACTCAAGCGCGGCGTCCACGATAAAGTGACGGTGGATGAGTGCTGTCGCCAGAAGGCCCAAGATGGTGCCGGCGAGCGCCACGATAAACATGTCGAGCCAGCTGATCTGGTCGGCATAGCCCAGCATCCAGGTGCCCGGGATGGTAAACGCCAGACCGCCGGCGACCATGGCGCCCGCGGACATGATGGTGTGGGTGACGTTGGCCTCGTTGAGACTAGCGTTGCCCATGAGCTTCAGGAAGAACAGCGAAATGACGGCAGCGAAAATGATCGGCCAGGGGAGGGCGCCCATCTTGAGGGCGGTGTAGGCCGAGCTTGCCGTGATGATCACGCAGCCAAGGACGCCGATGACGACGCCGCGCAGCGTGAGTTGCCCGCGCATCGAGGTGCGGTTCGAGGGATTGCTCATATAGAACTCCTTTGCGTATATCCGCTTCCCCCGGGAGCGCCGCTACGGATACGGCGCGGGAAGTCGGGTTACCAAGGGCCGCCGCGTGAGCTCGCGCGCGACCGCGCACCAGTATAGCCGCAAGCTAGTCATTTTGGGATGACTGGTTTAGGTAGGCGATATACTGCTGGACAGACGAAAGGAGCGCTGACGATGCTTAATGGGTGCGCATATATATTGACGGTCGACGTGGGCAACACGTTCATCCGCTTTGGCCTGTTTGCCGAGGATTCTGCCGCGGCACAGGAGCGCCCGCTTGCGACGTGCGAGATCACCACGCCGTCCCGTATTACGGCCGACGAGGCGCGCATGCGACTTGTGCAGGTCATGAGCGCGCTCGCCGCCGATGCAGGGGTGCCCGGGGTGCTCGCACCCGCCGCGGCCGTGTTGAGCTGTGTGGTCCCGGCGCTCGAGCGCCCATGGAAGGCAGCACTTTCCCGTACCTGCACGGGGCGCGTGCTCACCGTGGGGCCGGGCCTCAAGACCGGCATGCCCGTGCACTATGATGACCCGGCCGAGATCGGTCCCGACCGCATCGCCGACGCCGTGGCTGCCCGCGCCGTCTACGGCTCGCCGTGCATTGTAATCGACCTGGGCACCACGACCAATATCGAGGTCATCGACGCACACGGCACCTTTGTCGGCGGCGTCATCGCGCCGGGGCTGGCGCTCGGCGCCCGTTCGCTCTCGGCCGCTGCGGCGCGCCTGCCTCAGGTTGAGCCCTCAGCACCGACGCATGTCATCGGCCGCAACACGCGTGAAGCCATGCGCTCGGGTGTGGTTTTGGGCGAGGTGGCCCGCATCGATGGCATGCTCGACATGGTGCTCGCCGAGATGCGTGCCACCAAGGCCGCGGGGGAGGGCGATGTGCCCATCGTCATTACCGGCGACGATGCCGAGGCGCTTGCGGCCCTTGTCGGTCATAGCCTGACGGTCGATGACGCGTTGACGCTTCGCGGCCTGGCCGAGCTCTACCACATCAACCAAAAGCCCCGTCGCGCGTAGCGATGGGGCGGTGGGACAAAAACGTCTCCACCTTCCACCTGCTACAATGGGTCAAACTGTTGCGATTACGGAGGTGTCTGCCATGTCGGACGATCTTCATCAAACTGCGTCGGGCAAGCGCCGCGACGTTATTAGCTGGGATGAGTTCTTTATGAGCGTGGCCATCGCCGCGCAGCGCCGCAGTAAGGACCCCAACACGCAGGTGGGCGCGTGCATCGCCAACACCAATCACCGCATCCTTTCGGTGGGCTACAACGGTACGCCCTCGGCGCTCAACGACGACTTTTTCCCGTGGGGCACGAGCGACGACCCGTTGCAGGATAAGCACAACTACGTGGTGCATGCCGAGGCCAACGCCGTGCTCAACTACCGCGGCTCGCTCAAAGACCTTGAGGGTTCCACGGTCTACGTCACGCTGTTCCCGTGCCACGACTGCGCCAAGATCCTGGCGCAGGTGGGCGTGGGCGAGGTCGTCTACCTGGACAATAAGTATGCCGACACCGATGACGGCCGCATCAGCCGCCGCATTCTCGACTCCTGTGGCATCAGCTACCGCCAGGTCATCGTCGATGTCCAGATTGGTACCGGGGGACAGACTCGGCAGTAATATGCGTTGTCGCTGTCTGACGACGAACGCAGCTCAAAGAGCCCCGTTCCAAATTGACTACTCGTGAAGGTCGCGTCTGCGCGCATGGACGGCTCGTGAGCGGGTACATGGCTGTAGTAACATAGCTTCTGTCCGCGGGCGTGCCCGCGTTATTGTGAGAAAGGAGCCCCTGTGGCTGTTAACGAAGAGCTGCTTAAGAAGGTTCTTGAAGAGATTCGCCCCAACCTGCAGGCCGACGGCGGCGATATGGAGTATGTGGGCGTCGACGACGAGGGCGTCGTCAAGCTGGAACTGCAGGGCGCCTGCGCCGGCTGCCCTATGAGTGCACTGACTCTGTCCATGGGTATCGAGCGCATCCTGAAGGAGCACGTGCCCGGCGTTACCCGCGTCGAGCAGGTCAATGCTTCCGGCGAGACCGACGACCTGTACGACGAGTACGCGCCGTTCTAAGATGCGAAAGCTGCGGACGACATGCTCCGCATAGACGTTACGCCCAGATATGCGGCTGCGAGCGCAAGGCCCGCGGCCGCATTTGTATGTAGGGAGCAGGGGATCGATATGCTCAACGACCTCTACCATATGCTTGACCCCGTCGCGATCTCGGCGGGCCCCATCACGATCTACTGGTACGGTCTGGCCTCTGTGGTCGGCGCCCTG